>CAKNFP010000001.1:322500-645000 GCA_930633525.1 Hyphomicrobiales bacterium
CACGTCCGGCGAACGCAGCGCGAAGGAGAGCGGGGTCGCCTCGCGTAGCCCCGGCAACATGGTTTTGGCCGCAGCGTTCATGCCGGTGACCAGGCTGCGCCTGTCGACGACGACGACGGGTTCCGGCAAGGCAGCAAGCACCGCCGCCGGTGGAATGCCCTTGTCTCGCCGTTTGGCCGGTGCCTTCAGGCGTTGCTGGAGAGGCGTGGTGTTGCGAAATAGCGCGAAGGCCGCCGCCAGCGTCAGGACCGCCGCACCGGCCGTCCACATGAGTGAGCCATCGCCAAGGATCGCCGCCAGCGAGAAAATGCCGACGGCGATGAGGGCCGTGTAGATGGCGACGCCACGGGCGCTGAGGGACAGCGACCTGTCCCGTCTCGTGGTATCTCCGCCATCCGCCATCCCTGTCACCTTCCAAGTCATCCCTTTTCGCCCGCGTGCAAAGCAGGACGGAAATAATCTATTATTGGCGAGATTTGTGACAGTTTCACTGGGAAGCCGGTCGGGCAGCCTTGCCGTTGGCGCGCTTGACACGCCGGCGCGCCTCATGAACGAAGAGCATCGTCAGGGCGATGACGAACGGCACCAGATAATAGAGCAGTCGGAAGAGAAGGAGTGCGCCGAGAACGCCTCCTGTCGGCAGACGGTCGAGCGCGATCAGTATGGTCGCCTCGAAAACGCCGATGCCGCCGGGCGCATGGCTTGCGATGCCGAGCATGCACGCGACGACATAGACGGCGAGGAAGGTCTCGTAGTTGAGGCCGTGGCCACCCGGAAGCAGCACGAAGAGCACGCCCGCCGCGGCGCAGACGTCGCCGGCGCCGATCAGCATCTGGATGAGCGAGAGCCTCGCCCGGGGCAATTCCAGCCGCCATCCGCGCACGTTCACCACGGGGTGCTTCAGCGTGACCCAGATGAAATAGGCCGCGAGCGCTGCGAAGCCCGCCACTCCGGCAAGCTGGGTCAGGCTGAGGCCTGTTTTCGCGAGAACCGATACCTCCGCCGCGTGGCGCACGAGGCTCCAGGACAGCACGACGCTCATGCCGAGCCAGAACGTGATGCCCGCGATGACCGTGAGGCTCGCGATTTTCACGGCCTTGATGCCATGCGGGGAATAGACCCAGTAGCGCACGGTGCCGCCCGTCACCAGCGGAAAGCCGAGGGTGAACGAGATGGCATAGCTCGTGAAAGAGGCGAAGGCCGTGATGCGATAGGCGATGCGCTCGCCGAGCTGTTTCAGGGCCACGTAATCGTAACCCGTCAGCAGCAGATAGCTCACCGCGGTCAGGGCTATCGCGATCGTGATCTGCCTCTGGCTGGCGGAGCGGAAGGCCGTCGACAATTCATTGAGATCGATCGTGCCGAGAATGCGCCACAGCACGACGAAGGAGCCAAGGAACAGCGCTGCGCTCAGGACGGTGCCGATGATGGAGAGCCGCCGCCGCCGCCGGTCCGCCGTCGTTTCCCGATCGCGAGGCGCCTGCGCCGCCGGCACGTTGCGATCGGCTGCGGACGTGTCTGCAGTGCGCTTCGCGGGCGATGCCTCGTCAAGGTCCGCCACTGATTCAGCGTCGTTGTCTTGCATGCATCCTTGCCGCGTTCGTATCACAGAGTGGCGATGGCCCGGCTGGAGGCTCAAGGCTGGCCTGTTTGCGCACGTTATGATGGTGGGCGGGGCGGATCGCAAGCCGGGCTGTGCATGGCTCGGTCCCGTTCGGGGCAGGGCGGCTATGCCGCTGCGGCAGATCGCAAGGGATGCGCAGCTTGCGGCAATGCGCTAAAGAGAAGTGGAATTGCTCTATAATTCGCCCATCGCTCGGCAACTGACTGTCGGGTGGAAGGGCGCCCAAGGACACTGCGTTATGCCAACCTATCGTTCTCGCACTACGACCCACGGCCGCAACATGGCCGGCGCGCGTGGCCTGTGGCGTGCCACGGGCATGAAGGATTCCGATTTCGGCAAGCCGATCATCGCCGTCGTGAATTCGTTCACCCAGTTCGTGCCGGGCCATGTACACCTCAAGGATCTTGGCCAGCTCGTCGCCCGCGAGATCGAGAAGGCGGGCGGCGTCGCCAAGGAGTTCAATACGATCGCCGTCGACGACGGCATCGCCATGGGTCATGACGGCATGCTTTACAGTCTGCCGTCGCGAGAAATCATCGCGGATTCCGTCGAATATATGGTCAATGCGCACTGTGCCGACGCAATGGTGTGCATTTCCAACTGCGACAAGATCACCCCCGGCATGCTGATGGCCGCCCTGCGCATCAATATTCCGGTCGTTTTCGTGTCCGGCGGGCCGATGGAGGCCGGCAAGGTTGTGCTCGGCGGCAAGAAGAAGGCGCTCGACCTCGTCGACGCCATGGTCGCCGCCGCCGACGACAATGTGTCCGATGAAGACGTCAAGATCATCGAGCGGTCGGCTTGCCCGACCTGCGGCTCCTGCTCCGGCATGTTCACCGCCAATTCGATGAACTGCCTGACCGAAGCGCTCGGCCTCGCACTGCCCGGCAACGGTTCGACCCTTGCCACCCATGCCGACCGCGAGCGTCTTTTCGTGGAAGCCGGGCATCTGATCGTCGATCTCGCTCGCCGCTACTACGAGCAGGACGATGCCGCGGTGCTGCCGCGCGCCATCGCGAGCTTCAAGGCCTTCGAAAATGCCATGACGCTCGACATCGCCATGGGCGGCTCGACGAACACGGTGCTTCACCTGCTCGCCGCCGCTCACGAGGGCGAGGTCGATTTCACGATGAACGACATCGACAGGCTGTCACGGCGTGTGCCCTGCCTGTGCAAGGTGGCGCCCGCCGTTGCCAATGTTCACATGGAGGACGTGCATCGCGCCGGCGGCATCATGGCGATCCTCGGCGAGCTCGACCGCGCGGGCCTCATTCACACCGATCTGCCGACCGTTCACGCCCCGACGATGTCCGACGCGCTCGACCGTTGGGACGTGGTGCGGACTGAGAGCGAGACGGTGCGCGACTTCTACCGCGCAGCGCCGGGCGGCGTGCCGACGCAGGTCGCCTTCAGCCAGGCGAGCCGTTGGGAAGATCTCGACATCGACCGCGAGAAGGGCGTCATCCGTAATGCCGAGCATGCCTATTCCAAGGATGGTGGTCTTGCGGTGCTCTACGGCAACCTCGCCGAGGACGGCTGTATCGTGAAGACGGCGGGTGTGGACGAGTCGATCCTGAAGTTCTCCGGTCCCGCGCGCATCTTCGAGAGCCAGGACGCGGCGGTCGAGGGCATTCTTGGCGGCAAGATCAAGGCGGGCGACATCGTGCTCATCCGCTACGAAGGGCCGCGCGGCGGGCCCGGCATGCAGGAGATGCTCTATCCCACGAGCTACCTGAAGTCGAAGGGCCTTGGCAAAGCCTGCGCTCTCGTGACTGACGGTCGCTTCTCGGGTGGTTCATCCGGCCTCTCGATTGGCCACGTCTCGCCGGAAGCGGCGGAAGGTGGCACGATCGGCCTCGTCGAGGATGGCGACATCA
Source organism: Hyphomicrobiales bacterium (assembly GCA_930633525.1). Taxonomy (NCBI): domain Bacteria; kingdom Pseudomonadati; phylum Pseudomonadota; class Alphaproteobacteria; order Hyphomicrobiales; species Hyphomicrobiales bacterium. The sequence goes on from CAKNFP010000001.1 coordinate 326,002, forward strand.
TCGAGATCGACATCCCGAACCGTGGCATCCACCTCGCCGTCTCCGATGAGGAGTTGGCGCATCGTCGTCGCGCGATGGACGCCAAGGGCGCGGCCGGCTGGCATCCCGCGGCGCCGCGTAAGCGTAACGTCACGACGGCTCTCAAGGCCTATGCCGCCTTCGCCACAAGCGCCGCACGCGGCGCCGTCCGCGACGTAAACTCGTTCAAGCGCGGCTGACGCCACCCTTTACCTCTCCCTGTGGGAGAGGTCGCGCCGCAGGCGCGGGTGAGGGGACTTTATCGGTGGAGCTCCCCTCATCCTGTCCTTCTCCCCGCCGGGGAGAAGGGACGCCAACGATCGCCTGTCGCGTGTTGAAGCTTTCCGGTGAAGCGCCACCCTTCACCTCTCCCTGAGGGAGAGGTCACGCCTCAGGCGTGGGTGAGGGTTACCATGTTCCCCGACGCTCCAGAGCGGCGAGAATGGTTTCGCGGACAAACTCCACGCTCTCATATATGTCCGCATTGCCGATCCGCAGCACCTCATAGCCGGCGGCCGTCAGAATGGCCTTGCGGTTTCGATCGTAAAATATCTCCGCGGCGGTTGAGTGGGTTGCACCATCCACCTCGATGACGAGCTTCGCCTCGATGCAGGCAAAATCGACGATGAAGCGGTCGATGGGATGCTGGCGACGAAATTTGCGGCCATTCAGTTTGCGTTGGCGCAGAACGTGCCAAAGCTTTTCTTCCGGGGTGGTCTGATTTGCGCGCAGCTGCCGCGCCCGGACGATCGCCTTTCTCATCGATGGATCTCCCCCCTTACCCGCGCCTTCGGCGCGACCTCTCCCCGCCGGGGAGAGGTTAGACGGCTGTCCTCGTGACGGCTACCCTTTGCTCCAAGGCGAACGATGCCAGCCGCTCTCCCTCTCCCCAGCGGGGGAGAGGGCCGGGGTGAGGGGACGTGACAGACGGAGAACCTCGTCGTAAAGGCATCCTTCCCAACCGGCACATCTCTTGCTCCCGTGAGTTTCAGCGGCACCATGCAGCGGTTCCCTTAACCGGCCTGTGCCAAGCTGGAACTGTCCTGTATCACGGAGGCTGCCTTGGCTGGCTTGAATGGACATAGTGGGACGTTGCCGGCGCCGGGGCGCGTCGCGTGGGTCGACATTGCCAAGGGCATCTGCATCATCCTCGTCGTGATGATGCATTCGACGCTCGGGCTCGAATATGCCGCCGGCCGCGAAGGCTTCATGAATACGATCGTCGTGTTCGCGCGGCCGTTCCGCATGCCGGACTTCTTCCTGCTTTCCGGCCTCTTCCTCGCGCGCGTCATCGACCGCGACTGGCGCAGCTACGGCGACAAGCGGGTGCTGCACTTCGTCTATTTCTACGTGCTCTGGTACATCATCCAGTTCGGCATGAAGGGTTGGGGCATGGCCGAGGGCAACCCGGTCGAATTCGCCCGGCTGTTCCTGCTCGGCTTCATCGAACCGCTCGGAACGCTCTGGTTCGTCTACCTGCTTGCCGTATTGTCGGTGGTCACCAAGCTCCTCAAAGGCGTGCCGGGCATCCTCCTCCTGGCGGCTGCCGCGGCGCTGGAGATTGCGCCCGTTGCGACCGGCTGGACCGTCATCGATGAGTTCTGCGAGCGCTGGGTCTACTTCCTTGTCGGCTATCTCTGCGCGCCAATGATCTTCCGCTTCGCCGCGCAGGTGCCGAAGCACCGTCTGGCGGCTATCGGGGGCTTGGCCGTCTGGGCACTCGTCAACGGCTTTTTCGCCTTCAGCGCGAGCCCGGTCGAGGGATTGCCGACCTTCGCCAGCCTGCCGGTCTTGAGCCTCGTGCTTGGCGTCGCGGGCGCCGCGGCGATCATCACCGTCGCGGCGTTGCTCGTCTCGGTCAGCAAGGGGGAAGCGCTGCGCTATTGCGGCGAGAACTCCATCGTCATCTACCTCGCCTTCTTCCTGCCGATGGCCGTGACGCGCGTCCTGCTGATGAAGACCGGCGCGCTCGATGTCATCGGCGTCGGCTGGGGCGCGTTCCTCGTCACCGCCGCTGCGGTCGTGACCCCGCTGATCTTCGCGCGCCTCATCCGTGGAACCTGGCTCGATTTCCTCTTCGTGCGGCCGGCGGCCTTCCGTCTCGGGCCGAAGCCTGTGCTCTCGCCGGCCGAATAACGCGTCGACCGGGACCCGGAGACGTCAGCGCCCCCCACCGCCGGGCGGGAAGAGTGGTCCCCAAGGTCCCCGTGGGATCGAGCCTCGAGATGGAGAAGGGGATGGCCCGGGTGCGGGCTGCTGGGAGGCATTGCCCGGCAAGGCGGTACCCCAGGGGCCTGCATGAGGCTCGGAATTCGCTTCCGTGCCGCCATCGGTGGCATTTGCGGGCGGCGGCAACTCCGGCATGCGGCCGCCGCCGAAGCGCACCAGCCGGTCGACGCGCGACGCAATCGAGGGATGCGTCGCGAAGAGATCCGTGAAACCCGAACGCGGGTTGTCGATACACATCTCCATCACAGCCGAGGGCGCCGTTGGCAATTCGCCGCGGCCCTCGATCTTGAGCAGGGCGGAGATCATCGCATCCGGGTTCTTGGTGAGTTCCACGGCACCGGCATCGGCGAGATACTCGCGCGAGCGTGACAGCGCGAAGCGGATGACCTGCGAGAGCAGCCAGGACAGGGCGATCAGGGCCAGTGCGATCAGGATGGCGGCAAAGGCCGCACCCCCGCCGCCCTTCCGGTCACCGTCCGAGGAACTGCGCTGCGGCCGCGGCCGCGCCGCGCCGAATGACATGCGGGTGAGGCCGCGAAACAGCAGTTCGCCGAAGAAGGAGATGACGCCGGCGATCACCACCGCGATCACCATGAGGCGGACGTCGCCGTTGCGGATATGGGTCAGCTCATGCGCCAGCACGGCTTCCATCTCCTGGTCGTCGAGCGTCTCCATCAGGCCGCGCGTCACGGTCACCGCATACTGCTTCTCGTTCATGCCGGAGGCGAAGGCGTTGAGAACCGGGCTCTCCATGATGTAGAGCCGCGGCATGGTGAGGCCGCGCGAGACGCAGAGGTTCTCCAGAAGCTGATAGAGCTTCGGCTCCTGCTGGCGCGTCACGGCATGGGCGCCGGTCGCGAGCGCAATGAGCCCACGGTTGAACTGATAAGCGATGAACAGCCAGACCAGCGCGGCGATCGTCGCCCAGGGAAAGGCCGCGACCAGATCATGGAAGGCGCGCGCCAACATGACGTCGAGCGGCGGCTCGTCATAGGCGAAGGCCTCGACGATCAAAGCCCCCGCGAAGACCATCACATAGACAAGCAGGAACAGTCCGACGAGCAGGAAGCCGGAGCGAATCCTGTTCGCCCGGATGTGGGTATAAAGGCCGAAGGCTTGCATAAGGCGCGGCCCTGAATGCGACCCGGCGGGCCTTTGTCAGAACTTGACGGTGGGCGCGACATCCAGCGTCTGCCGGGCTTCCGGCCCGACATCGAAGAACTCGCGTGGCGTGAAGCCCATCTGCGGCGCGAAGAGAACGGCCGGGAAGGCCTGGATCGAGGCGTTGTATTCGCTGACCGCATTGTTGAAGAAGCGTCGGGCCGAGGCCAGCTTGTTCTCGACATCCGACAGGTCGTTCTGGAGCTGCTGGAAGTTGGCGCTTGCCTTGAGGTCGGGATAAGCCTCGCCGAGCGCGATGAGCCGGCCGAGCGCGCCGGAGAGCTGCTGCTCGGCGGCCGCCTGCTGCTGCGGGCCCTGCGCCGCGATGGCCTTGTTGCGCGCCTCGACGACCGCCTCGAATGTGGCGCTCTCGTGCTGGGCATAACCTTTCACGGTCTCGACGAGATTCGGGATGAGATCGTGGCGCTGCTTGAGCTGGACGTCGATGTCAGCGAAAGCCTGATTGACGCGCTGCCGGAGCCCGACGAGGCCGTTGTAGGTCGTAATGCCATAGAACACCAAACCGGCGATAATGGCGAGGATCACCCAGCTCATAAACCTGCTCCCTGTCTCCAAGCCCCGCTATGTCTCAGATTCTTATGGCATTTTCTGGGGCGTTGCGAAAGCGTCGAAAGACACGCTCGCGCTGGAACGAGCCCGCCTCAAGGGTCGGGCAGGCGGCCGTTGGTGCCTTTACCGGTGAGGGACGCGAGTGCGTTCTCGAAGGCCTCGATATGCGGCGAGCCAAGCGCCGTTTCATTGGCCTCGAGGACCACGGCATCCGTTTTCGGCAAGCTCCTGGGGAGGTCGGGCGCCGCCTGGAATGGCACCCTGGACTCGTGGACACCGCCGTCCCGGAAGTCGACGATGCGGCTGAAATAGAAATAGAACTTGCTGTCGCCGAGCGCGCGATTCATCGACAGGATGCGCAGGAATTGCCACATGAAGCTGGAACCCACCACCAGGAGCCGTGGCGGCGTTCCCTCGGCTGACGTGGTGAAACGCCCGTGCGGCGAGGGATAGACCGGAAGTGTGACCGGCAGGTTGAGGAGCCGGGCGAGGTCATCCTCATCGTCGAACGGCCAGCGGTCGACCTCCACGCGGCTGAGCGTGAGTTGGCGCGGCGGGGTATCGAGTTGCTCCCCGAGAACGGCGAATGTATCGCGGATGGCCGGATAGACGCTGAGGTCGTTCCAATGGATCCCATCGCGGTTGAAGACCGGCAGGTCCTGGGAGGCCTTCGCCGCCTGCGCGAGTGTGTGTCCGTCGACGACACGCACGTCGTAAGGGGCAAGCGCGGCGCGCAGCCGGTTGTAGTCGCGGCTTGCGGCAGGCGTGCAGGGCTCTGGAAGTGAATCGGGATAGAGGGCGACCTTGCTCGGGCTGATGATGAAGACAAAAGCCTTCCCCGCCCGCTCGACAGTCGCTGCGATGCGGGCGATACGCGCGGCCTGGCCCTCGGCATCGATCGGCGTGCCGCGCCCGCACCAGTCGTCGATATAGGTGGTCTCGTAGAGCATGCGGTTTTGGCCGATGACGATGCTCGGGACCGTGCTGCGGCCGAGCGCATAGGCCATGCCGTTGTTGATGCGGATGAATGTCTCGCGCGGCTGGCCCATGCGCTCCGTGAGAGCGGCCGCGACACTTGTTTGCAACGCGCCCGAGCGCAGCGCGGCAAGGCTCGGCTCGATCGGCGGCAGCTCGGGCGTGGCGCCGGCGAGTTTGGCGACGGAAAAGCGCTGTGGTCCCTTGAGCGGGATGGCCCGCGCCACCATGGCGGCCGCCGGCGCCAGCATCACGAGCGCGACCGCGATCAGAAACCAGTGGCGGGCCATCGACTTCAAGCGTTTCTCCGCTGTCAGAACCGAAAATAGATGAACGGCTTGAAGGTCTCCGTAAAGACCCTGCCGAAGGCCCAGATGGCAAAACAGAGCATCACGAGTTGCTGCGCGACGGGCAGGGCACGTGCCAGAACGCGGCGTCCGAGGTGTTGCATCGGCCCAAGTGGCAGGAAGGACAGCACCAGGCCGGCCGCGAGGCATAAGGCGGTGTCCAGCTGCAGGCGCGGCAGGGGCGCGGTCCCATCGGTCCAGGGGCTCGCCATGGCGGCCAGGAAACCTCCCGCCTGCGCGAGGCTGACGGAGCGGAACAGGACCCAGCCAACGACCACAAGCAGGAATGTGATGGCGATGCCGGCCACGCGCGGCAGCAAGGGCCAGACGCGTTTCATTCCGAAATGATCCGCCGAGACGAACAGCCCGTGGAAGGCCCCCCAGATCACGAAGGTCCAGCTCGCCCCGTGCCACAGGCCCGAGGCGAGGAAACAGATCCACAGATTGAGGTAGACGCGCCAGGGCGGCACGCGATTGCCGCCGAGCGGCACATAGAGGTAGTCGCGGATGAAGGTGGACAGCGAGATGTGCCAGCGCCGCCAGAAATCGGCGAAGCCCACCGCCAGATAGGGCTGGTTGAAGTTCTCGCGCAGGCGGAAACCCAGCATGCGGGCAAGCCCGATCGCCATGTCCGTGTAGCCGGAAAAATCGAAGTAGATCTGTACCGTGAAGGCGAGCGCGCCGAGCCAGGCGGTCGCGAAGCCGAGCTCGTTCGTCGGCATGGCGAAGATCTGGTCGGCGAGAACCGCGACCTGGTCGGCGATCAGGACTTTCTTGGCGAGGCCCTGCAGGAAGCGGAAGGCTCCTTCCTCCACGTCGTTGAGCGTCAGCCGGTGATGCTCGATCTGGCCCTTCATCTCGTGGAACTTGAGGATGGGGCCGGCGAGGAGCTTGGGAAACAGGAAGACGAACAGCAGGTAGTCGCGGATCGAGCGCGCGGTGCCGCATACGCCGCGATAGACATCGACGAGATAGGTGATCTTCTCGAAGACGATGAAGGAAATGCCGAGCGGCAGGATCACCTCCGGCCGGGGCACGTCCATCGTCACCAGCAGGGCATGCAGGTTGTCGAAGAGGAAGCCCGTGTATTTGCAGTAAATCAGCAGGCCGAGATTGGTCGAAACGCCGAGCGTCAGCCAGAGCTTGCGCAGGCGCGGCTGGCGGCTGCGGACGATGGCCTCGGCAAAGACCATGTCGATGAGACTGGAAGCGATCGCCACCAGTGCGAAGACGGGCTCGCCCCAGGCGTAGAAGAAGATGCTGGCGACGACGAGGAAGGCATTGCGCCAGCCGGCCGGCAAGGCGGCGTTGAGCGCAATCACCAGCGGAATGAAGAGGAAGAGAAAGACCGGCGAATTGAAGGGCATGATGCGCGCGTCGTCGGGGCCGGCCCCCCCGCGGGGCCGGGGGGGGGGGGGGGGGGGGGGGCATGATGCGCGCGTCGTCGGGGCCGGCCCGCCTAGCGGGCCGGCTGAGTGGGTGCCGGAGGCGCCATCAATGCGCCTCTTCCCAATTCGACGCCGCGCGCGCATCCACATGCAGCGGCACCTTGAGTGCGACCGCCGGCAGGGGCGCCTGTTCCATCACGCCCTGGATCAGCGGCAGCGTGGCCTCGACTTCGGCCTCCGGTACCTCGAACACCAGTTCGTCGTGAACCTGCAGCAGCATGCGGGCGGAAAGCCCGGCGTCCGCGAGCGCCTTTTCCATGCGCGCCATCGCGCGGCGGATGATGTCCGAGGCGGAGCCCTGGAGTGGCGCGTTGATCGCCTGACGCTCCACGAAGGCACGCTGCGACGGATTCGAGGACTTGATGTCGGGGTAGTGGCAGACGCGGCCGAAGATGGTCGTCACATAGCCGTTCTCGCGGCAGAACGCCTTGGTCTGGTCCATGTATTCCCGAATGCCGGGGAAACGCTCGAAATATTTGCGGATATAGGCGCCGGCCTCCTCGCGCCGAATGCTGAGCTGGTTGGCGAGGCCAAAGGCCGAGATGCCGTAGATGATACCGAAATTGATGGCCTTGGCCCGGCGCCTGATCATCGGGTCCATGCCCTCAACCGGCACGCCGAACATCTCGGAGGCGGTCATCGCATGGATGTCGATGCCGTCCGAGAAGGCCTTTCGCAACTGCGGGATGTCGGCGATATGGGCGAGCAGACGCAGCTCGATCTGGCTGTAGTCGGCCGAGATCAGCTTCATGCCCGGCGTCGCGACGAAGGCGGTGCGGATCTTGCGGCCTTCCTCCGTGCGCACGGGAATATTCTGCAGATTCGGCTCGGAGGATGACAGCCGCCCCGTCGTGGTCGCCGCCAGCGAATAGGAGGTGTGCACCCGATGTGTCTGCGGGTTCACATAGCCGGGGAGGGCATCCGTATAGGTGGACTTCAGCTTGGCAAGCTGGCGCCATTCCAGGATTTTCACCGGCAGGGCATGCCCTTCGGCGGCGAGGTCCTCCAGAACGCTCGCGCCGGTGCTCCATTGCCCCGTCGCGGTTTTCTTGGCACCCGGCAGCCCCATCTTGCCGAACAGGATGTCGCCGAGCTGCTTGGGCGAACCGATGGTGAAGCGCCCGCCGGCAAGCTCGTAGATCTCCTCTTCCAGCCCGGCGAGTGTCTGGGCGAAGCTGCCCGAGAGCCGGGAGAGAATCTGGCGATCGATGGCGATGCCGCGCCCTTCCATTCGGGCGAGGACCCCGAGAAGGGGCCGTTCCAGCGTTTCGTAGACGGTCGTCTTGCCTTCCGCGACGAGACGCGCCTTGAACACCTGCCAGAGCCGGAGCGCGACGTCCGCGTCCTCCGCCGCATAGGCCGTCGCCTTGTCGATGGCCACGCGGTCGAACGTAATGGCATTGCGGCCTTTGCCAGCAACGTCTCCGAAAGCGAGCGGGGTATGGCCGATGAACTTCTCGGACAGGGCATCGAGCCCGTGGCCCGCTATCCCGGATCGCCCAGCGTCCAGCGCGTAGGACATCAGCATCGTGTCGTCATAGGCGCTGATGGCGATTCCGTGCCGACTGAAGATCAGCCAGTCATACTTGAGGTTCTGCCCGATCTTGAGAACGTCCCGGCTCTCAAGCAGTGGCTTCAGCCGGGCGATGGCCTCGGTGATGGGGATCTGTCCCGGCAAAGGCCCGCCGCCGAACAGTCCGTCGCCGCCCTCGGCCTTGTGCTGCAAGGGAATGTAGCAGGCCTGCCCAGGTATCACGGCGAGAGAGATACCGACCAGATCCGCCTGCATGGCGTCGAGCGAAGTCGTCTCCGTGTCGATCGCCACGCGGCCGGCCTCCCGCGCCATGGCGACCCACTGGTCAAGGCGCTCAAGCGTCATGACCGTCTCGTAGGCGTCGCGATTGACCGGCGTGGCCAGCGCTTCGCCCGCGCGCTTGGCGGCGAGGTCTGCGGGAGTCGCCGACCCGGCATCGCTTTGGCGGGAAGGGGTTGCTGCGTTTGACGGTGCGAGCGCGGCTGCTGCTGCCGGCGCCGAGGCTCCAGCCGTAGCGGCGCCCGCGTCATTGTTGCCGGTCGCTTCGCTGGCCCCGGCCCCGCTCCAGATTGAGCCGGTTCCCACGGCCAGCCGGGCGTCCGGCTCGATTTCCGCTGCGTCGACGCCGTAGAGCTCGGACACACGCTTCGTGATGGTCGTGAATTCCAGCGCCTTGAGGAACGAGACGAGGGGCGCGGCGTCAGGCTCGACGAGGCCGAGATCGGTCAGCGGCGTCTCGACCGCGACATCGGTAACCAGGGACACGAGTTGCCGGGATATCAGGATCTTCTCGACGATCTCCGGATTGGTCAGGGTCTCGCGTCGCTTCGGCTGCTTGATCTCGCCGGCGCGAGCGAGAAGTTCATCCAGGTCACCGTACTCGCTGATGAGCTGGGCTGCGGTCTTGATGCCGATGCCGGGCGCGCCGGGCACGTTGTCGGTCGAGTCGCCGGCCAGGGACTGGACATCGACGACCTTGTCCGGCGTCACACCAAAATAATCCACCACTTCATCAAGGCCGATGCGCCGCTCGGGGCGGAAGCTGCCCTTGGATTGTGTGCCGGACGCCGGATCATACATGGCGACGCGCGGCCCGATCAGCTGCATCAGATCCTTGTCGGCGGAAATGATGAGCACGTCCGCGCCAGCGGCGGTCGCCTGTTTGGCATAGGTCGCGATGAGGTCATCCGCCTCATAGCGGTCCTGCTCCACGGGCTTCAGGCCGAAGGCCCGCACGGCCTCCCGCATCAGTGGAAATTGCGGGATGAGGTCCTCGGGCGGTTCCGAGCGGTTCGCCTTGTAGAGCGGGTAGAGCTCCTTGCGGAAAGAGTTCTCTGATTTGTCGAAGATGATGGCGAGATGGGTCGGCATTGTGCCGACGGCGCCCTCGCGCACGAACTGGAACAGCTTCGTGCAGAACAGCCGGACCGCGCCCGTGGGCAGGCCATCGGAACGATAGTTGTATTTCCTGTCCTGGTTCATGGACTGGAAATACGCGCGGAACACGAAGGAGGAGCCGTCGACCAGGAAAACGTGGTCACCGGGCTTCAGAGGGGCTGCATCGCTCATGCCCTGAGGGATACCGCAATGCGGCGTTCCACACCATACGCTTCGACGTCTCGGGCGGAGCCGCCCTCAGCGATCGTTGGCCGCCATCCACAGCCGCGCTTTCGGCCGGCTGGTGCGGAACTGCCCGCGCTCGATGGCAACGAAAGCAATGGCCGTGATGCTCATGGTCGTGACCCACCAGGCAATCGCCGTGCCGGCGCCGAGGCAGGCCAGCACGAAACCCGCCGTCAACGCCGCCGTTATGCCGGGCACGAGGACCGCATGGGCGGCGGCTGCGCGTTGTGCCGCCCAGCCGAGCGCCAGGGCCAGGGAAACGGCACCGACCAACCCGAGTTCATACCAGATCTCGAAAGGCAGGCCGGTCGGGGCGGTCACGGGGATCTCTCCGGCGACGCGGCCACGCAGGCTCGCGTCGAACCCGTAGCCGGTGATCAGCCGCAGCGGATCGGCGCGCACAATGCTCGTCCAGGCGCGCATGGTCTCCGTCCACGGATGCGCCACGCCAAAGGCGAGCTTGACCAGCGGCTGCAGCACGAATGGCATGAAGGGCGCGGCCAGGACAATTCCGGCCATGCCCCATGATACCACCCGGATGCCGATTTTCGGGCGGATCGAGGTCAGCCCGAAGACGAAGGCGCTCAGCGCGAAGGCCAGGATGGCCATCGGCACAGCCCCGGCTACCATGGCAACGGCCGAGACGGCGGACAGCGCGAGCGCCAGCATGTTGCGCTGGCGCGAGACAAGCCAAGCCAGCGCCGGCCAGATCATCAAGGCAAGGCCCGCAAGGCCGCGCCCGAGGCTGGCTGCCGCATCGGGATCGTCATCGGACTGGCCGATCATGGCCAGGATGATCGCGAGCACCGCCGCTGCCGCGACGCCGATGCCCGTGAGATAGAGGTTCGACGCCCGCACTCGCTCCGGAAGGGCGGCGGTGCCGGCGAGCGCCAGCACGATCGCGCCGAGAATGTTGATGAGCTTGTTGCCGCCGGTGCTCGGGAAGCGTGTCCAGATCAGCGAGAGGGCGGCCCATCCCACCAGCATCAGGACGGCAAGGCCGGCGCGTGAGGTGACGATGCGACGAACCGTCGCAAGTACGCGGGCCTGCCCGTCGAGTAGCGCTGCCATGACGAGAAGGGCGACACCGATCGGTTCCATGATCACGGCGGCGCGGCGCGTCACGAGCGCCGCGACCGGCACGGCCACCACCAGCAAGGCGAAACCTATGCGCCGCAGGAGGGCTGCCGCATCTGCCGCTGGGTCGAGTACCGTGGATTGGGAACGCGTGACCATGAGCTGCCTGAATAGAAAGGCGGTGCCCCCGGTGGCCACGCCAAAAAGCACGCTAGCCTGCCCATCGCGCAGAAGCTGTAGGTCGAATGCAACACTTCTGTATTGTTCTAACCGGGCAATTGACGCGGCTTGAGCCGGGACAAGGGCGTCGGATTGGACTATGAAGCACGGCAACACCATATCTTATGTTTGAGGGAGAAGCGTAATGGCTTCGGCGTTGGCAACATCGACGAAACTCGACGATCTGCGGAAGATGACCGTAGTGGTCGCCGATACCGGTGACATCGAGGCGGTGCGCCGGCTTAAGCCGCAGGATTGCACGACCAATCCCAGTCTCCTCCTCAAGGCCGTCGAGACGCCGGCCTATGCCGCGCTGGTTGACGAGGCGCTTGCCTGGGGCGCCAAGCAGAGCTTCCGCGGAGAGGCCCTCGCCGATGCGGTCTGCGATCGCCTGGCCGTGAATTTTGGCGCCGAGCTGGCCGGTATCGTGCCGGGGCGCGTGTCGACCGAAGTCGATGCGGACCTCTCTTTCGACAAGGAAGCGACGATCGCCAAGGCGCATGCGCTGATCGCCGCCTATAAGGAGCGCGGTATCGGCCGCGAGCGCATCCTCATCAAGGTCGCTGCGACCTGGGAAGGCATTCGCGCGGCCGAGCAGCTGCAGCGTGAGGGCATCGACTGCAACCTGACGCTCTTGTTCTCATTGACGCAGGCCGTTGCCTGCGCCGATGCCGGCGTGTTCCTGATCTCACCCTTCGTCGGCCGTATCCTGGACTGGCATGTGAAGGCTGGCGGCGGTCCCTACACGGGCGAGACAGATCCCGGCGTCGTTTCCGTGCGCAATATCTATAACTACTACAAGGCCCACGACATCAAGACGGTGGTCATGGGCGCCTCTTTCCGCAATACGGGCGAGATCGAGGCGCTCGCTGGCTGTGACCGCCTGACCATCGGTCCGGCGCTCCTCGATCAGCTTGCCGCTGAGCCGGGGCCGCTGCCCCGCAAGCTCGATGCGGCTCATGTCACGGAGACGCCGGCCCGCATCGAACTCGACGAGAAGGCATTCCGCTTCCGGTTCAACGAAGATGCGATGGCGACCGAAAAGCTCGCCGAAGGCATCCGCGCCTTCGTCAAGGATCTCAGGTCCCTGCGGGCGCTCGTCGCCAAACGTCTCGATGCCTGATGTGACACGCGCGGTGCGCCAAGTGCGATTTTGCACCGCGTGGTTGCGTAGGACATCATAATGTTTTGAGATTGGGGTTTTTGAAGCCCCGTCGGTACGTATCGGTCGCGCCGCCCGCATTCAGCGGGCGGTCTTCGTTTGGACGTCCGCGCGCCAAACTCAGCAACGCCCAGCCAAGTTCCTGCCTTTCCGGATTGCGTGTCATGCCTTCAACAGTGTCGCCCGCCGGCGCGCCGCGTCCGAAGTTTCTCGGCCACGCGATCATCCTCGGGCTCTTGTCCGCGATCGGTCCGTTTGCGATCGACATGTATCTGCCGGCCCTGCCCGCCATCGGCGAAAACCTGCGCGCCGACAGCAACACGGTCCAGCTCAGCATCATGGCCTTCTTCGTGGCGCTGGGGTTCGGGCAGCTGTTCTACGGCCCGGTGTCGGACATGGTGGGGCGCAAGCCGCCGCTCTATTTCGGCATCACGGTCTTTGCCATCGGCAGCGTCGGCTGCGCGCTCGCGCCCGATATCGTCTCGCTCATTGCCTTCCGCTTCGTGCAGGGCATCGGCGCCTGCGCCTGCTCGGCTATCCCCCGCGCCATCGTGCGCGACCTGCATCGTGGTCCCGATGCAGCGAAGCTGATGTCGCTCCTGATGCTCGTGTTCAGCGTCTCGCCGATCCTGGCACCGCTCTTCGGCAGCATCGTCATCAGCATCGCCGGTTGGCGAGCCGTGTTCTGGATCGTCGCTGTCATCGCCGTCCTAGGGCTCCTTCTCACCGGCACGAGGCTCACGGAGACACGGCCAGCGGCCCATCGCGTTGAAAGCAGCGTCGGTGGTGCTTTCCGGGCCTATGGCACGCTTCTGAAGGACCGGCATTTCCTGGGGCTCGTCTTCATCGGCGCCTTCGGCATGTCGGGCTTCTTCGTTTTTCTGGCGAATTCATCATTTGTGCTCATCGAGCACTATGGGCTCTCGCCGACGCTCTACAGCTTCGCCTTTTCGATCAACGCCGTGTCCTTCATCGGCGTCTCGCAGTTCACGAGCATGTTGGGCCGCCGCTACGGATTGCGCAACATCGTGCGGCCCGCCGTCACAATTTATGCTGTGCTGATGGTCTTGCTGTTTGTGCTGTTCGCACTGGGCTTCGACCATCTGGCGATCATGGTGGTGCTGCTGTTCATTGCCAATGGCGCGCTCGGCCTCGTCATCCCCACCTCTGCCGTCCTGGCATTGGAGGATCATGGCGCTCTCGCCGGCACGGCTTCCGCGCTCATGGGCACGTTGCAGTTCGCCACGGGCTCGGTGGTGATTGCCTTGGTCGGGCTATTCGTCGATGGCTCGGCTCTCCCGATGATCGGGGGCATGGCCGCCTGCGCCTTGGCCAGCCTCACCTTCGCCTTTGTCACGCTGCGCCATGCATCCCGGAGCGGCACAGCCAATGCCGCGATGAAAGCCCCCGCGGAATAAGCGCGGGGGCCCCGGTTGGCTTAAGGGGCCGATGCTTGCGCCTTCTCGCGGATCGCCGTCAGCGTGGTTGTCGGCGTGATGACTTCCGGATCGAGGATGAGATGCAGGATCGCCGGCTTGCCTGAAGCCATGGCGCGGCTGAGTGCCGGAGCGAACTGCTCCGTCGTTTCCACCCGCTCGCCATAGCCGCCATAGGCGACGGCAAGGGCCGCGAAATCCGGGCTCTTCATCGAGGTGGCAGAGACGCGGCCGGGATATTCGCGCTCCTGATGCATGCGGATGGTGCCGTAGATCGCATTGTCGATGACGAGCACGATGATCGGCAGGTCATATTGCACGGCGGTGGTGAATTCCTGGCCATGCATCAGGAAGCAGCCATCGCCCGCGAAGGACACGACGGTGCGCTCGGGATGGAGCTTCTTCACGCCCACCGCCGCCGGCAGGCCGTAGCCCATGGAGCCAGAGGTTGGCGCCGCCTGGGTGCCGTAGCGGCGGAAGCGGTGGAAGCGGTGCAGCCAGGTGGCGTAGTTGCCCGCGCCGTTGGTCATGATGGCATCGTCCGGCAGGACTTCCGCAAGATGCTGCATGATGGCGCCCATCTGCAAGGGGCCGACCGTCTTCACCCCAGTCGGGTCGCTCCAGGCGAGATAGTCCGCATGGGCTTGCGCTGTCCCGGCCGCCCAGGGCAGTTCCTTCGGCGGGGCGATGGCGTCGAGCGCCGCCGCGAATGCCGTCGGCGAGGCGTTGATGGCCAGCGCCGGCGCATAGACGCGGCCGAGCTCGCCCGCATCCGGATGAACGTGGACAAGTTCCGTGCCCGGGCCCGGAATGCCGAACAGGGTATAGCTCTGGCTCGGCACTTCCGAGAGGCGGCCGCCCACCATCAGCACGAGATCGGCGCTCTTGATGCGGGCGAGAAGCTTCGGATTGACGCCGAGGCCGAGATCGCCGGCATAGGACGCATGATCTGCCGGGAACAGCATCTGGCGCCGGAAGGAGCAGGCGACCGGCATGTTGAACCGCTCGGCGAAGCGGGTGAAGCTTGCGACGGCTTCCTCCGACCAGCGGCTGCCCCCGACGATCGCGATGGGATTCCGCGCCGCCGACAGGCGCTTCTGGAGATCGGCCATCTGGGCCGGGGCAGGATGTGTCTCCACCGCCTCCACATAGGGCGCGTCGGCAACCTCGGCGATGGTCGTCAGCATGTTCTCGGGCAGGGCGATGACCACCGGGCCCGGCCGGCCGGACATCGCCACATGGAAGGCGCGTGAGATAATTTCCGGGATACGATCGGCGTCGTCGATCTCGGTCGCCCATTTGGCGATGGGGCCGAAAGCCGCACGGTAATCGACCTCCTGGAAGGCCTCGCGCTCCCGCATGCCGGTCTCGATCTGGCCGACGAACAGGATCATCGGCGTCGAATCCTGCTTGGCGATGTGGATGCCTGCCGAGGCGTTCGTGGCGCCGGGACCGCGTGTCACGAAGCAGATGCCCGGCCGGCCGGTGAGCTTGCCCTGCGCTTCCGCCATCATGGCGGCGCCGCCTTCCTGCCGGCACACCGTGACAGGGATCGCGGCGTCATGCAGCGCGTCGAGCACCGCGAGATAGCTCTCGCCGGGCACGCAGAAGATATGCTCGACACCCTGCTTCACGAGCTGGTCGACGAGGATCTGCCCGCCGGTCCGTGGCTTCAAAGTGGTCATGATTGGCCCCCCCAGTTCGGATCACGCAGGATCTCTTCGGTTTGCTCACCCACGGCAGGCGATGAACGGCGCGCCACCTGCGGCACACCATCGATGACAATCGGGGAGCGTACCGAGGGAATGCTGCCGCCGGCCGCCGCCGGGTTGGGCAGATCGACCTTCAGGCCGCGCGCCAGTACTTGCGGATCGGCGAAAACATCGGCCACCGTGTTGATCGGTCCGGCCGGTACGCCTTGTGCTTCAAGACTGCCGAGAAGATCGGCGCGGCTGTGCTGCGCCGTGAGCTGGGCCAGGAGCGGGCAGAGCTGGTCGCGGTTGGCCACACGCGCCTTGTTGGTCGCATAGGCTTCCGCGTCAGCCAGCGCTGGGGCTCCGAGCACGGTGACGAATCGCCGGAACTGCCCGTCATTGCCGACGGCGACGATGACGTGGCCATCCGAGACCGGGAAGACCTGATAAGGCACGATATTCGGATGGGCGTTGCCAAGGCGCTTTGGCGACACGCCGGAGACCAGGAAGTTCAACGACTGGTTGGCGAGCACGCTGACCTGCGTGTCGAGCAGCGCCATGTCCACCATGCCGCCGAGGCCCGTCGCGTCGCGGCGGCGCAGCGCGGCCATGATGCCGACGGTGGCATAGAGCCCGGTGAAGATATCCACATAGGCAACGCCGATCTTCATGGGTTCGCCGTCGGGCTCGCCCGTCAGATCCATGCTGCCGCCCATGCCCTGGATCAGGTAGTCATAGCCGGCGCGGGCGGCATAGGGACCGTCCTGGCCGAATCCGGTGACCGAGCAATAGATGAGCCGCGGATTGACAGCCTTCAGGCTCTCGTAGTCGAGGCCATATTTCTTGAGGCCGCCGACCTTGAAGTTCTCGATGAGCACATCGGCTTCCGCCGCGAGCCTGCGGATGAGCGCCTGGCCCTCCGGGCTCTCGAAATCAGCCGTGATGGAGCGCTTGCCGCGATTGGTGGCATGGAAATAGGCGGCCGAGAGGTCGCCGTCGCCATCCGCCTTGGCTACGAAAGGCGGCCCCCAGCTGCGCGTGTCGTCGCCGGCGCCCGGCCGCTCGACCTTGACGACATCGGCGCCGAGATCGGCCAGGAGCTGGCCCGACCACGGCCCGGCCAGGATCCGCGCGAGTTCGAGCACCTTGAGGCCGTGGAGAGGTTGAATTCCGCCGGTCTTGTCGTCAGTCGTACTCATTGTTTCTCTTTCGAGCCCTGCGATGTGGCCGGCGGCGGGGAACCCCACCCGACCCGGCGCTGCGCGCCGGGCCACCCTCCCCTATAGGGGAGGGATCGGCGCTTTATTCTCTAGCCTTGCGAATGGCATCCGTTTCATCACAAACGGTGCAGCTTGATGATCCCTCCCCCTTGGGGGAGGGTGGCGGCGAAGCCGACGGGTGGGGTCCACCCGCAGTCAAGGCCGAAAAGATCGTATCGAGGACAGCCCGTTTGTCGCGATCGACATCGTTATTGGTGAAACGCAACACGTGGAAACCGAGGGCTGCGAGTTTGGAGTCACGGATCCGATCGGCTGTATGATCGTCGAAACCATGCTGGATACCATCGATCTCGACGACAAGGCTGCGCTTGAGACAGGCGAAGTCGACGACGTAGCGATCGATGGCGACCTGCCGGCGGAAATGAAAGCCCGCCGGCACGATCTCCTCACGCAGCCAGTTCCAGACCTTGACCTCCTGCGGGGTCATCTGCTGGCGCAGCTTGCGTGGAAGGGCTGTGGAGAGACGCGAACGACTTTGGCGGCGGGGGACCCCACCCGACCCGGCGCTGCGCGCCGGGCCACCCTCCCCTTCAGGGGAGGGATCAAGGGTGCCTCGCTCGTCAGCTGCGCTCATCGCATCGCCGTGCCCAGCCTAGCTCGGATGATCCCTCCCCCTTGGGGGAGGGTGGCGGCGTAGCCGCCGGGTGGGGTCCGAAGGTGCTCAGAAGAACGCCTGGATACCCGTCTGGGCGCGCCCGAGGATGAGGGCGTGCACGTCGTGGGTGCCCTCATAGGTGTTGACCGTCTCCAGGTTCTGCGCGTGGCGCATCACGTGGAATTCTTCCTGGATGCCGTTGCCGCCGTGCATGTCACGGGCGACGCGGGCGATGTCGAGCGCCTTGCCGCAGTTGTTGCGCTTGACGAGGGAGATCATCTCCGGCGCCATGCGGCCCTCGTCGAACAGGCGGCCGACGCGCAGCGAGCCCTGCAGGCCGAGGGCGATTTCGGTCTGCATGTCGGCGAGTTTCTTCTGGACGAGCTGGGTGGCGGCCAGCGGCCGGCCGAACTGCTTGCGGTCCAGTGTGTACTGGCGGGCGCGATGCCAGCAGTCCTCGGCGGCGCCGAGCACACCCCAGGAGATGCCGTAGCGGGCGCGGTTGAGGCAGCCGAACGGCCCCTTCAGGCCGGAGACGTTCGGCAGAAGCGCGGTTTCCGGAACCTCGACGCCGTCCATGACGATCTCGCCGGTGATGGAGGCGCGCAGTGACAGCTTGCCGCCGATCTTCGGAGCGCTGAGGCCCTTCAGGCCCTTTTCCAGCACGAAGCCGCGGATCGCGCCGTCATGGGCGGCCGACTTCGCCCAGACCACGAAGACATCGGCGATCGGCGAGTTGGAAATCCACATCTTTGTGCCGATCAGGCGGTAGCCGCCGTCGATCTTTTCGGCGCGGGTCGTCATGCCGCCCGGATCGGAGCCGGCATCCGGCTCGGTCAGGCCGAAGCAGCCGACCCACTCGCCCGAGGCGAGCTTGGGCAGGTAGCGCTTGCGCTGCTCCTCGGAGCCATAGGCATAGATCGGGTACATTACGAGCGAGGACTGCACGCTCATCATGGAGCGATAGCCGGAATCGACGCGCTCCACCTCGCGGGCCACGAGCCCATAGGACACGTAGGACGCGGCCGCGCAGCCATATTCCTCCGGTAGGGTCACGCCGAGCAGGCCGAGCTCGCCCATCTCGTTGAAGATCTCGCGGTCGGTCTTCTCATGGGCATAGGCCTCCAGCACGCGCGGCTGGAGCTTATCCTGCGCATAGGCATGGGCCGTGTCGCGGATCATCCGCTCGTCGTCGGTCAGCTGGCTCTCGATCAGGAACGGATCGGCCCAGTCGAAGGAGCCCTTCTTGTCGCTCATTGTAACGCCTCGTCAGATCATGATGGGGTGGGGCGGCGCGGAGCCTGTCGGCTCACGCGTCCACGTCGAAGGTCACGCCCTGGGCCAGCGGCAAGGTCGCGCCGTAGTTGATGGTGTTGGTCGCACGACGCATATAGGCCTTCCAGGCGTCGGAGCCTGCCTCGCGCCCGCCGCCCGTTTCCTTCTCGCCGCCGAACGCACCGCCGATTTCCGCGCCCGAGGGGCCGATATTGACATTGGCGATGCCGCAATCGGAGCCCGTGACCGAGACGAAGCGCTCGGCCTCGCGCAGGTCAAGCGTGAAGATGGAGGACGAAAGCCCCGCGCCGACCGCGTTGTGCTGCTTGAGCGCGTCGTCGAAATCCTTGTAGCGCACGACATAGAGGATCGGCGCGAAGGTCTCGTGGAGCATGGGGCCGGCCTGGGCCGGCATCTCGACGAGAGCGGGCGCGGCGTACCAGGCGTCCGCCCCGCCGATCTCGCGGCGGCCGCCACCATGCACGGTGGCGCCGAGCGCCTTCACTTCGGCAAGCGCCTTGTCCATGCCGTCGAAGGCGGCCTTGTCGATCAGCGGGCCGACGAGGGTGCCCGTGGTGCGCGGATCGCCGATGGAGACGGTTGCGTAGACCTTGGCGAGGCGCGGCACGAGCGCGTCATAGACGCTGTCGTGGACGAACAGGCGGCGCAGCGTCGTGCAGCGCTGGCCGGCGGTGCCCATGGCGGCGAAGGCGATGCCGCGCAACGCGAGGTCGAGATCGGCCGTCGGCGCCACGATAGCGGCGTTGTTGCCGCCGAGCTCGAGAATGGCGCGCGCGAAGCGTTCCGCGAGCTTCGGACCGACCTTGCGGCCCATGGCCGTGGAGCCCGTGGCGGAGACGAGGGGGACGCGGGCGTCCTCGACCAGCGCCTCTCCGGCCTCGCGGCCTCCGATGATGACTTCAAGCAAGCCGGCCGGCACCTCGCCGAAGCGCACTGCTGCCCGGTTGAAGATGGCCTCGACGGCGAGCGCCGTCAGCGGGGTCTTCTCCGAGGGCTTCCAGACCACGGAATCACCGCAGACGAAGGCGAGCGCCGCGTTCCACGACCAGACGGCGACGGGGAAGTTGAAGGCCGAGATGACGCCGCAGACACCGAGCGGGTGCCATGTCTCCATCATGCGGTGGTCGGGACGCTCGGTGGCGATCGTCAGACCGTAGAGCTGGCGCGACAGGCCGACGGCGAAATCGCAGATGTCGATCATTTCCTGGACCTCGCCGAGGCCCTCGGAGGTGATCTTGCCGGCCTCGATGGTGACGAGGCGGCCAAGGTCGGCCTTGGCGGCACGCAGTTCCTCGCCGAGAAGGCGCACCAGTTCGCCGCGACGGGGGGCGGGGACAAGGCGCCAAGCCTTGAAGGCTTCGTCGGCGCGGCCGATGGCGGCTGATGTCGCGGCCTTGTCGTCCTCGCGCAGCGTGGCGATTGTCTCGCCCGTGATGGGCGAGCGCGCTACGAGCCCGGCGGCGGCGTAGACGCTGTCCGCGACCCCCAGGCGACCAAGGATGGCAAGCACTTCGTCTTTGACCAGGGGGATCGCTGCGGGCATCGTTGGTCCAATCTCATGTTTTCTACGCGCATAGCGGCGCCTTGGGGCCAAGGCACCGTGACGGTTGCGCAATCACTCCATCATGGCTGGCCTGGAAGATCGCCAGCAGCTTGCACGAAACTACAAGCTATCTCCCCGCGAAGAGCGGCCGTAAAACGGCCGCGCCTCCTGCCATCCTTGCGTGGACAATGACGATCTGCGGCTTGGCTTTCAACCGATATGTTCTCACCAAGTCATGAACGCTTGGAATGATCTCGATCCGTTGTAATGTCCCGCGATGCATAAGCATCGTCTCTCGATACCACCCCTTGCAGCCCTGACGGCCTTCGAGGCGGCTGCGCGCCACGGCAGCTTCACCAAGGCGGCCGAGGAGCTCAACCTCACCCAGGGCGCGGTCAGCCGTCAGGTGGCCCTGATCGAGGACCAGCTTGGCCTCAAGCTGTTCGAGCGGGTACGTCAGCGCGTGACGCTGACCCCGGCCGGCGCCGCCTATGCCGCTGATATTCGCGACAGTCTCCGGCAGCTTTCGGCCGCGACCATCAATGCCATGGCCTTTCGTGGCACGGGCGGCGTATTGAACCTTGCGATTCTGCCGACCTTCGGGACGCGCTGGCTCATTCCGCGCCTTCCGGGATTTTTCCAGGCCTATCCCGGTGTCACCGTCAATTTCGCCACGCGTCTCGTGCCCTTCGATTTCAAGCCGGAAGGGCTCGACGCGGCGATCCATTTCGGCGATCCGGTCTGGCCCGGGGCGCGGCTCCACCGCCTGATGGGCGAGGTCATCGTGCCCGTCGCCAGCCCGGAGATGATCGCGCGGTTCCGGCTCCGGGAGCCCGCCGATCTCCTCAGCGTGCCGCTGCTGCAGCAGGCGACACGTCCGCATGCCTGGAAGAACTGGTTGCAGGCGCAGGGACTGCCGACGGAAAGTGCGTTGATGGGGCCGCGCTTCGAGCAGTTCGCCATGGTCGCGCAGGCCGCCTGCGCGGGCCTCGGCGCCGCCATCGTCCCGCATTTCCTGGTGGAAGACGAGATCCGCTCGGGCGCGTTGGTCGTGCCCTTCGAGCGGCCTTTGATAAGCAACGAGGCCTATTATCTCGTCTACCCGGAGGAAAAAGCCGAGCGCCCGGCCGTGGTCGCCTTCCGGGAGTGGCTTCTCGCGCAATGCGCGGAGCCTTGAGCGCTCGCCGCTGGCAAGCTCCATGAAAGGCCGAGTATCGCGGCCTCTCATGAATTCAGTTCATGAAAGGGGAGCTGTGATGGCAGCCCGCTTCTTAAAGAAGCCCGCGCCCCGCGAGATTGCGCATCAGATCGGCGAAGCCGAAGCTCCATGGCTCGCAGCGATCCGTATGACGGATGCGGTTGACGAGCCGGCCGAGCTGGGGCGTGGCGATGGTGACGATGTCGTCCTGCTTGTGCGTGAAGCCCTTGCCGGGTGCGTCGCGATCCTCCACCGGCGCGAAGAGGGTGCCGAGGAAGAGTACCGCCCCGTCGGGGTAGTGGTGGTGCTTGCCGAGCATCTGTCCGACGAGATCGGCGGGGTCACGGCTGATCTTCTCGATGGTGGAGAAGCCATCGAGCCGGAAGCCTTCCGGCCCCTCGACGGTCAGCGTGACGTTCATGCGGCGGATGTCGTCCAGCGTGAAGTCGGCGTCGAAGAAGCGCAGGAAAGGCCCGATCGCGCAGCTCGCGTTGTTGTCCTTGGCCTTCGACAGGAGAAGCGCCGACCGGCCCTCGACGTCGCGCAGATTGACATCGTTGCCGAGCGTCGCGCCGACGATGCGGCCAGTGGAAGCCACCGCGAGTACCACCTCAGGCTCTGGATTGTTCCAGGTGGACATGGGGTGGATGCCCGCGTCCATGCCGGTGCCAACAGCGGAAAGCGGCTGGGCCTTGGTGAAAATTTCCGCATCCGGGCCTATGCCGACTTCCAGATACTGGCTCCAGGCGCCCTGGGCGAGCAGCACCTCCTTGAGGCGCATGGCTTCCGGGGAGCCGGGTTTGAGCTTGGCAAAGTCCTCGCCGACCAGGCTCACGATCTCGGTGCGGATGGCGGCAGCGGCGGTGGCGTCGCCGCGTGCGCGCTCCTCGATCACGCGTTCCAGCATCGACACCGCGAAGGTCACGCCCGCGGCCTTGATGGCCTGCAGATCGATGGGGGCGAGCAGCCAGGGCTCGGAGGAATCGCGCCCGTCCGGGATGGTGTTCGTGAGCAGGGAGTCGAGCGGTCCCAGCGGCTCGCCATCGGCCTGGCGCAGGGCCTCGGCCGGATCGGCGGCTTCGCACAGATCGCGCATCGTGGGGAATTCGGCGGTGATGTCGATGAGTTCGCCGTCGCGGACGGCGACGATAGACGGGCCGCCGACATCCGGATGGAAGACGCGGCCGGCCAGCGCCGCCTTGCCCGCGTCATCGGGAAGGGTGGACGCGAGTGTGACACGGCTGCGCATCGCCGCATCATGTGTCTGATGTCCTGAAGTCGCTGTCATCACTCATCCATCCCATGCTGACCGGCCGGCATGCCTGGCTGGGTTTTCATTGCGTCGATCCGCGGTCATCTCCACCGCGCGATACCTGACGGCATCCATGCGGTGATCGGTCGTCAGGGTCAAGCCAGAAGGATTTTTGCGGTGCAATATTGAAGATGCGGCAAGCAAGGGGTGCCGCGGGCCATGCGTGAGGTGCAGCCCTGCCCGTCACAAGCCATATTTCGCGAGTTTCCGGGCCCTTCGCTGCGAAATATGACCGGGTGGTGCTGCAACGCACTAGAAGTTTGTGCGTCGCAGCATTAAAGATGAGTCGTGGATCGTCGCATTGGCGATGATCGCAATACATTGATGTTTCGGAGTAGGATCGTTGAAAGCGAGAACAGAGCAGCCCCCACGCATTTTGCGTCCTCGGCATGAGCCCCCGACCATTCGGGAAGCCTTCGAGGCGGCGATGGACCTGGCCGATCGCTTCGAAGATCGGATCAGTATCGCCGCAGGCCTCATGGGGTGTAGCGAGGAAGAAGTCCGTGAGCAGGCCATCGCCTTCAAGGCAACCGTGACCCGTCCGCGGCTCTCCATCTCCGTTCCCCAGGCGTCGTCGCCACGCTCCCGCACCATGGCACCCCGCCGCGAGGTTATTGTCGAGCGTGTCCGCCCGCGCATGATCATGCGCTAAGCCCCTGAAATTTCGTGCCTCTGCGTGTCATCGCAGAGGCATGTGTTTTCGCGCTGCCCGGTATGATGCGATAAGCCGGCGGGCGGCGCCTACCAGAATTCATCGCGCCAGTCGCAGCGCCCGTCCGCAATCTTGAAGTCGGGCGGATCGCACGGATTTGTATCACGCGGGCACCAGGGGCGGCATTGCTGCGGTACGGCCTGGCGGTTGCGATATACCTTTTTCTTCTTTTTCTGCTGCGTTTTGATCAGCACAACCGCGCCGCTATTCCCCTCGAACAGCGCCGTCCCGGCCGTGCTCGCGGCTGCGTGGCCTTCCATGCCAAGGCCGGCGCCGACGAGAAGAAGCCCCGCCCCAAGCATCGCGATTCCGGTTCTGCCGCAAATGGCGCGCAGGCCAAGGCCGTGGACTTCGCTGAGTTCGGACATCCTGCCCTCCTCTGGACATCGCGTATCGAACGCGGTGTCCATCGATAACCGCGAAAGGCGGCGGAGCGTTCCGGCAAAGGCCGCCGAAGCCGCGCTAAGGGATCCCCGGCAGGATGATGCGAGCCCCGGGAGAACGGCGTGAACAGTCATGTGTCATCCCGGCGTCGCGGAGCGACGGGACCGAGCGTCTTTGATCCATGAGGCGATGGATTCCCTTCCCCCAGGCCTGGGCCTTCGCCGGGAATGACACGGAGGAGCGGGGCCGGATCTCCGCCGCATGGTCCCGCTATCCCAATTTCCTTGGACGCCGCGAAGATCCCTTCCTTCAGGGGAGGCGCGCGCCGCAGGCGCCTGCGGGTGCAGACCTCGCCGGAGGACGGCAACACCTGAATGGCCGGCGGAGTATCGCTCCCGGCCTCGTGACCCCACCCGAACCTCGCTGGCGCGAGGCCACTGTCCTCTGGAGGGGAGGGATCAGGGGCGGCTGCCGGGAACAGTGCATAATGTCAGCTGTTCCTTGCCACGCGCTGCACCCTCGGCCTCATGTCTCGATCGTCGTCCAGCGCCCGTCGTTGCGCGAGGAGGCGACTGCGGCCTCGATGAAGGCCATGCCGGCAACGCCGTCCGCGATGGTTGGAAACACCACCTCGGCGGGCAGCGCGGCGCCCGCCTGCCTCGCACGGATGGCGCGCGCAACCTCCGAATAAATGGTCGCGAAGGCCTCCAGATAACCCTCCGGATGCCCGGATGGCACGCGCGTGACGCGCGCGGCCGACGCATTCGCGCCCGGCGCACCACGCGCGATGATGCGCGGCGGCTCGCCGAGCGGCGACCATCTGAGCTGGTTGGGATGCTCCTGCGCCCATTCCAGCCCACCCTTCTCGCCGTAGATGCGGATGCGCAGGCCGTTCTCGTTGCCGGGCGCGACCTGGCTTGCCCAGAGCGTGCCACGCGCGCCGCTGGCGTAGCGCAGGTTGACCTGGACATTGTCGTCGAGCCGCCGGCCGGGGACGAAGCTGGTCAATTCCGCGCTCAGGGCGACAGGATCGAGCCCGCTCATGAAATGGGCGAGCTGATAGGCGTGGGTGCCGATGTCGCCGATGGCACCGCCGGCGCCGGACTGCGCCGGGTCCGTGCGCCAGGCGGCCTGCTTCTGGCCGCTCTGCTCGATCGGCTCGCTCAGCCAGTCCTGGGCATATTCAACCTGGATGACGCGGACGGCGCCGAGCTCGCCCGCGGCGATCATGGCGCGCGCCTGCCGCACCATGGGGTAGCCGGAATAGTTGTAGGTGACGGCGAAGATGACACCGCTTTTCGCGGCGGCTTCCCGCAGTGCCAGTGCCTCCGCGAGGCTCGTGGCCAGCGGCTTGTCGCAGATGACATGGATGCCTTGCTCGAGGAAGGCGAGCGCCGCCGGCGCATGCCGGTGGTTCGGTGTGACGATCGAAACGGCGTCGATGCCATCAGGCCGGGCCGCTTCCGCCTGCGCCATGGTCGCGAAGTCGGGATAGGTGCGGGCGGGATCGAGCCCGAGCGCGGCGCCTGAGCGCAGGGATTTCTCGGGCGTCGAGGAGAGCGCACCCGCCACGAAATCATAGTCGCCGTCGAGGCGGGCCGCCATGCGGTGGACGGCGCCGATGAAGGCACCCTCGCCACCGCCGACCATGCCGAGGCGTATGCGGTGGGGGGCAGTCACCGCGCCGGCTTTCTGCGTCGCGTCGATCATGGCTTCAGCCCCAGCAGCTTGCGGTTGGTGGACTTGTCGCTCTGGCTCGCGGCGAAATCGTCGAACATGCGCTCGGAGCGCTTGATCATGTGGCTGAGGATAAAGGGCGCGCCTTCGGAGGCGCCCTGTTCCGGGTCCTTCAGCGCGCATTCCCATTCGACGACGGCCCAGCCCTCGTAGTCGTATTGGGCGAGCTTCGAGAAGATCGAGGCGAAGTCCACTTGCCCATCGCCCGGCGAGCGGAACCGGCCGGGACGCTCCACCCAGCCCTGGTAGCCGCCGTAGACACCGGAGCGGCCGGTCGGGTTGAACTCCGCGTCCTTCACGTGAAAGGCGCGTATGCGGTCATGGTAGATGTCGATGAAGGCGAGATAATCGAGCGCCTGCAGCACGAAATGCGACGGATCGTAGAGGATGGACGCGCGCGGGTGATTGTCGACCGCCTCCAAAAAGCGCTCGAAGGTGACGCCGTCGTGCAGGTCCTCGCCCGGATGGATCTCGTAGGCAAGATCGACACCGGCTTCCTCGAACGCGTCGAGGATGGGCTTCCAGCGGCGCGCGAGCTCCGTGAAGGCTTCCTCCACGAGGCCGTTGGGGCGCTGCGGCCACGGATACATATAGGGCCAGGCGAGCGCCCCCGAAAACGTGGCGTGGGCATCAAGCCCGAGACGGCGCGAGGCCTGCGCGGCGAGCTTGAGCTGATCGACGGCCCAGGCTTGGCGTGCCTCGGGTTTGCCGCGCACCTCCGGAGGGGAGAAGGCGTCGAACATCAGGTCGTAGGCTGGATGGACGGCGACGAGCTGACCCTGCAGATGGGTTGACAGCTCGGTGACGACGAGGCCGTGCTTGTCGAGCAGGGCGCGGATGTCGTCGCAGTAGGCCTGTGATTCCGCAGCCTTCTTCAGATCGAAGATGGCTGCGTCCTTCGTGGGGATCTGCACGCCGGCATAGCCATGACCGGCCGCCCAGCCGGCGAGGCCATCGAGCGTGTTGAAGGGCGGACTGTCCCCGACGAACTGGGCAAGAAAGATGGCTGGGCCCTTCATGATGTCGTCCTCCTTCGTTCAACGGACTTGCCTTCAACCGGCTTGCCGCCTCAATATTCGCCGGCTTCCGTCACGCGGATGATGCACGTCCGTGCGAAGGCGCCGGCCTTGCGATGCTGTGTTTGGGGCCGGTAGAACCCCGGATAATCAGGCGTGTTTCCATCAGGATATCCGGTGTCGTCACCGGTGGCGCGTCCGACAGCATTGCGATCATCTGTGCCATAGCCTGCCGGCCGATCTCGAAACGCGGCTGATGGACGGTCGTGAGCGGCGGCTCGAAGGCATCCGCCAGGACGATGTCATCGAAGCCGACGACGGAGATGTCGGCGGGTACGTGAAGCCCGCGCGCCCTGAGTTCGCTGATGGCGCCGACGGCCATCTGGTCGCTGGCCGCGAAGAGGGCGGTGAAGGCGGTGCCCGCCTCGAACAGTTGTCGCACGGCGCGACGTCCCGCCGCGAGGCTGAAATCGCCCTTGATGACCAGGGCATCATCCTCTGCGATGCCGTGTTCGGACAGCGCGGCCTGATAGCCGGCGAGCCTGTCGAGGGCCAGTCGCTCCGGCATCGGGCCGGTAATATGGGCGATGCGCTTGTGCCCGAGGCCGATCAGATGGCTCACGGCCTCGCGGGAGGCCGAAAAATTGTCGATCTTGACGGTCGGCAGGGCGACATCGGGAAAAGTCTCGAGCGCGATGACGATCGGCGGCAAGCGCGGGATTTCCGCTTTCAGCGCTTCCGGGAAGCGGCCGATCATCAGGATGAGGCCGTCGGCGTGGCGGGCGCGAACGGTGTCGATATAGTGCTGGATACGCTGGTCGTCGTCGCGGGCATCCCCCATCAACACGCTGTAGCCGGCCTCGACAGCCGCTTCCTCCACACCCTTGTAGATCTCCAGATAGAACGGGTTGGAGATGTCGCGCACCAGGAGGATGACAGTGCGGCTCGCCCGGCTGCGCAGGTTGCGCGCCTGTGAATTCGGCACGAAGCCGGTTGCCGCGACGGCCTCCATGATGCGCTGCCGCGTCTCCAGCTGCACCTTGTCCGGCCGTTGCAGGGCTCGCGACACCGTCGCCGTGGAAACGCCTGCGAGTTTCGCGACGGTAGCAAGAGTAGGAGCGCCCCTCGTTGGTGCGCCGGTCGTTGCTTTGCCCCTGGTTGGTGTGGCCATCGCGAGCCCGTTGTCCTTTATACGCGCAAGCGGCCCTGGCGCCCGTAGAGCAGCATGAGCACAAGCAGCGTCATGCCGAAGATGATCTGCCGGCCATAGTTTTCGAGCTGCAGGGTCGTCAGGACGCTTTGCAGCAGGACCAGCGCCACCGCCCCGAGAACGGTGCCGATGTAGCCGCCCGCGCCGCCCGCCAGCGACGTGCCGCCGATGACCACGGCGATGATCGACGACAGGACATACTGATCGCCGACGCTGATGAAGGAATTGCCGGTGTAGCCGATGACGCAGACGCCGGTGAGGCCGGCGAAGAAGCCGGACAATCCGTAGAGCAGGCAGCGGATGCGGTTCACCGGCAGGCCGACCAGCATCGCCGCGCGTTCATTGGCGCCGATGGCGTAGACCGCGAAGCCGAAGGCGGTGCGTCTCAGCAGGAAGGTGAGGCCGATGGCAATGATGGCCCAGACGAAGAGGATGCCCGGCAGGCCCAGGATAACAGGGCGATTGATGAAGGCCATCAATGCCGGCGCCGCGTTGCCTGAGGGAATGCCCTGCGAATAGACGACGAGCCCGCCTTGGACGATCGCTGTCATGCCGAGCGTCATGACGAGCGGCGGGATGCGCACAAGCGTGACGCCGAGACCATTGATGATCCCGATGAGGAAGGTCACAGCGGTCGCGGCGAGGATGGCGGGCAGGATCGCCGTGTTGGCTCCGGCCATGATGTTGCCGGCGATGACGGCGCCCAGCGAGATCATCGGCCCGACCGAGAGATCGATGCCCTCGCGTCCGCCGAGGATGACGAGGTTCTGCCCGGCCGCGACGATGCCGAGGATCGCGGCGACGGTAAGAAGCCGCACGATCTGATCGCCGCGCGCAAAGCCCGGTGACAGGGTCTCGCCGATGGCCAGCAGGGCGAGGATGGCAATGGCCGCCAGCGTCAGGGGATTGGTGAGCAGGGATTTCAATCTCATCGGCGTGTTACCAGGACACCGCCGGCGAGCGCGGCCAGCACGATCAGCCCCTGCACCAGGGTTTGCCACGCGAAGGGCAGGCCGGCGAAGAAGATGACATTGCCGATCATGCCCAGTACGAGCGCCCCGAGGATGGAGCCGACAGGCCCGCCGGAGCCGCCGGACAGGGCGGTCCCGCCGAGCACCACGGCCGAGATGGAGGACAGAGCAAGGCTCTGGCCAAGCAGTGGATCGCCGCTCGCTGTCTCGCCCGTGAGGCACAAGGCCGCGAAACCCGCGAAGAGTGCGGAGAGGACGAAGGCGCCGATGCGCACACGCGACAGGCTGAGGCCCGTCTGGAAGGCGCCGACACGGCTGCCACCGACCGCCAGCAGATGCGCCACGAAGGGCCGCCGCGCGAGAACCAGTGCAAAGGCGAGGCCGGCGAGGAGGATCCACAGCACCACCGGCAGGCCGAGCAACGTCGCGCCGTAGCTGCGCCAGAAAGCCTCCGGCACGGGCAGGCCCGCCTGCGGCATCACGAACAGGGCGGTTCCCGCGAAGACGATGCCGGTCGCGAAGGTGGTGACGATGGCCTGCAGCCGCAGCACGGCAATCAGGACGCCGTTGATGACGCCGCAGATGACGGCCGTGGCGAGACCAACGGCAAGGCCGGCGAAGATGGGCGCGAGCCCGTCGCCTCCCACCGCCGCGATGGTGCTGACCGTGACCACATTCACGAGCGCCGCGATCGCGCCGACCGAGAGGTCGATATCTCCGCCGAGCACCACATAGGTCTGGCCGATGGCGACCAGCGCGAGCGGCAGGAAGGTGGTGAGGTTGGATTGCAGCACCGAGGGCTGCACGAAGCTCGGCTGCAGCGCCGTGTTGACGGCCACGAGCACCGCAAGCGCGATCAGCGTCAGCAGCCACGGCCGGGAACGGACCACCGCGCTCATGCGGCTTCTCCATAGGCCGCCCGCGTGAGATGGAAATGGTCGAGGGTCGGCCCGGCGAGTTCGGCGACGATGTGACCGCTGTTGAACACGAGCACGCGCTCGCACCATTCGATGAGCTCGGCATCCTCTGAGGAATAGATGAGGATGCTGGCGCCTTCGTCGGCGAGCTTGCGCATGATGGCGAGGAGATCGCCCTTGGCGGCGAGGTCGATGCCCTTGGTCGGATCGTCGAGCAGGAGCACACGCGGGCCGGTGGCGAGCCAGCGCGCGATGAAGATCTTCTGCTGGTTGCCGCCGGAGAGCGTGCCGATGGCGGCGTCGAGCCCGGCGTATTTGGTATTCAGGCTGTCGGCATGGCGTGTCGCCAGAGGATCGAGTTCGGACGGCCGCACCAGCCGGCGCCGTTCGCGCACGAGAAGCGCCGCCACCAGATTCTCGAAGATGGAACGGCCGCTGAGGGCGGCATCCCGCCCGCGATCGCCCGACACATAGGCGAGGCCGCGACGGATGGCATCGGCCGTGCGCGTGACGGTGACGGGTTCGCCGGCGATGGTGACACGGCCGGCCGTGAAGGGCAGGGCGCCGAACAGACCTTGCAGCAGCGCCGACTGGCCCTGCCCCTGCAAACCGCCGAGGCCGACGATTTCGCCTGGGCGGAGCGACAGGGACACGTCGCGGACCCGCGCGTTGCGCACATTCTCGGCGGTGAGACGCGGCGGAGCCGCCGCCGGCGGCATGCGATGGCTGGTGATCGGATGAATGCGGGCGTCGCCGACCATGTGGCGCACCACCTGGTCTCGGTCGGTCTCGGCCGTGACGAGTTCCGCCACCGTCACGCCGCCCCGCATCACCGTGATGCGATCGGACACCGCGAAGACCTCGTCGAGGCGGTGGGAGATCATCAGCGTGGAGATGCCTTCGGCTTTGGCCGCGCGCAGGATCTCGAACAGGCGCGCGGACTGGCGCCCATC
Organism: Hyphomicrobiales bacterium; assembly: GCA_930633525.1. Taxonomy (NCBI): domain Bacteria; kingdom Pseudomonadati; phylum Pseudomonadota; class Alphaproteobacteria; order Hyphomicrobiales; species Hyphomicrobiales bacterium. The sequence continues at coordinate 356,619 of CAKNFP010000001.1, forward strand.
GAGCGCGGCCGTCGCTTCATCGAGGATGATGAGGCGTGGGCGCCGGGCAAAGACCTTGAGGATCTCCACGATCTGGCGGAGATCCGGAGTCAGCTCGGCGACGATCGCGTCGGGCGTGAGTTCCGGCCCCACGACGTCGGCGAATTGGGCGATGAGGGTTTCCGCCTCGCTGCGCAGGCGGCGGCGATCGACGAAGCCGAGGCCGGTGCGCGGCTCACGGCCGAGGCCGATATTGGCCGCGACGCTCAATTGCGGGATGAGACTGAGCTCCTGGTAGAACAACGCGATGCCTGCCTCTTCGGCATCGCGTGGGTTTCGGAATTGAACCGCCTGGCCGCCGACGGCGATGGCCCCGGCATCGGGTGCGACCGTGCCGGCGACCACCTTGCAGAGCGTGGACTTGCCGCAGCCGTTGGCGCCGAGGAGGGCGTGGATCTCGCCCACCTCGACGCGCAAGCGCCCATCGGACAAGGCGACGACCGCGCCGAAGCGCTTGCCGACGCGCTCGGCGACGAGAAGCGCCGTGTCTGTTCCGCCTGTCGCGGCCTGGTCCGACGTCATGACTACTTGAAGTACTGCTGGGCTTCTTCCGGCGTGACGACCGCCGTGACCGACCAGTAACCCGGCTTGCCTTCGGCCTGTTTCAGCGCCTGCGCGAGGTTGGTGTTATCCACGAAGGGGATCGGGATATAGATGGCATTGCCGTACTGGCCCTTGAACACGCCGTCCTTGAACTCCTTGCCCATCAGGCGATGCACGGCCACGTTGAGCGCGGAGGCCATGACGCCGGGCGGGTTCACGGACGCGCCGGAGTTCAGCTTCTGCTCGGACCAGCGCGTCAGGAAGTCCTTGCGGATCTCGCCCGTGGCGGCGATCTGGTCCTTCTTGCCGGCAGCCTCGATGGCGCGCCAGGCTCCGTCAGCCATGCCGTCCTGGACCCAGACGCCATTGATGTTGGGATAGGTCGCGAGGAGGTTCTGCATCACCTGCTGGCCCTTGGCCTGGTCCCAATCGGCATTGGCCTGGTTCAGCACCTTGATATCGGGATGCTTGGCGAAGACCTCGCGATAGCCGGCGACACGCATCTCGTTGGCGGGATGGCCCGCGATGCCGTTGATTGTGACGACGTTGCCCTTGTTATTCAGCGTCTTGGCCAGCCACTCGGCTGACTTCACCGCCCAGTCCTTCTGGTCGATGCCGACATAGATCGCGTCCTTGGAGGACACCTCGGCATCCGTCGACACGACGAGGATGTTGCGCCCTTTCGCCTGCGCGAACACGGGGTCGAAGGCCGTCGGGCTGTTCGGGTTGATGATGATGGCGTTGACGCCCTGGTTGATGAAGTTGCGCACATGGCCGATCTGCCCCTGCACATCGACGGTCGCGCTCTGCACCACCACCTCGACATTGACGCCCTTGGCCTTCCAGGCCGCGGCGGCGGCCTGCGCCTCTTCGATCATCTGGGTGCGCCATTCACTGCCGACCCAGCCGTTGGACAGGCCGATCTTGAACGACTGCTGGGCGTGGGCGGCGCCCCCGAGGGTCACCATGGCACCCATGGCGACTGCGCCGAGAATGGCCCGGCGCGTAGCAGAACTGCTGATCATCATCTCCTCCCCGATTGTGTTCACTGCGGAACCTGGGGAGAGGATGTAATCGATTGCATCCGCCGTCAAGGCACCTTTCCCACCGACTATTGGCGGATGCGCCGGGCTCGACCTTGAAAGGGGCGCGCGGAAAGGCCAGCGCGGCCCCGCCGCGCTGCTATCAGGATGCTGTTGCCGGCTGCTCGACGGCGACGACCGTCAACTCATGCTGGCGTCCATCGCGGGCGATCCAATTGATCGACTGGCCGGGCGAGAGGCCGATCAGCGCCGTGCCGATCGGCGTCATGATCGAGATCTTGCCGTCGGCGATATTGGCGTCGCCGGGATAGACCAGCGTGACGCGGCGCTTCTCGCCGTCGGCCGTCTCGTATTCCAGCGTCGAGCCCATGCGCACCGCGTTGCGGGGCACGGATTTATCGGCGACGACCGAAGCGCGGTCCATTTCAGCAAGAAGTTCTTCCGCCACTTCGGGGATCCGGTCGAGAGCGGCTGTCGCCAGGCCGACGAGGCGTTCATATTCCGCTTCGCTCACCACAATCTTGGGCTTGCGCCGCTTCTTGGCTTGTGTGCTGGACATCGGTCTTGGGATCCTGTGGATTGAGATTCTTAAGTCGAAATGCGGGTCCGTGCGCAATGCGCCTGGATGATCCGTAACATCATGGACAATGGGAGGCGCCTGAAGTCCGGGCGGTCGCACCTGCGGTTCCGTCAAAGCGCCCCCTGAGCTCGGGGCGCGCGGGGCCGAGCTCGGGGGCTAAAGGCCCGCGATCGGGCAAACCCGATGAACGTTGACGAAGAGAGTGGCGCCGGTTCTGATCATGGGCTTAACGTTGGCCCGTTCGTGCCGGAAGTCAAGGGAGCGCCATCGGGGCGCAGAAGGCGGCCGCCTGCCTGTTGGTAAGTGTGTCCGGATCCCGTGCCCTTCGCCGCAACTTGCCTTATGGTTGTGCCGTTGGAGTGCTTTGTGGGGTTGATATGCGGCGCAGGACATTTTGTGGACTTCTCGGCGGAGCGATCGCAGGCGTGGCGGGGCTGCGTCCGGACAGCGCAGCCGAGGCCTGCACCCGGGTGTTGTGGAACGACAACGCGCAGATGGTCGTCGTCGGCCGCACCATGGACTGGCCGGAATCCACCGAGCCGATCCTCACGGTCTTCCCCCGGGGCATGGCACGCGACGGCGGACGCCTTGGTCCCGCGACCGTCGTGGAGGTCAACCCCGCGCGCTGGACCTCGAAATACGGCAGCCTGGTCACGACAGTCTATGGCATCGGCAGTGTCGACGGCCTGAACGAGCAGGGGCTCGCCGGGCATCTGCTCTATCTCAACGCGACCGACTTTGGCCCGCGCGATCCCGCCAAGCCCGGCCTGCAGGCGGGCCTATGGCTGCAGTTCGCGCTCGATAACGCGGCGACCGTTACCGAGGCGCTGGCGCTGCTCGAAACGATCCAGCCGGTGATGGTGGAGGCCCGTGGCCGCAAGGCGACGGTGCATCTGGCACTGGAGGACGCGACGGGCGACTCGGCGATCATCGAATATATCGACGGCAAGCCCGTCGTTCATCACGGTCGCGAATTCCGCGTGATGACCAACGACCCGTCCTATGACCAGCAACTCGTGCTGCTCAAGACGATGTCGGAGAAGAGCGAATTCGCGAACCCAAGCTCCAATACGCCCCTGCCGGGCAATGTCTCGCCGACGGATCGCTTCCAGCGCGCGGCCTATTACCAGCGTGTGCTGCCCGAGCCGAAGAGCGAGCGAGAGGCCGTCGCCTCGATGTTCGCGCTGATGGCCAATGTATCCGTGCCCTTCGGCGCGCCCTACAAGAATTTCGGCGTGTATAACACCGAGTATCGGACAGTCTGCAACCTGACCAACAAGGTCTATTTCTTCCAGCTGACCACAAGCCCCAGCGTCATCTGGGCAGGCCTGTCGCGCTTCGACCTGTCGCCCGGCGCGCCCGTCCTGATGCTCAACCCCGACAACATCGAGCTGAGCGGCAATGTGGCTGGCCAGTTCAAGCCGGAGAAGGCGCCGTTCTAGGGGAGCGAAAAAAGCGCGTCGAGGCTCGGCGTTGCTATCGAATTCAGGGAGCCAACTGGCATTGTTGGGAAATTAAGCTCACGCTAGGGCGAGCAGCAACCGGGTTGTTTGTGGATCAGGACAATGGGATGGGAGGCGCTCCGCCATTGGGGTGAAAACGTCGCTCGCGTCGAACCGCTGACCGGTGGGGTGGCCAATGACGTATGGAGCGTTCGCATCGACGGGCGACTTGCTGTCGCCCGTCTTGGCACACGCAGCGATGCTGATCTCGCTTGGGAGGCCGATCTTCTCCAGCACCTCGACCGCGAAGGTCTGACTGTACCAGTGCCGATCCCAACGACAGATGGTCGGCTGTTCGTGGACGGTCTGGTTGTGATGAAATATATGGAGGGCGGACCGCCCGAAACGGAGGACGACTGGCGTCGCGTGGCGGACACACTCCGCCAGCTTCACCAATCGACGCGGGGCTGGCCGCAACGGCCAGGCTGGCGTTCGTCTGTCGATCTCCTGCACGCCGAGACTGGAACCAGGATCGACTTGGCCGCGATGCCGCCTGAGGGCGTTGCTCGATGCAGGGCAGCGTGGTCGCATCTCATTGGGCGCCAGACATGTGTTGTTCATGGCAACCCCAACAACCCTGGTAATGTCCGCGTCACTGCAGGCAGGGTCGCGCTCATCGATTGGGACGAGTCGCATGTGGACGTCCCTGATCTTGATCTGGTGCTGCCGCACAATGCGGCTGGCCTCGAAGGAGCCGCGCATGACATTGCCGCGCAAGCGTCAGCCGCTTGGGAGGCTGCCATTTGCTGGAAAGACGAATACGCAATCAGGCGGCTTGCCGAAGTTCGGGCTGTTTGATAGCGGCTTTTCCTTGCGCGGCACCTTCGCATCTTGCCCTGCAAGACGCTTAGACGTTCGTCTGCCTTCTGGAGCGTCGTCCAAATGCAGACCGAGAGCTTCCTACCAAATTGGGCCATTCGCCGCGACGGGCGCCTTAGCTCCTATCGCCAGCAGAAAAGCCGCCCGTGACGGCGGAGGCCCGCTCCTGGTCGCCCCTTAGTCGGCTTGGCCCCCCGCTGCCCGGCCCGCGACGCGGCCGAGGGTGACGGCGGTGAGGAGGCCGTTGCCGGAGAGATAGCCGGCGGCCTTGGAGCCTGAGACGCCGCAGGCGGCGCCGCCTGCGGCAAAGAGGTTCGGCAGCGGCTGGCCGGCCGTGTCGAGCACGCGCGCCGCGTCGTCCACGACAAGGCCACCCTGGGTGTGGAAGAGCGCGCCGGTCACCTTCACCGCGCAATAGGGTGCCGTGAGCGCGGGCACGCCGGTAAAGTCTCGGCCGAAGGCATCGCGGCCGGCTCCTGCCTGGGTAGCCGCCGCCTTGGCCTCCGCCGTCGCGGTCATCGTTGACGTAAGCCCCTCAGCCGGCACGCCCATGCGCTCGGCCAAGGTCGGCCAGTCGTCGGCGGTGACGATCGCGCCCATGGCCTCGGCGCGCTTGTAGTCCTCGAACTGGCGGGTGATGTCGGCGATGCGGTGGTCGAAGACCGTCCAGGCGAGGCCCTGCGGCTGGCGCAGCACCTCGGCCGCCTGTTCCGAATAGCCGCGTGACTCGTCGCAGAAGCGCTCGCCCGCCAGATTCACCTGCACGCCGCCTTCGGTGATCGTCGCCCAGCTGATGAGGATGCCGGCGGGATGTGCGACGGAGCCGTGGCCCTGGTGGCCGGAGAGATGGCGGGTGGCCGCGCCAAGCGCCTCGCCCCAGAGGAGCGCGTCGCCCTTGTTGCCCTCGTGGCCGAAATAGAGCGCCTCGGCGAGGGAGGGGATGTGCTCCTTCACGAGATCCTTATTCCCGCCATAGCCGTTGCAGGCGAGAATGAGCTGGTCGCAGCCGACTTCATCGCGTGAGCCGTCGGGCCTGACGAAGGCGAGGCCGGTGACGCGGTTGTCGGCGTCGGCAAAAAGCGTCGTGACATGGGCTTCGCAGAGAATGTCGATGCCGGCGTTCTCGGCGGCGCCACGCAGCGCGTCGATGAGTTCTTCGCCGGAGCGCGTCGGCAGGCCGTGCATGCGGCGCGCGCTGTGGCCGGGGTAGCTGAAGTCGGCGATCACGGAGAAGGGCAGGCCATAGGTGGCGCCGAGCCACTCGACGGCGGGGCCGGCTTCCCGGGTCACCAGCGCGACGAGGGCGGGGTCCGGCTCGTTCTTGGCCTTGGCCATGACGTCGGCGGCGAAGGTCTCCGGGCTGTCGGTGATGCCAGCATCCTTCTGCCAGCGGGTGCCAGCGGCGGGAATGAGGCCGGCGGAAAGGGCGGTCGAGCCGCGCGGGAGGGCGTCGCGTTCGAGAACAAGCACGTCCGCGCCGGCTTCGCGCGCCGCCAGTGCGGCGATGAGGCCGGCGGCGCCGGCACCGATGACGACGACCGGTACCGCGAACTCGAAGGTCTTGTCGCCGTCACGGATCACATCACTCACGGAAGCCTCCCAGCATCAACCAGCCTTGAACGGACAGGAACCTGTCACATATCTAGGATATTAATCTGTATTAGAATTAAAACAAGATTTGCCATGGAAAGGCAATTGAGCGTAATCTTTCTCAAGGAGAGGCAAGAAGGACAAGGCCGATGGCATTGGTCGCGACCCCGCGTGCGTTGTTTGACAAGGTTTGGGACGCGCATGTCGTTGTTCATCGCGAAGATGGGCAGAGTCTCCTCTGGATCGACCGGCATTTTCTTCATGAGGGATCCTTCCACGCCTTCGACAAGCTGAAGGGGCGCGGCGCCGAGGTGGCGCGGCCGGATCTGACCTTCGGCATCGAGGATCACTACGTTCCGACGCGTGTGCGCGATCTGGCCAAGATCGATCCCGCCATCCGCGACATGATCGAGCGGCTGCGCGGCAATGCATCCCGCCACCATCTCAAGCTGTTCGGCCTCGACGACCCCGGCCAGGGCATTGTCCATGTGGTCGGGCCGGAGCAGGGGCTAACCCTGCCGGGCCTCACCATCGTTTGCGGCGACAGCCACACGGCCACGCACGGCGCCTTCGGTGCCATCGCCTTCGGCATCGGCGCCTCCGAGGTTGCCCATGTGCTGATGACGCAGACGCTCTGGCAAAAGCGCCCGAAGCGCATGCGCATCAGCGTGGACGGTGAGCTCGCACCCGGCATCGTCGCGAAGGATATCGCCCTGTCGATCATCGCGGCCATCGGCGCCGACGGAGCGGCGGGGCATGCCATGGAATATGCCGGCTCATCCGTCCGTGGCCTGACGATGGAAGGGCGCCTTACGCTTTGCAACCTGTCCATCGAGGCGGGCGGGCGCTGCGGCATGGTAGCGCCTGACGAGACGACCATCGCCTATCTCAGGGGGCGCCCCTTCGCGCCGCAGGGCGCGGATTTCGACCGGGCGGCGGAGGACTGGCTGGCGCTCGCCAGCGATGCCGACGCTGTCTTCGACAAGGAAGTGAGCCTCGACGGCTCGCAGATCGCGCCGATCGTGACCTGGGGCACGAGCCCCGAGGACGCGCTGCCGATCACCATGGCCGTGCCCGACCCCGACAAGGCTGGTGATCCCGGCCGCGCGGCCCATATCCGCGACGCCATCGACTATATGGGCCTGAAGCCCGGCCAGAGGCTCACCGACATCCGGGTGGACCGCATCTTCATCGGCTCCTGCACCAACAGCCGCATCGAGGACATGCGCGCCGCCGCGGCCGTGCTCGCCGGCCGCAAGGCGCAGGTCCCCGGCCTCGTTTCGCCGGGCTCCGCGCAAGTGAAGCGGCAGGCGGAGGAGGAAGGCCTCGATCGCATTTTCATCGAGGCCGGCCTTGAGTGGGTCGATTCCGGCTGTTCGATGTGCGTCGGCATGAATGGCGACCTCGTGGCGCCGGGCGAGCGCTGCGCCTCGACCACCAACCGCAATTTCCGCGGCCGGCAGGGTCCTGGCTCCCGCACCCATCTCATGTCGCCCGCCATGGCCGCGGCGGCGGCGATCACCGGCCATCTCACGGACATGCGTCCGCTTCTGAAGGGGCGCAACTGATGGAAGCCTTCACTAAGCTTGCGGGCATCGCCTGCCCGCTGCCGCTTTCGAGCGTCGATACCGACCAGCTCATCCCGGCGCGCTTCATGAAGCGTTCGCGCGCCGAGGGCTACGGCGGCTATCTTCTGCATGACCTGCGTTTCGACGAGGCGGGCGCGCCGCGCGCGGACTTCCCGTTGAATGCGCCGGAACGCCAGGGCGCCCAGGTCATCGTCGCAAGGCGCAATTTCGGCAGCGGCTCCTCCCGCGAGGCGGCGGTCTATGCGCTCGTCGACTATGGCATCCGCTGCGTCATCGCGCCGAGCTTCGGCGATATCTTCGCCTCCAATTCGGTCAATAACGGCCTCCTGCCGGCCAAGGTCACCGAGGCCGATGGCGAGAGCCTGATCGCGGCGCTGGAGGATGGCGCGCGCGACATGCTGGTCGATCTCGACGCCTGCCGCATCGTGATCGGCAATCTCAGCGTGCCATTCACCGTTGACCCGGTCTGGCGGACCAAGCTGCTCAACGGTTGGGACGATATCGACCTCACGATGAGCCAGTCCGACGCCATCAAGGCCTTCGTCACGGCCGACGCCAAGAGCCGGCCCTGGGCGATGCCACGGCGGGGTGAGTGACATGAATCCCGGCTCTCCGCGCCTCGCCTCCACGCCCTTTACCATCGGCGGGCTCACGCTCAAGAACCGCATCGTCATGCCGCCGATGCAGCAGTACCAGGGTACGACCGAGGCCTTCGCGACGGCTTATCACGTGCATCACTATGCGCGGCGCGCGCGGGGCGGCGTCGGGCTCGTCATAATCGAGTCGACGGCGGTCGCTCCGGAAGGGCGGCTGATGGCCGATGACATCGGTCTGTTCAGCGAGGCGCATGTGCCGCCCGTTGCCGCGATCGCCGCGGCGGTGAAGGCCGAGGGCGTGCCCATCCTCATGCAGTTGAGCCACGGCGGCCGGAAATCGCGGCCGCATCCGGGCTCCCGGCTCATCGCGCCCAGCGCCATTCCCCATGACGACGACTATGGAATGCCGGAGGCCATGAGCCTCGGCGACATCACCCGTGTCGTCATGGCTTTTGCCACGGCGGCGCGCCGGGCGCTCGCCGCCGGCTTCGACGGCGTGGAGCTGCACGCGGCGCATGGCTATCTCCTGCACCAGTTTCTCTCGCCGCTGTCGAACCAGCGCGGGGATTCCTATGGCGCAGGCCCTGAAGGGCGGCGCCGTATCGTCGCCGACGTCATTCGCGCGGTGCGGGAAGCGGTGGGGCGTGACGTGCCGGTCACGATCCGCGTGTCGGCGAGCGACTATCAGGAGGGCGGACTGACCGCCGAGATGATCGCTGACGCGCTGACCGTGCTGGTTCCCATGGGCCTGGACGCCGTGCATGTGTCCTCCGGCGGCCTCTCCCCGGAACCGCCGCCGAACACCGGGCCGGGCTATCAGGTCGGCTTCGCGCGAACCATCCGCGAACGGATCGAGGTGCCGGTTATCGCCGTGGGCAACATCAGGACGGCGATCCAGATTGAGGATATTCTGCGCGAGGGCCATGCGGATCTCGTGGCGATCGGCCGGCCTCTGCTGGTGCATCCGGATCTCGGCCGCGTCTTGTGAAACGGCGAGCCAGCCACGCTTGACAGGCTACGAAGATGTGTCATGAATAATACAGGTTTCTGTATCTGTAATAGAACAGAAAGAAGAGCGGGATGGCCAGCGTCGAGCCTCTGAAAGCGCGCAGACTCTATTTGCTGCTGCGGGATCGCATCGTCAGTGGCGAGGAGCGTCCGCAAAGCCGCCTTCCCAGCGAGCCTGCCTTGGCCGAGCAGCATGGCGTTTCGCGTGTCACCGTGCGTCGCGCCCTCGACAAGCTGGCCGATGAAGGTCTCATCGAGAGGCGTCCCGGCTCCGGCACCTTCGTCAACGGCAGCAAGGCGAATTTCCCCGTTAAGGCCGATTTCGCGAACCTTCTGTCGCATCTCGTGGAGATGGGGCGCCGGACGGAAGTCAAGCTTCTGTCCTTCGGCTATGTCACGCCCACCCCGGTTCTGGCGGAGTCTCTCCAGCTGGCGGCTGGCGAGCGCGTCCAGCGTTCCGTGCGGCTGCGTGTCATCGACAGCCAGCCGTTCTCCTATCTCGTGACGCATGTGCCCGAACGCATCGGTGTCTCCTATTCCGAGGCTGACCTTGCGTCGAAGCCCCTGCTCGAATTGCTGGAGCGCTCCGGTCTCGTGGCCGAACGCGCCAGTCAGACCATTGGTGCGACGCTAGCCGGACCGGAGATCGCGGAGGCGCTGGGGCTCGAGATCGGCGCCGCCCTGCTCGCTCTGACCCGCGTGGTCTACGGGCCTTCCGGAGAGGGCATCGAGCATCTGCAGGCCTTCTATCGGCCGGATCGTTATTCCTTCCAGATGGATCTGGTGCGAACAGGAGCCGCCAATTCACGGTCCTGGACGCCTGTCGAGCGCGCACGAAAAGGTGATTCCAAGACAAGACCGGAAGCCTTGGCGTGGCCGGAGACAAAGCCCCAGATGCGACGGGGGGAGGTTTCACGCAGGACGAAGGCCTGAGTGGAGCCTGTCTGCCGGTTGCGCGTTGGAAGCAACCAAAAGGAAGGAGGCCGCCACCGAGGGGGGCGGTTGTCAGAGGAGATAGAGTGATGACCCTGTTCAGCAAATCCATAAGCCGGCGCGGCGCTCTCAAGGGGGGTATGGCCGCCGCGGCTGTGATCGCGGCGCCGTCCGTTCTGCGCGCGGCCGAGCCGCCGCCGGTGAAGGTCGGCATTCTGCAGCCGGTTACCGGCGCGCTGGCCATGGATGGCGAGTTCGGGCGCGCGGGCGCCGAGCTTGCGATCGCTGACATCAATGCGGCCGGCGGCATCAAGTCGCTCGGCGGCGCCAAGATCGAGATGGTGTTCGGCGACGCGCGCTCCAACCCGGAAGCGGGCGTGCAGGAAGTCGAGCGCATGCAGAGCGAAGGTGTCGCGGCGATCGTCGGCGGTTTTGCGAGCCCGATCTGCCTTGCCGCGTCCCAGGCGGCAGCGCGCTACGACCTGCCCTATATCGTCGATGTCGGCGTGTCGGATCAGATCATCCAGCGCGGGCTGAAGAACACGTTCCGCTTCGCGCCTGGCTTCGGCATCTGCACGCAGGCCGCGATCCAGAACCTCGTGCGCATCAATGATGCGGCCGGCAAGCCCGCCAAGACCATCGCGCTCGTCCATGAAGACGGCCTGTTCGGTTCCGGCCTCGCCAAGCTGATGCAGACCGAGCTGCCGAAGCATGGCTTCGAGATCATCGAGACCATTGCCATCCCGACGCCCTCGCGCGACCTGTCCAACGTGGCATTGCGCCTGCGTTCGCTGAACCCGGACCTGATCATCCCGAGCACCTACTACGGCGAAACAGTGCTTCTCGCCCGCACCATGCAGCAGCAGCGCGTGCGCCCGAAAGCGGTCTATGCGGTGGTGAACGGCGCGGCCTCGAACATGCGCTTCGTCAAGGAGTTTCCGGAAGCGGCCGAGAACATCATGGACGTCAACCACTGGCACGATCCGCGCAACCCGAAGAATGCCGAGCTGCAGAAGCGGGTTCTCGATGCCGGGAAGCAGTGGAATTACAATACGCCGCTCAACTATTCCTGCGTGTTGCTGCTCGCCGATGCCATCGATCGCGCGGGATCTGCCGATCGCGCCAAGCTGATCGACTCGATCGCCGCGTCGACCTTCGACAAGCACCTGATGCCTTATGGCCCGACGAAGTTCGAGGGCGGCCAGAACCAGGGCGCGGCCCCCGTTTCGACCCAGGTCCAGAAGGCGACCATCCGCGTGGTCTATCCTGAGGCCTTCTCGGACGCCAAGCCGGTCTTCCCCGTCCGGGGCTGACCTTCCTCCGGGCGACGCATCTTTCGCGTCGCCCGCTCTCCCTTTTTGTAGGCGGATCGCTCGATGTATTCCCTTCCCATCGTCGCGGAAGCCATGCTCAATGGCCTTCTGACCGGTGCGGTCTATGCGCTCATCGCGCTGGGTCTGACGCTGGTTTATGGCGTCTTGCACATCATCAACTTCGCGCATGGTGCATTCCTGACCTGCGCGATGTTTGCTGTTTGGCTAGTCCATGCATTTCTTGGACTTGATCCCTATCTGGCGATCCTGCCCCTCACGCTGATCTTCTTTGCGATCGGCTACGCCGTTCAGCGCTTCGTCATCGGCCCCGCAAGCCATGGCGATGACGGCAATATCCTGCTCATCACGCTCGGACTTTCCATCGTTATCGAGAATGCGCTGCTGGCCGGCTTCCATTCCGACACACGCAGTCTCTCGACGGACTATTCGTTCAACGTATTCGAGGTCGGGCCGCTTCTGATCTCTCAGGCGCGACTGTTCGGCTTCGTGGGCGCTGTGGTTGTCACGGCCCTTCTGTGGCTGCTGCTTGCCCGCACCGACACGGGCAAGGCTATCCGGGCCGTCGCCAAGGAGAAGCTCGGCGCGCGTCTCGTCGGCATCAACGTGTCTCATGTCTTCGCGGTGACTTTCGGCATCGGCTGCGCGACGCTGGCGATCGCCGCTTGCCTCCTGATGCCGACCTTCTACGTCAATCCGCGCGTCGGCGGCGCCTTCGTGCTGGTCGCCTTCACCATTGTCGTCCTCGGCGGCATGGGCTCGATCACCGGCGCGCTGATCGGCGGTCTTTTCATCGGTGTCGTTGAAAGCCTCTGCGGTCTCTTTCTCGGCGAAAGCCTCGGCCAGATCGGCATCTTCCTCATCTTCATCCTGGTGCTGCTGTTCCGGCCCACCGGTCTGTTCGGAGCACGGGCATGACACGACGCGGCTATATCCCGATCATTCTCATTGTCGCGATCCTGGCGCTCCTGCCCTTCGCGGTGACATCGAACGTCGTTCTCAACTTCGTCGTCTTCGTGCTGATCATTGCGCTGGCGGCGCAGGGCTGGAACCTTCTCGGCGGCGTCGGCGGGCAGTCATCCTTCGGCCATGCGGCCTTCTTCGGCACCGGCGCTTATGTGTCCGCCATCCTGCAGGTGCGTTTCGGCATCAATGCGTGGGTCGCGACCGCGGCAGCGGTGGCCTGTGGCGCGGCGGTCGGCTGGGTCATCGGTTTCCTGTCCTTCCGGGCCGGGCTGCGTGGATCCTATTTCGCGCTCGTCACGCTCGCGTTCGCCGAGGTGCTGCGCATCCTCGCCAATGCGGCGGGTTTCACGGGCGGTGCGGCCGGCATGCTGATGAAGCTCGATGTCGGCTTCTGGAACATGCAGTTCACCAGCCGCGCGGCCTTTCTCTGGCTGGCGCTCGGTTTCGTCGCGGTCGGGCTCATCGTCTGCCAGATCATCACCAACTCGCGCTTCGGCGCGCAGCTTGTCGCCGTGCGCGAGAACGAGGAAGCCGCGCGGGCACTCGGCGTCGACGTCCTGTCCGTCAAGCTCAAGGCGATCACCGTGTCCGCGGCGCTGACCGCGGTCGCCGGCTGCCTTTATCTCCAATATTTCCTCTATATCGACGCCAACATTGCTTACGGCCTGTGGATCTCCGTCGAGGCGCTGCTCGCGCCGATGGTCGGGGGACGCGGTCTCGTGCTCGGGCCGATCATCGGGGCCTTCACGCTGCACGGCCTCGGTGAAGCGAGCAAGCTCCTGGCCGGCCGCGTGGCGGGCATTGATCTCGCGGTCTATGGCGCGGTGCTGATCCTGGTGGTGGCCTTCGCGCCGGGCGGCGTGCTCGGTCTCCTGCGCAAGCTTCGCTTTCGGTCGCAGCCCGTTGCCAAAACCGCCGAGGAGACCGCGTGATGCTCGAGGTCAAGGATATCACGATGCGTTTCGGCGGCCTCACGGCTGTCGGCGGCGCCTCGCTCAAGGTCGACAAGGGCCGCATCGTCGGGCTGATCGGCCCGAACGGCGCCGGCAAGACCACGTTGTTCGCCATCATCGCCGGCTTTCTCGATCCGACCGCCGGACGCGTCTTCTTCGAGGGCAGCGATATCACGCCGCAGCCGGCCCACGAGCGGGCAAGGCTCGGCATCGCCCGCACCTTCCAGATCGTACAGCCCTTCGCTGGGCTCGACGTGCGTGAGAACATCGCCGTCGGCGCCTATCTGCGCCATGCGCGCGCGGCGGAAGCCCATGAGAAGGCGGAGGCCGTCGCGCGGCGGGTCGGTCTCGGGGGCGATCTCGACAAGCCGGCCGCGAGCCTCACGGTCGCCGGCCGCAAGCGGCTTGAGCTGGCGCGGGCGCTCGCAACCGAACCTAAGCTTCTGCTGCTGGACGAAGTGCTGGCGGGCCTGAACCCATCGGAAATTCGCGATATCGTGCCCGTCATCCGCGCTATCCGCGACGAGGGCGTGACGATCCTGATGATCGAGCACGTCATGCAGGCTGTGATGAACCTGTGCGACGAAGTCTATGTGCTGGCGCAGGGCAAGATGATCGCCCAGGGCACGCCACGCGAGGTTTGCGTCGATCCCCATGTGGTCGAGGCCTATCTCGGCAAGGGCGCCGCTGACCGTCTGCGTGCCGAGGAGGCGAGCCATGCTTGAGATCTCTGGTCTGCGCGCCGGTTACGGCGAGGTCGAGGTGCTGCGCGGCATCGACATCTCCGTGCACAGCGGCGAGATCGTCGCTGTGCTCGGCTCCAACGGCGTGGGCAAGACGACCCTGAACAAGGTTCTGTCGGGCGTTCTGACGCCCCGGGCCGGATCGATCACGTTCGAGGGCCGTCCGCTGATGGGCGCGGCTTCCACCGCGATCGTCGAGGCCGGGCTCATCCATGTGCCCGAAGGCCGCAAGATCTTCCCGAACATGAATGTACGGGAAAATCTGGAGCTCGGTAGCTACCGCCGGGGGAAGAATAACCGCGCGCGCAATCTGGAGCGCGTCTTCGAGACCTTCCCGCGTCTGCGCGAGCGCATGGGCCAGGCGGCCGGCACGCTCTCCGGCGGCGAGCAGCAGATGGTCGCCATCGGCCGCGGTATGATGGCGGAGCCGCGTCTTCTCATCCTGGACGAGCCTTCGCTCGGCCTGTCGCCTCTCCTCGTCGAGGAGATGTTCACGCTGATCCGCAAGCTCAACGCGGACGGCATGCCGATCATGCTGGTCGAGCAGAATGTGGTGCAGTCGCTGGAGATCGCGCAACGCGCCTACATCATCGAGAACGGCGTCGTCACCATGGCGGGGACGGCTGAAAGCATCGCGAGCGATCCCGAGCTCAAGCGCGCCTATCTCGGATTGTAAGGAAAAGCCAAATGGGCATCGTGACCCCAAACGTTGTGCCGGCGTCGGTGCTACTGGCCGAGCCGCAACCGGCCTGGCTCGTCTGTTTCGCTGAATTCGCCAGGGCGCTTCAGTTCGAAGACCTCGACGACACGCTCGTCGCGCAGGCGAAGCTTGTGATTCTGGATTGCGTCGGCGCCGTCGCGGCCGGCATGCAGGAGCCGGAGACACGCGCGCTGGTGGCGCGTCTTGCGCGCCGGGGCGGGACAGAAGGTGTGGCCGCCATCGGCGCCGGGCGCCGCCTGCGCGCCGATGATGCCGCCTTCGCCAACGGCGTCGCCGGCACCATGCTGGAACTCGACGAGGGCAATTCCTTCGCCCGCGGCCATCCCGGCATCCATGTCCTGCCGGCGGCACTGGCGGCGTGGCCCCTCGCTGAGGTCAACGGACGCGATTTCCTTCTGACCTTCATCCTCGGCTATGAAGTCGGCGCGCGCATTGGCGCGGCGTCGCGCCTGCGCACGACCGTGCATCCGCACGGCACCTGGGGCACCGTCGGGGCAGCTTTTGCGGCCGCCTATCTGGAAGCGGCCGATACCGACGCGCTCGTCGCGACCATCAATGTCTCCTCGACGCTCAGCGTCAGCGCCAGCCTGCGCGCCATGCTCGAAGGCGCCACCGTGCGCAACAGCTTCGCCGGCTTTTCCGCCCGCAACGGCCTCACCGCCTGGGACCTCGTGGCGAGCGGCTTCTCGGGCGAGATCGATGGCGTGAGGACCGTCTACAGCGGCATCCTCGCGGAGGGCTTCAATCCCGACGTGATGGTGGAAGAACTCGGCGCACGCTGGGAGATCCAGCGCAACTACTTCAAGCGCCACGCAGCCTGCCGCTTCACGCACGGGGCGCTCGACGTGGTGGCGAAGCTCCTCGCCGAGCACGGCCCGATCGATCCAACTGACATCGCCGGTATTGATGTCGTGACCTATGTCTGGGCGGCGCAGCTCGACGGGCAGGAGCCCGCCAATATGCTGGCCGCGAAATTCTCGCTCCCCTTCGCCGTCGCCACCACGATCGCCCATGGCAGCGCCTCGGTGCCGGCCTTCCGCGCCCCCGCGCTGGGCGATGCCCGCATCGTTGAACTCGCGAAACGCGTGAAGGTCGACGAGGATCCGGCGATGAGCGCCATGCTCCCCGACAAACGCCCCGCGCGCGTCACCATCCGGCTGGCCGATGGTCGCGTCCTCAGCGGCGAGACCTTCACCAATCGCGGCGATGCGGTGGATCCTTACGGTCCCGACGAGGTCATTGCGAAATTCATGGAACTGGCCGTGCCGGTCTGGGGCGAGAGTCATGCGACCCGCATCAGGCAGGCAATCGACAGCCTGGACGAGGCAACCGGCCTTGCCGATTTGGACGCGCTGCTCGCCGAGCCGGCGCTCGAGGATCATTGATATGAGTCTGAAGCAAAGACTGACAGTAAAGGCGCCCGTCGTTGCGCCCGGGATCTACGATGCGCTGACCGCCTCGATCGCCGCCGCGGCCGGGTTCGAGGCGCTCTACCTGTCAGGCGCGGCCATTGCCTACACGCGCCTGGGGCGCTCGGATATCGGGCTCGTCTCGATGAACGAGGTGGCCGACGTCATCACCCTCGTTCGGGATCGGGTGCCGACGGCGCTCATCGTTGACGCCGACAACGGCTATGGCAACGCCCTCAATGTGCAGCGCACCGTGCGCCTGTTCGAGCGGGCCGGCGCCACGGCCATCCAGCTCGAGGACCAGACGCTGCCGAAGCGCTGCGGCCATTTGCAGGACAAGAGCCTGATCAGCGCCGGTGAGATGGCCGGCAAGGTCAAGGCGGCCGTCGATGCCCGCGTCAACGAGGAAACGCTGATCGTAGCGCGCACCGATGCGGTGGCGGTCGAGGGGCTCGAGAGCGCGATCGAGCGCGCGCATCTCTACGCCGAGGCCGGTGCCGACGTGCTCTTCGTCGAGGCGCCGCGGTCCAGGGAGCAACTGGCGGCTGTGACCGGCGCGCTAGGCGGCACGCTGCCGCTCCTTGCCAATATGGTGGAAGGCGGCGACACGCCGCTGGCGAGCGCCGGTGAGCTTGGCAAGCTCGGCTTCAAGATCGTGATCTTCCCCGGCGGCATCGTGCGCGCGCTCGCCCGCACCGCGCAGGATTATTACAGCTCTCTGAAGGTCAACGGCACGAACGATCCGTTCAAGGAGCGGATGTTCGATTTCAACGCCCTGAACGCGCTGATCGGCACGCCGGAGCTGCTCGCTCTCGGGCGTACCTACGAAGATTTCAAGAAGGAACCCGCGGCATGACGAGTATCGATCCTGTCACCCTTGCCGTGCTCAAGGGGCGCCTGGAGCAGATCGCGGACGAGATGGACGCCACGCTGTATCGTTCGGCGTTCAACCCGATCATCGCCGAGGCGCGTGATGCCTGCCACGGCCTCTATCATGCGACGACCGGCGCGACGCTGGTGCAGGGTACCAACGGCCTGCCCATCTTCGTCGGCGCTATGGCCTTCGCGGTCAAGGCGGTGATCGACAAGGTGGCGCGCGAGGGCGGCCTTGAGGAAGGTGACACCTTCCTGTTCAACGACCCGTATGTCGGCGGCACCCATCTCAACGACTTCCGCCTCGTGCGGCCGATCTTCCGCAACGGGGAGCTGTTCTGCTGGCTCGCCTCCGCCGGCCACTGGCTCGACATCGGTGGCAACGTGCCGGGCGGCTACAACCCCAAGGCCACGGAGAGCTTCCAGGAAGGCGTGCGCTTCCCGCCGGTCAAGCTGTTTTCCGCCGGCAAGCTGAACCAGGACATCGTCGACCTTCTCGCCGCGAACTCCCGCGTGCCGACGTCGAACTGGGGCGATCTCAACGGCCAGCTCAATGCGCTCGATCTCGGCCAGCGCCGGTTCGAGGCGCTCCTCGACGAATATGGCCCGGCCACGGTGTCGACGGCTTTCGAAGCCTTCTCCGATCGCGCCGAGGCGCTGATGCGCAGCGCCATCCGCGCCCTGCCGGACGGCCGCTATTCCTTCGAGGATGTGCTCGATAACGACGGCATCACCGACGACATGCTGACGGTCGCGCTCGATCTCACCATCGCCGGCGAGACGATGACGCTTGATTTCTCGCGCTCTTCGCCGCCGGCGCAGGGGCCGATCAACATCTCCTACGCGACGACCGCGGCCGCCTGCTACGTGGCGCTGAAGCATATCTTCACGGATGTGCCAGCTAATGCCGGTTGTCTCAGGCCGATCGACTTCGTCATCCCGCCGACCACATTGCTCGGCGCCACCGCGCCGAAGCCGATGGCGGGCTACACCGAGACCATCCTGCGCCTCATCGGCGTGGTGCTCGGCGCGCTGGCCAAGGCTGATCCGGACCGCGCGACAGCCGCGCCGTTCGGCACCATCAACGCGCTCTCCTTTGCCGGTCATCGCGCCAATGGCGACCGGTGGGTGATGTTCTCCTTCTTCGGCGGCGGCATGGGCGGCAACCCGGAAACGGACGGCCTCAACCACGCCAACAACCCGATCTCGACGGCGACGATCCCGCCTCTCGAAATTCTCGAGGCGAGCTATCCGGTGATGTTCCGTCAATGGGCGCTCCGGCCGGATTCGGCCGGCCCCGGCACCCACCGCGGCGGTTTCGGCGCGATCTATGAGGTGGAGGCGCTGTCGGACGCGGAAGTCTTCCTGCTCGGTGAACGCGGCAAGGTCGCGCCCTTCGGCGTGCTCGGCGGCGGCCCGGCCGGGCTCAACCGCTTCACCTGGGAGGCCGAGGATGGCGAGCATTCGCCGCCGCTCGTCTCCAAGGTCACGGGCGTGCCGGTGCCGACCGGCCGCGCTGTGAAGCTGCAGACGCCGGGCGGCGGCGGCTGGGGCAGCCCGCTGGCGCGCGAGGCCTCGCTCGTCGCGCGGGATGTGCGCCTCGGCTACATCAGCGCCGAGAGCGCCCGCCGGGACTATGGGGTCGTCGTGAGCGACGACAGTGAAGTCGATGAGGCGGCGACAGCCAGCCTCCGCAAGGGAGCCGCGGCATGAACGCGCCTATCATGAACGCGCCGGTCAAGAATCGTGAGGGACGCATCGTCGGCGTCGACGTGGGCGGAACCTTCACGGATCTGTTCTTCTACGACGAGCCGGCCAAGGCCTTCCGCACGGCCAAGGTGCCCTCCAACCGCGGCGACGAGGCGGTCGGCTTCCTCAGCGGTCTTAAGGTTTTCGGCGCGATCGCCGATCTCACGTCCGTCGTGCACGGGACCACTGTCGGCACCAATGCGCTCCTGGAGCGCAAGGGCGCGCGCTGCGGGCTCATCACCACGAGGGGCTTCCGCGACGTGCTGGAAATGCGCCGCCGCGACCGGCGCCACACCTGGGGCCTGTGGGGCGACTTCGTCCCTGTGATCGACCGTGACTTGAGGCTCGAAGTTTCCGAGCGCACGCTGGCCGACGGCACCATCCGCGAGGCGCTGGACGAGAACGCCGTGCGCGAGGCGGCGAAGCAGCTTGTGGCAGCAGGTTGCGAGGCGCTCGCCATCGTCTTCGTCAATGCCTATGCCAACCCCGAGAATGAACTGAAGGCGCTTGCCGCGGCTTCCGAGGTCTGGCCGAACGGCAACATTGCCTGCTCTGCCCAAATCCTGCCGGAGATCCGCGAGTTCGAGCGCACGTCCACGACAGCGCTCAACGCCTATCTGCAGCCGGTGGTCGGCAGTTACCTCAAGAAGCTCGATGACGCCCTGCAATCAGAGGGCTTTGGCGGGCGCTTCCACATCGTGCAGTCGAACGGCGGCGTCATGTCGACCGAGACGGCGCGCCGCCTGCCCGTGCGCACCGCGCTTTCCGGCCCGGCGGCCGGTGTCATCGCGGCAGCCGCGATCTCGGAAGCGGCCGGCTTCCCCAATGTCATCACCGGTGACCTCGGCGGCACGTCCTTCGATGTCTCGCTGGTCGTCGGCGGCAAGACCGCGCTCGCGGCCCAGACCACCATCGATTTCGGCCTCGTGATCCGCACGCCGATGATCGAGATCACCACCATCGGTGCCGGCGGCGGCTCCATCGCCCATGTCGACGCGGGCGGCATGCTGCAGGTCGGTCCGGAAAGCGCCGGTTCGCGGCCCGGTCCCGTCTGCTACGGGCAGGGCAACACCCGCCCGACCCTGACCGACGCCAATGTCGTGCTCGGGCGCATCAATTCCGACCGGCCGATCGGTGGCATGCTGAAACGTCTCGACGTCGAGGCGGCACGCGCGGCGATCGACGAGCATGTGGCCAAGCCCCTCGGCCTTGATGTGATGGTGGCCGCTGAGGCGATCGTCCGCATCGCCGACGCCAAAATGGCTGGCGCCATCCGCCTCGTCTCCATCGAGCGCGGGCATGATCCGGCCAAGTTCGCGGCCGTGCCCTTCGGCGGTGGCGGTGCACTCCATGTCGGCGCGCTGATCAAGGACGTCGGCCTCAAGGCAGCGCTCGTGCCGCGCTATCCCGGCGTCACTTCGGCGCTCGGCTGCGTCATCGCCGATATCCGGCATGACCAGGTGCAGACTGTGAACCTGAGCCTCGAAGGCATTGACGCCGCCGCGCTGGACAAGCGGATGGTCGCCGAGGCGAGCGAGGCGCAGGCCGTCGTCGAGGCGGCGGGCCTCGCGGTCGATCGCATCGACGTGCTGTTCGAGCTCGACATGCACTATGTCGGCCAGACGCACACCGTGTCGGTGCCGCTGCCGGTGACGATCGCGAACGGCACCACGGGCGTCAGCGAGGCGGTGATCCGCGCGGCGTTCGAGGAGGCCTATCGCAACTCGTTCAGCCGCCTCCTGAACGGCGTGCCGGCGCGCATCGTCAACCTGCGCACCGCCGCCATCGGCCGTCGTCCGCGCTTCGACCTCGCGGCGCTCCGGCCGAGCGGCGACGCGAGCCTCGACAAGGCACGGCTCGGCTCCCGCCAGGTGTGGTTCGACGGCGCCTGGCACGAGGCCGCGATCTACGCCCGCCTCGACCTGCCGGTCGGCACCGTGGTGCGCGGTCCAGCCATCCTGGAGCAGCCCGACGCGACGACCGTGGTCGATCCCGACCTCACGGCGCGCATCGACGATTACGGCAACGTCATTGTGGAGCGCGCATCATGAGCCACGCGGATATTCCGCTGTCGAAGACGGCCCTGCTGACGGTCGATCTCCAGAACGACTTCATCCATCCGGACGGGGCCTATGGCCGGGCCGGCCAGGGCGCGCCCGAGATCGCGGCGCTGCCGGCGCGCATCAAGCCGCTGGCGGATCTCCTGCGCGAGAGGGGCGGCTGGTTCGTCTCCACGCAGTTCACGCTTGTGCCGGCCAAGGGCGGCGAACCCCTGATCTCGCCGCATCTGAAGGAGCTGCGCCCCTTCCTCAAGAAGGGCGACTTCTTGCCCGGCGCCTGGGGCCACAGCCTTGTGGACGAGTTGCAGCCGGCGGATCTCACGGTCGAGAAGATCGCCTATTCCGCGTTCTACATGACGCGGATGGAGTGGGTGCTGCGCAAATGCGGCATCGAGAAGCTCATCATCGGCGGCATCGTCACGAATGGCGGCGTCGCCTCCACGGTGCGGGATTCGCATGTGCGCGATTTCTCCACGGTGGTGCTGTCGGACGGATCGGCCGCCTTCAACACGGCAACCCATGACACGGCCATCGCCGCGCTGAAGCCGGTGTGCCGTGTCGCGACCATCGCCGAGATGATCGACGAGATCGCGGCCGCCTGAGCGCGCCCCGACCTCGCTACGCGAATACCAGCGCCGGCCGCGCCCGTGGTCGGCACCCCAACTCAATCGGGAGGCCATGGATGCCCGTCGTCGAAACAACCGTCATCGAAGGCTATGACGCCGCCACCAAGTCGCGGCTCCTGAAGGGCATGACGCGCGTCGTGCGCTCCGTGATGGCCGCCCCGCCGGATGGCGTCGTCACCATCCTGCGCGAGGTCTCGCCCAGCGCCTACGCCCGTGGGGGCGTCTCGCGCGTGCCCGGGCCGCCGCTGCCGCCGGCAACCGAAGTGGCGGCGCAGCTCGCGGAAGCTCTCGCGAAGGGCGACGTGAAAGCGGCGTCGGCGTTGGTGACCGAGGATTTCATCGCAGTCGACAGCGAGGGGCGCAGCACGGGCCTCACCGAAGCCCTGGCCGCCGCGCAGGCCTTGGCCAAGCGCTACGAAAGCTTTGTGGAAGCGCTGACGGATGACGGCAGCCTCGTCTTCGCCCACGGCACACTCGCCAGCGGCAAACGCTTCATCGATCGCTTCCGGCTGGCCGGGCCGGTGATCGCCGAACAGGTGAGCTGGTAAGGCCATGGCGCAGGTTCGCCCCGCCGGCGAGGCCACGGCCTCCACAATGGCTGATGTGGTCGTCATCGGTGCCGGCGCGGCCGGACTGTGCGCGGCCCTGGCGGCCCGCGACGCCGGCGCCTCGGTGATCGTGCTGGAGCGCGACGCGGCGCCTTCCGGCAACACCGCGCTGACGCTCGGCATGCTGCCGGGCGCCGGCACCCGTTTCCAGCGCGAGAAGGGCATCGAGGACAGTCCCGAACTCTTTCTCGCGGACATCATGAAGAAGGCCAAGGGCCGGACCGACGAGGCGCTGGCGCGGGCCGTCACCGCGGCATCCGGACCTGCCGTGGAATGGCTGGTCGACACCCACGGCCTCAGTTTCGAACTGCTCGACGATATCCTCTATCCCGGCCATTCCCGCCATCGCTACCATGTGCCGAAGAGCCGGACAGGCACTGAGATGGAGGAGGGGTTGCTGGCGGCCGCGCGCAAGGCCGGCGCGACCCTCATCACCTCAGCGACGGTCGAGACGCTCTATGCCGACGCCGATCGCCGCGTAACGGCCGTGGGCTACCGCGACGCCGACGGGGCCGAGCAGGTCATCGGCTGTCGCGCGCTGGTGCTGGCGACGGGCGGCTATGGCGCCGATCCCGCCGTTGTTGCCCGGCACATCCCCGAGATGGCCGAGGCCGTCTATTGCGGCCACGACGGTAGCCAGGGCGAGTCCCTCGATTGGGGCGCGGCTCTGGGCGCCGAGGCCGTGGATCTCGGCAGTTATCAGGGCCACTGCGTCGCCAACGGCCCAAAGCTGCCCCTGACATGGGCGCTCGTGATCCGTGGCGGCTTCCAGGTGAACCGCGACGGCGAACGTTTCTCGAACGAGATGAGCGGCTATTCCGAGCAGGCCTCCGCCGTGCTCGCCCAGCCCGAGGGCACGGCCTGGACGATCTACGACCGGCGTTGCGAGGAGCCGGCGCTGACCTTCCAGGACTATCATCGCGTGCTGGAAAAAGACGCCGTCGTGACCGCCGAAACCGTGGGCGAACTGGCTGACGCCATCGGCGTGCCGCGGGCGGCCCTCGAAGCGCGTTTCGCTGAGGTGGCTTCTTATGCGGCGGGTGAGACATCGGACCCCTTCGGCCGCGACTTCACGGATAATCCGCCGCTCCGGGCGCCCTATCTCGCGGCGAAAGTGCGAGGCGCGCTCTTTCACACCCAGGGCGGGCTCGCCGTCGACGGGGAAGCGCGCGTGCTCGGCCGCGACGGCGCGCGCCTGCCCAATCTCTTCGCCGCCGGCGGTGTCGCCCGTGGCCTCTCCGGCCCCTCATCCTGGGGCTATCTCGGCGGCAACGGCCTTCTGACCGCTGTCGTGCTCGGCCGCTTCGCGGGCGCGGGCGCGGCGCGGATCACGTCATAATTTCAGGGAGATCAGTCCATCATGGCCAGGGTACTGGTGATCGTGCCGTTTCCGATGGATGCGGACAATCTCGAAAAGCGCAAGGCGCAGCTCTCCGCCGTCAAGCTCGGCCCCGACATCGCGTTCGACTTCAAGCCGGTGCGCATCGCGCCCGTCAACTACGTCAGCCAGCAGGATTCCGTGCTCGCCGATGTCGGTATGCTTGAAGCGGGCCTTCAGGCCGAGGCCGACGGCTACGATGCGGTCTGCATCGACACCGTCAGCGATTCCGGCATGGCGCAGCTGCGCTCGGTGCTCAACATCCCTGTCATCGGCGCGGGCCGCCATGCCATGCTCACGGCGCTCATGCTGGGCGATCGCTTCTCCATCCTCGCTATGTGGGACCGCTGGCGTCACCTCTATGCCAAGACGCTGGCCGAGCTCGGCCTCGGCGCGAAATGCGCCTCGGTGCGCTCCGCCGGGCTGCAGCCCAACAACCAGAGCCTGCTCGCCGGCAAGGAGGACGAGTTCTTCCCAGCGCTCTACGAGGCGGCGATGCGCTGCGTGGAAGAGGACGGCGCGGATGTCATCATCCTCGGCTCGACCACCATGCACGAGGCGCACGCCTATCTCGCCGAGCGCCTGCCTGTGCCCATCATCAATCCGGGTCCGCTGACCTACCGCCTGGCCGAGACTGCGATCCGGCTGAAGCTCAGCCACAGCCGCATCACCTTCCCATCGCCGGTTACGCCGGCAACCGCGCGCCTCGCCGCCATGGGCGATGCCGCAGCGACCGTTTGAGGAGAGAGCGATGTCCCGCATCCTGATGATTGTCGCCGCCGATCGCGCCGCCCCCCTCAGCGGTGAGGCCAAGGTCGAGCTCCGTGTCGCGCCGGGCATCCCGGCTGCTCCGATCAGCGCCCATGACTGGACCCTTGCCGATTTGGCCGTGCTCGCCGCTGGGCAGAATGCGGAGACGGAAGGTTTCAGCGCGGTCTGCGTCGGTGAATTCGGCGATTTCGGCGCCAACGCGCTCCGTTCCGTGCTCGACATTCCCGTTGTGGCCGCCGGTCGCAGCGCCATGCTTTACGCGCTGACGCTCGGCGCGCGCTTCGGCATCATCGCGCCGCCGTCCGGCTATACTCGCGCCAAGAAGCTCGTGCAGGAATATGGCCTGAGCACCCAGTGCACCGGTGTGCGGGCCTATGCGGAGACGGCGACCGAAGGCGCGATCCTCACCGCCGCCAAGGTCGCGATCGAGGAGGACGGCGCCGAGGTGCTCGTGCTTGGGGAGCCCGTGTCCCCCGAGATGGCGGCGCGGCTCGCGGCGGCGTTGCCCGTGCCGCTGGTGGAGCCCGCCTCGCTCGCCGTGATGCTGGCGGAAGGCTTCCTCGGCCTCGGACTTGGCCAGAGCCGCCGCACCTATCCGGTGCCGCAAGCCCGCAAGCCGGAACTCATTGCCAAGCTCATTGCGGCGGGAGAGGGCGCGTGACAGCGCTTAACAACCAGCTCCAACCTGTCATGACGGAGCCGTCGGATGAGGCGAGGGCGCTCGCCGCTCTCGCCCTGTCGCTGAAGCTCGCGGACGTGCCCGCCGAGGTCCTCCATCACGCCAAGCTCATCCTGCGCGATACGCTGGGGGTCATGCTCGGCGGATCGCAGCTGCCGGAAATCCGCAACCTGGCGCGGCTGGCGCCAATGCTTGCCCCCGGCAAGGCCTCCCTGTTCGGGACCGACTTGACGGCCGCGAGCCATGTCGCGGCGCTGGTGAATGGCGCGGGTGGCGTCTCGCTGGAGCTCGACGAGGGCAACCAGTTCGCCGTCAACCATCCGGGCATGCATATCATTCCGGGTCTCTGGGCTCTGGCGGAAGAGGAAGGAGCGTCCGGCGCGGCCTTTCTCGAGGCTGTGATCACCGGCTACGAGATTGCCGTGCGTATCGGCCGCGCGACGAAGCTGCGCGGCCCTGTGCATCCCTTCGGCACCCATGCCATCGTCGGCACGGCCGTCGGCGCCGCGCGGCTGATGGGCTTCGACGAGGCGATGACGGCGCGCACCATCGAGCTGGCGGCGGGCCTGCCCATCGCCTCCTCGCAGATGGCGGCGAACACCGGTGCCTCGGTGCGCAACCTGTTCACCGGCTTCACTAACCATAACGGGTTGCTCGCGCCGCGCTTCGTGCGCGCCGGCTTCTGCGGTGAACCGGGGGCGCTGTCGAGCGTCTTCGGCGCCATCCTCGGCGAGCGCTTCGCACTCGATGTCGAGCCGCGCTTCACCGAATTCTTCCTGACGCGCAATTATTTCAAGATCTACGCCTGCAGCCGCTGGAACCATGCGCCGATCGAGGCCGCGCGCGATATCCGCGTCACCCACGGCGTGAAGTCGTCTGATATCGCGTCGGTGACGGTGCATACCTACGATCCGGCGACGCGCCTTGGCGGCGACACAGTCGCGAATGCTTATGCGGCTAAGCATTCAATTGCCTTCAACGTGGCCGTGCAGGTCATGCACGGCAGCAACGATGCCGATGTCTACACCGACGCCATCGTGCGGGATCCGGCGATGGTGGCGCTGATCGGCAAGGTCGCCGTCAAGGAGGATACGGATCTGACGGCGCTCCTGCCCGGAGTGCGCGCGGCGCGCGTTGAAATCACGCTCAATTCCGGTCAAACCTATTCGGCTCGGTCCGACGTGCCGATCGGCGGGTTTGACAATCCGCTTCCCGAAGCGGAGCTCCGCGCCAAGTTCCGTCGCCTCGCGGGCCTCGCCTTGCCGGAGGAGGCGATCGACAGTCTGGAGCGCAGGATCGCCGGTCTGGAGACGGCTGAGCGGATCGAGGCGATCTGATAGATGAATTGTTCGAATATGCCAGTTGGCGAGGCTCGGTCGTCATCTGGCGTATTCGGGTGATATAGAAGTCCGATCGGCGCATTTTAGTATTTTAGAATATAAGCACAAATAGCATGCATTTTTTCGTCTACTGCATTTAGTTGCATTTATATCATGTCAATTTGTTTCCGTTGGGATGCTTTGTCTCATATTACAGCGGAGATTTGATGTTTAGTAAACTTAACCCCTCTGTCAGCACTTCGCCAGCATCGCAATTCTTGCCCGGTCCGGCGCCTATGTTGGGGTGGATTGCAACGGAGAAGCTTGTTATCGATGACGCATATCAAAGAGAAGTTGGTCGTCGTGGACGGCTGAATATTCAATATATTGCCGAGTATTTCGATTGGTCAAAATTTGCTCCTGTTATTGTTGCGCCAGTCGCGGGTGGACTTTTCGCAATTGTTGATGGCCAACACCGAACGACAGCTGCTATGGTGAGGGGACTTGCTGAGGTGCCATGTCAAATCGTGCAAGCAGATCGTGCACAGCAAGCTGCCGCATATGCAGCCGTTAATGGCAACGTCACAAAGACGACGCCACAACAATTATATCATGCGCGTCTAGCGGCTGGAGACAAGCGTGCGACAGAATTGGCGCAGATCTGCGCGGCCGCCGGTGTCGAAATTCTTAAACGTAACATGGTGGCGGCACAGTTGAAATCTGGACAGACGCAAGCG
Source organism: Hyphomicrobiales bacterium (assembly GCA_930633525.1). Taxonomy (NCBI): domain Bacteria; kingdom Pseudomonadati; phylum Pseudomonadota; class Alphaproteobacteria; order Hyphomicrobiales; species Hyphomicrobiales bacterium. The sequence continues at coordinate 383,784 of CAKNFP010000001.1, forward strand.
GTAGGCGCGATTGCACGATGCCTCGCGCGTTATGGTCGCAATACTCTGATCACTGCCTTGCAGTGTATCACACAAACCGCAGACGGGAACGCTGGATTTCTTCGCGCCACAATTATTGAGGGCCTTTGTGAAGCTCTCGGTGGGACATCTTGGTGTGAAGCGGGTGAGGCGCTACTCCGTGCCATGGATGACTTCTCATTTCCCGATATGTGGGGGGAGGTGACCGATGGCCGTGACAAGATCTTTCCAGCGACAGTTAGCCGGCTGGTCGCGGCGAGAATTTCGGCGCACTTAGTGGCGCGTTGTCCGTAAGATGAGTGTTCCATGTTATGAACGGCAGCGAGGAGACGGGTCATGGACATCACACGGAGCGGGTCTCAGCCGTCCGGAAAGGGGCCGGAGGCTTATTTCACGGGAGCGGTTCGCATCGATCCGCTGCTTAGTCCGCCGGAACCGGCGCGTGTCGCGGGTGCGCTGGTCACGTTCGAGCCCGGCGCGCGGACGGCCTGGCATACGCATCCGCTCGGGCAGACGCTGATCGTCGTGTCCGGCTGCGGCTGGGCGCAGCGTGAGGGTGGGCCGATCGAGGAGATACGGCCGGGCGACGTGGTCTGGTTCCCGCCCGGCGAAAAGCACTGGCACGGTGCCACGCCGACGACGGCCATGAGCCACATCGCCATCCAGGAGAAGCTCAATGGCTCGCCTGTGGACTGGATGGAGCACGTCACCGACGCGCAATACCGGAAGTAGCGCCTGGAGCATTGCCGAGCGAAGTGGGAAACCGGTTCGCGTCAAAAAAATGCTGGGTAGCAACGACCTGCAGCATCGCGCGAGGTGCTGCGAGCCTTCGTGAGGCCGGGCTCGCGCGCGGCCCTCACCTCAGGCGAGACGGGCTTCTCTCAGAAGCGATAGGGCAGCAGGCGGTCCCTGGCCGGTGCGTCCGCCCAGATGTCGTCGAGGCTGGCAAGCACCTCCTGCCCATAGGCGGCATAGGGGATTTCCACCGAGACCAGCCAGGGCGCGACCCATTTGTTGAGGGGGCTCCCGTCTATACTGACGAGGGAGCAGTCGCGGGGAACGTCCAGCCCGCGTTCAAGCGCGCGCCGGCGCACGCCATAGGCGATCTGGTCGCTCACGCAGAGGATCGCGTCCGGCATCGCGTCGGCCGAGAAGATCTGCTCCGCGGCTTCATAGCCCACCTGCAGATGCGATAATCCCGCCCCTTCCGCCCGGATCACCGCAGCGGGCAAGTGGCCCCGTTCTGCCAGCCGATCGAGGAAGCCGGACACCCGGTCCCGCGTCGCGGAGGAGCCGTGCTGGGGAAAGGCCACCGCCGGTGCACGCCGGCCCTCGTCGACGAAGCGATCCGCGACGGCCGCGCCCGCGCCGTAGTCGTCTATCCCGACGAAAGGGCCTCGGCCGGCCGGGGCTCGGCGGGTCACGAAGACCATCGGCGCACCGGCTGCGGACAGTTCCGCCAACCCCTTGCTCGGCACCGACGCCACCATGACGAAGCCGCGAACGAGCTGCGCCCGCAACGCGCGGAGATAGTCGTCCTGCAGATCGGCGCGGTCGTGGGTGTCACACAGCATCATGACATAGCCGGCGCTTCGCAACGCCGCCTCGGTCGATGAGGCGATGGTGGCCATCGCCGGATTGTCGAGATTGGCGACGAGCATCCCGACGACCTGGCTCTGACGTCGCCGCAGCGCACGGCCAACGGGATTGGGCCGGTAGCCGACGGCCTCGATGGCGGCGCGGACTCGCGCAACTGTCGCAGCCGATGCCCGCCGTGTTTCGCCGTTTACGATCCGCGAGACGGTGGAGACCGACACGCCGGCTCGGGCCGCGACGGTCGCGAGTGAAACGTCTTCCGGCATATCCTCCTCGAATCTCTAGGGTTCTGTTGTTTCATCCATGCCGGCGCTTGTCGAGTGTGCAAAGGAGCCATTGACAGGTTTGGCAAACGTTTGCCAAATGGCAATAAGGGTCAAAAGAAGGGCCCGAAGCATTTGTCCATGTCCGGCCCGCTTTCGGGCCGACGGGGCTTGGGCAGGCTTCAGACGGCCACAGTCGGCCGCGCCGGATGGGCACAGGGAGGACGAACGACCATGCGCGTATTCAAATCGCTCACATTGGCATTGCTGTCGGCCGCCGCGGTCGTGGGGGCTGCCCAGGCGCAGACCGCGACCCTCCGGATGACCTGGTATTCGGATGGCAACGAAGGCGAGGTGATGACCGATCTGCTCAAGCGCTTCGAAGAGCAGAACAAGGACATTAAGGTCGTTCTCGATCAGGTGCCGTTCAAGGCGATCAACGAGACCCTGCCGGTGCAGGTGGCCTCAGGGCAAGGACCGGATATCGCGCGCGTCGTCGATATCGGCGGTCTGTCGCGCTACTATCTCGACATGCGGCCGCATCTGAAGGACGCCGCCTACTGGGACCAGAATTTCGGTCCCTTCCTCGAATGGATGCGTCCCCCGGGCGATACACAGTCGATTCCCGGTTTCATGACGCAGCTCACGGTCACCGGTCCGTTCGTCAACAAGACCCTGTTCGAGCAGGCGCAGGTGCCGATGCCCGGCAACAAGGCGACCTGGGAGGATTGGGCCAAGGCGACGAAGGACGTGGCCGCCAAGGTGCAGGTGCCGTTCCCGATCGCGCTCGACCGGTCGGGCCACCGCTTCTACTCGCTGGCGATGTCGCAGGGCACCAAGGTCTTCGGCAGCAACGGCGAGCCCGAGGTCGTGGATGAGGGCTTCAAGCGGGCCGCCCAGCTTGTCTATGACTGGCATGCGTCCGGCGTGATGTCGAAGGAGCTGTGGGGCTCGGTCTCCGGCACGGCCTATCGCGGCGCCAACGACTAGTTCAAGAACGCCCAGGTCGTGATGTACCTCTCGGGATCCTGGCAGACGAGTCAGTTCGACAAGACGGTCGGCAATGCCTTCGACTGGGTGGTGGTGCCGAACCCCTGCGGGCCGGGCGGATGCAGCAGCATGCCGGGTGGTGCGGGCCTGGTCGCCTTCAAGGCGACCCAGCATCCCAAGGAAGTCGCCCGGCTCATGGACTATCTGGCGAGCGAGCCTGTCCTGTCGGAGTTCTATTCGCGCACGCTGTTCGTGCCCGGCCATCTCGGGCTGGCGAAGAAGGGCGTGAGCTACCCCTCCGCGAGCCCGCAGGCCGCGGCGGCGTTGAAGACCTTCACCGCAAGCGCCAGCGAGATCTCACCGCTTGCCTACCGGACGCAGGGCTACATCCATAGCCGCATCATCTTCAATGCGGTGATCAGCCGGCTGGGCCAGGCCATCGCCGGGGAAACCACGCTCGACGAGGCCTACAAGCGCATTACGGCCGATGTCGCGCAGCAGATCGCCGAACGGACAAAGAAGTAGGGCCGGCGTGTCGGCGCAGACGTCAGTGCCCTCCGGGGCAAGGGTTGGGGTGCGCGGCCGCGCTGCCCCTGCGCCTCCTCGACGGGCCGATGAAGGCCTGTCAGCGCCTTATCGGCGCGGGGCGCATGCCTTACGTCTTCCTCCTCCCGAATTTCATCTTCTTCGGCCTGTTCGTCTTCTTGCCGATCGCCATCAACGTGGTGTTCTCGGTCACCGGCGGGCCAGCGCTCTTTCCATCCGAGCGGCCTTATGTCGGTGCCGGGCAATATGCCTATCTCTTCGAATGCGGCTCCTATCTCGATCCAAATTCCTGCCGTGAGGACCACTTCTGGCGCGGTGTCGCCAATACGGCGAAATTCGTCGTATTCCAGGTTACGGCGATGGTGCTGTTTTCCCTGATCACCGCTCTTGTGCTCAACATGAAGATCAGGGGGCGCGGCTTCTTCCGCGCGGTGTATTTCTTCCCCGTTTTGCTGTCGCCCGTGGTCGTTGCGCTGATATGGAAATGGATCCTGCAGCGCGACGGGCTCCTCAATGCCGCCATCACGACGCTCGGGGGGCAGAAGATCCTGTTCTTCATCGACCCGAGCTGGGCGATGTTCTGGGCCGTCTTCGTGTCGGTATGGGCCCATATGGGCTTCTATACCTTGATCCTTCTCGCGGGCCTTCAGGCTATACCGGCGGATCTCTACGAGGCCGCCGAGATGGATGCGACGCCCCGCTGGCGTGTCTTCCGCCGCATCACCCTGCCCTTGTTGTGGCCGAACATGATCGTCGTGATCGTTCTCGCGCTCATCAAGGGCGTGCAGACCTTCGACGAAGTCTTTGTCCTCACCGGTGGCGGGCCTGGGACGGCAACCTTGATGGTCGTGCAATACATCTACGAAACGGCCTTCTCCAACCAGGTCCAGAACTTCGGTCTCGCGGCGGCGGCCTCGGTCGTGCTTGGCCTCGTGCTGTTCCTGCTGACGCTGGCGCAGCTCGCCCTGGCGCGGCGAAAGGAGAGCTGAGATGGCGGCCGTGTCGCTCGCAAGGCTCGCAGGACAGCGCCGCGGTGGTCGCGGCGCCCCGCTCCACTGGACGGATTTCGCGGCCTACGCCTATCTCGCGGTGGGCGTCCTCCTCATGTTCGGCCCCGTCGCGTGGCTGGTACTGTCATCCTTCAAGACGCAAAGCGCGCTTCTCGAATTTCCGCCCTCGCTCCTGCCGTTCACGCAGCAGGAGGTCAGCGTGCCCGGCCAGGCGCAGCCGCTGCTTTTGTTCCGCGTCACGTTGCCGGATGGTTCGGTGCGGGAGCTCGTGCAGGTGCGGCGTATCGGCATCATGGCGCAGATGGTGGATCCCAAGGATCCCTCGCAGCAGTTCAGCATCCCCATCGACAAGCGCGAACCCGTGCGCAAGGTTGCCTTCGCCGTCGGAAACTATACCGAGCCGCTGCAGCAGTTCGCGTTCCTGCGGTTTCTCGGCAATTCGGTCTTCGTGACGGTGGTGGCGACGCTGATCACGCTGCTCATCAACTCGATGGCGGCCTATGCGCTGGCGATCTACGAGTTCAAGGGCAAGGGCGCGGCGATGCTGGCGGTCATCGGCACCTTGATGATCCCGATCACCATCATCCTCGTCCCGGTCTATCTCGTTGTTACGGAACTCGGGCTGGTCAATTCGCTCTGGGCGGTCATCCTGCCGGGCGCGGCGACGCCGACCGGGGTGTTCCTCCTGCGCCAATACATGTTGACGCTGCCAAGGGACCTGATCGAGGCGGCGCGCATGGACAAGGCGTCCGAGTGGCAGATCTACTGGCGCATCGTCATGCCATTGACGCTGCCGGCCCTGTCGGTGCTCGCGATTTTCTCCGTGATGTGGCGCTGGAACGAATTCCTCTGGCCGCTGGCCGTCCTGACCAAGACGGAGGTCTATACGCTGCAGATCGGCCTGAACGCCTTCCAGGGCGAACTGCAGACCCAGTGGCACTATCTCCTCGCGATGACAGTCGTGACGCTGATCCCCGTCACCGTCGTCTTCGTCTTCCTCCAGCGCCTCATCACGACGGGCATCGGCTCGACGGGGATGAAATGATGAACCGGAGTGTCTCCCATGGCTGAACTCAGGCTCGCCGGCGCACGCAAGTCCTTCGGTCCGGTCCCGGTACTGCATGGCATCGACCTCGCAGTGAAGGATGGCGAATTCGTCGTGTTCGTCGGCCCGTCGGGTTGCGGAAAATCGACGCTCCTGCGCGTTATCGCCGGCCTGGAGAGCGTCACGGACGGCGAGGTCTATATCGATGGCGAGCGTGTGACGGACCTGCCTGCGTCCGAGCGCGGGCTCGCCATGGTGTTCCAGTCCTATGCGCTCTATCCGCATATGAGCGTGAGGAAGAACATGGCCTTCGCGCTCGAGAACATGGGCATGAAGCCCGCCGAGATCGATGCGCGGGTGAGCCGCGCCGCGACCATGCTGCGCCTCACCGACTATCTGGAGCGCAGGCCCAAGGCGCTATCGGGCGGGCAGCGCCAGCGCGTCGCCATTGGCCGCGCCATCGTGCGCGATCCCAAGATCTTCCTGTTCGACGAGCCGCTGTCGAACCTTGATGCCGAGCTGCGCGTCGCGACCCGAAAGGAACTCGCGGCGCTCCATGCCGATATCGGCGGCACGATGATCTATGTCACCCACGACCAGGTGGAGGCCATGACCCTTGCCGACAGGATCGTCGTTCTGCATGCCGGGCGCATCGAGCAGGTCGGCACGCCGCTGGAACTCTACAACAATCCCTGCAACATCTTTGTGGCCGGCTTCATCGGCTCGCCGCGGATGAATCTTTTGCCGGCTACGGTAATGGGCGACGATGGCGTCCTGCGCCTCCGGCTCGGCGATCACGACATCAATGTCGCGCGCCCCGCAGCGGGCCTTGCGCCCGCAGCCCCCGTCACGCTCGGCATTCGGCCAGAGCATATCGCAGTCGCGGGGGCGGATGCGGATATCGCCTTGACGGTCGACCTCGTCGAGCATCTCGGCGGGGAAACATTCGTCTACGCGTCCGCATCAGGCCTGCCGCAGATCACGCTGCGCCAGGACGGTCAGGCGCAATTCGCGCGGGGCGATGTGGTCGGGGTTCGCTTCGAGCCCCGGCATCTTCATTTTTTCGACGAGGCCGGCGCAACGCTGGCCCGGCCGTGACCGACCCGGAGACAGATCCATGAAAGCCCTGACGCATGGCCGCTATCGTGGCCTCGATGGCAATGCCGCCGTGTTTGATGTGGGACCGGGATCAAGGCCGCTCGCGACGATCCGCGTGGCTGTTCTCGAGAGCGACATCGGCCGCGTAACGCTGAAGCGCACGGACGGTTATCGCCTCGACCGCGGCTGGGCGATTGCGCCCAATGGCCTGGAGCCACCGTTCGAAGGCCGCGCCCGCGATGACATGTCGGGCTTCGTCAATCCCGACGTGACGGTGCGGGAGGAGGGCGGCACGGTCGTCATCGCGGCGCCCGGCCTGTCCGCCGAGGTGACGCTCCATCCTTTCGGCGTCGCCTGGCGGCGGGATGGCGAGACGGAGCCCTTCCTGAGGGACCGTCCGACCCAGGCCTATTTCCTGTCCCGGAAGACCGGCGCGCTGGCCCACAGCATGGCGCGGCATGCCGACGAGCGCCACTATGGCCTTGGCGACAAGGCGGGGCCTCTGGACCGCACCGGGCGGCGCTTTGCCATCGATGCGGTCGACCCCTGCGGCTTCGACGCGGAATTGTCCGATCCGCTCTACAAGATGCTGCCGTTCTTTATCGTGGACGGCCAGGCTGGAGCGCATGGCCTGTACTACGACAATCTCGCGACCGGTGCGGTTGATCTTGGCTGTACCATCGACAACTATCACGGCCTGTTCCGTTCCTATCATGCGGATGATGGCGACCTCGATTATTACGTTCTCGCCGGCCCGACCGTGCCGGATGTGGTGCGGCGCTTCTCCTGGTTGACCGGTGGGCAGGCTTTCGCGCCGCGCTGGTCGCTCGGCTTCGCGATGACCAGCATGTCGATCGCCGACGCGCCCGATGCCGACGCGCGCATCTCGGCCTTCGTGGCCGACTGCAAGGCCAATGGCATCCGCTGCGACAGCTTCCATTTCGGCTCTGGCTATACCTCGATCGGGCCGCGCCGCTACGTGTTCAACTGGAACCACGACAAATTCCCGGATCCCGCCGCGACCATGGCGCGATTGAAGGCGGCGGGCATGCAGCCAGTCACCAATATCAAGCCGTGCCTCCTCGATGATCATCCCCGCCTCGAAGAGGTGAAGCGCGGTCGGCTTCTCGTCATGGACGGGAACACGGGCGAGCCGGCGGTGGCGCAGTTCTGGGATGGGCTCGGCTTCCACGTCGACTTCACCAATCCCGGGGGGCGTGACTGGTGGGCGAAGGGAATCCGTAGCCAGCTTCTCGACTACGGCGTCGTTTCCATATGGAGCGACAACAACGAATTTGAGATCTGGGACGAGGATGCGGTCTGCGCCGGCGACGGGCGCCCCTTCGCGCAGAGCCTGGCACGCCCGGCGCAGGCACTGTTGATGCACAAGCTCGCCTATGAGACGCAGGCGGCCCATGCGCCCGGCAAGCGCCCCTATGTCATCACGCGTGCCGGCGGCGCCGGCATCTCCCGCTACGGCCAGACCTGGACGGGCGACAACGAGACCGCATGGAAGACGCTGCGCTTCAACCTGACGCAAGGGCTCAACATGAGCCTGTCCGGCCTGTTCAACATCGGCCATGATGTCGGAGGATTTCATGGCCCTGTGCCCGGCCCGGAACTCTTCTGCCGCTTTGTCGAATTCTGCGCGCTCTGGCCGCGCATGGTCATGAATTCATGGAAGGACAACGGCACGGTCAATACGCCCTGGATGCATCCCGAGGTTTTGCCCGAGGTGCGCGCGGCCATCACGCTGCGCCACAGTCTCATTCCCTATCTCTACACCCAGATGTGGCGCGCCTCCCGCGAGGACATGCCGGCCGTGCGGCCACTGTTCTGGGATTTCCCGGAGGATGACGCCGCGCGGATCGTCGAGGATGCCTTCATGCTGGGGCCGGACCTCCTCGTCGCGCCCGTGCTGGAGGAGGGCGCGCGAACACGCTCTGTCTACCTCCCCGCCCATCCCGGCGGCTGGTATGACTGGCATGATCATTCGCATTGGGAAGGGGGGCGGGTGGTGACGGTTCAGGCGCCGCTCGGCCGTCTGCCGCTGTTCGCCCGCGCGGGCGCGATCATTCCCGTTGCGGAGGGCGAGGAGATGACGGCCCTTGTCTTCGGAACCTCAGCGAATGGCGCTTCCGGCCTCATCTACAGTGATGATGGCGACACCGCCGACTGGCGGTCGGAAGGTAACCTGGTCACCGTGAGCCTCCGGCCGGACGATGATGGCTTCGTGCTGGAGGCGCGGGCGCGGGACGCGGTCAGGCCTATCAACGTCCGGGCCGTCGGCGTGCCGGATGTCCGCATCGCGACCTCCGGGCTCGTCCAGAGAAACTGAGATTTCGGAACAGGTCGGCCACGGATAGTGCGGCCGTGGGGCGTGGGTCTCCCGGCCAGTGCCTGGCTTCGCGCCTTTAGCTTCAAGGCGAATGCGCGCGATGCCGCCTTGCCGGTTCATCCCCTCTCGGAAGATGGTACCGTTGACAATTCGGTCCACGTACTCCCGGAGCGCGTCTTGAATGCTCAATCAGAACAATTGTTGCATGGTCTTTATCTCATCGCGATCGTCGCGGAGGCCATGACCGCGGCGCTTTCGGCCGGACGGCGCAATATGGATTGGGTCGGCGTCTATCTTCTTGGATGCGTGACCGCCCTCGGCGGTGGTTCCGTGCGCGATGTGCTGCTCGGCCATTATCCATTGTCCTGGGTGCAGCATCCCTCCTATCTGCTGATTACGGGTGGCGCTGCTCTCGCTACCATTGCGATCGCCCGCTACATGCATCGGCTGCGCCATGTGTTTCTCTTTCTCGATGCCGTCGGCCTGGTCTGCTTCACGGTCATCGGATGCAACGTGGCGATTGGTCTTGGCATGCCGTTTACGATCGTGATCGCATCCGGCCTGATCACAGGCTGTGTCGGCGGTGTTCTCCGGGATATTCTTTGCGCGGATGTCCCATTACTCTTCCGTGCCGAACTCTATGCGACGGTTTCCGTTGCGACAGGCATGATTTATGTCGCGGGCCAGGCGACAGAACTCAACCACAGCCTGGTCATGCTGGCCGCCATGTTGATCGGCCTCGCGTTCCGGCTGCTCGCTCTACGCTATAAATGGAGCATGCCGAAATTCGTTTATACTCATGACCTGCATTGAACAACAGAACGGTACAGGATCAGGCTGTGCCCCAAATACCGCCGCCAACGACACGCGCGCGTCGACTCAAATGCGCCAGAAGCAACGGCGAACATGAACGATGCGCGGTGCAGCGCTCCACGCGCACATCGCGCGCGGTCATCGTCTTTTCGCTTCGCGCTACAGTGCCATTGTCTCCGCGAGGTCGATCACTTCCATCAGATGCCTGCCAGCCTCGGAGGAGGCTGTTCCGAGGTCTCGCACGCTATCCATATGATTGCGATCGGCCAAAGTGACGGATGACACCCGCAGGCCTTGTGACCGAAGGGAGCTTGCGAATGCCTTCGCCTGATCGTGGAAGGGCGGGGTTTCATTCCCGCCGACCATGATCTTTACCTTCGTGTTCTTGTCATGCCTGTGCGTCAACGGGGTGAAGCTGCCGACCTCCGCGTTGGTTATGCCGATCTCGCTCCTGAGGAAGGAAGATTGCAGCGGCTTGAGGTCGTAGAGACCGCCGAGCAGCAGCGCGGCCTGTATCCCTGCAGGGATCTCGGCTTCGGTGAACAGGAATGTCGCAAGATGCGCGCCTGCGGAATGGCCGCTCACGGTCAGCCGCGCCGGGTCGCCCCCGTACGCGGCGATGTAGTCGACAACCCAACGCCGGGCGCGTCGCACCTGATCGACGATTGTCGCCATCCGGACCGACGGCATCAGGGCGTAGTCGACAATGACGGCGATCGCCCCTGCCTTGATGATGGTCTCGGCGACATAGGAATAGTCGCGCTTGGAGAACATCCGCCAGTAGCCGCCGTGGATGAACATATGCACGGGCATGCTTTCCCGCCGGACGGCGGGAAAGAAGAGATCGACGGTCTCGGTCGGATCAGCGCCATAGCTGATGTCGGCAGCCATGGGCCGCCGCAAGCGCGTCGCCTCGCTCCTGCCGACGATTTCGCGAACGATCTCATCGAACTCCGCAACATGATCGCGGATGCGGAAAGGGTCGTCGCTCGTCGATGCCATCTGCCCTCTCAAAAGCTGGTGGCGAAATATTTCATTTCCAGGAATTCGGCGATGCCATGCTGCTGGCCGCCTTCTCGCCCGAGCCCGCTCTGCTTCATCCCGCCGAATGGCGCGGCCGGATCGGACACAAGGCCCCGGTTGAGGGCGATCATGCCCGCTTCGATCTTCGACCCCACGCGCAAGCCGCGCGCCAGATCACGCGTGTAGATGTAGGCGGCGAGGCCATATTCAGTGTCATTCGCCTTGGCGATGACCTCATCCTCGCTGTCGAAGCGCGACAGTGGCGCCACCGGTCCGAAGATCTCCTCATGCGCCATCTCGGCATCGCCGGGCACGTCCAACAGGACGGTGGGGGGATAGAAGAAGCCAGTTCCGTGCGGAATGGCGCCGCCGCAAAGCACCTGCGCGCCGCGAGTGACGGCGTCGGTGACCAGGCGATCGATCTTTTCCACCGCCTTTCGCGTAATCATGGGGCCGCATTCCGTCGCGGTATCGACGCCCGCGCCCATGTTCAGAGCCGCCATGCGGCTTCTCAGGCCGTCCGCAAACGACTGGTAGATACCGGATTGGACGTAGATGCGGTTTGCCGCCGTGCACGCTTCGCCTGCATTGCGCATCTTGGCGATCATGGCGCCGTCGAGCGCGGCTTCAAGATCGGCATCGTCGAAGACGATGAACGGCGCGTTTCCGCCAAGTTCCATCGAGCAGGAGATGACGTTCTTTGCGGCCTCCGCCAGGAGTACGCGGCCAATGCCGGTTGATCCGGTAAAGGACAGCTTGCGCACGCGAGGGTCGGCCAGCATCGCCGCGGTGACGGGGCCGGGCCGTGACGTCGTCAGAACGTTGACGACACCCGCCGGAACGCCGGCTTCCTCATAGAGCGCTGCGAGCGCATAGGCCGTCAAAGGCGTTTCACTCGCAGGCTTGAGGATGACCGTGCAACCGGCGGCGAGAGCCGGCGCGATCTTGCGGGTCGCCATGGCGGCGGGGAAATTCCACGGCGTGATGAGCACGCAGATGCCGATAGGCTGATGGTCGACGATTATGCGATTTGTGCCCCCGGGCGCGATTCCGTATTCGCCGGAGATCCGGACGGCTTCTTCCGCGTTCCAACGAAAGAACTCCGCAGCGTAGGCGACTTCGCCGCGCGCATCGCGCAAGGCCTTGCCGTTCTCCAGCGAAATCAGGGTCGCGAGCATTTCCGACCGCTCGACCATGAGTTCGAAGCAGCGCCGTAGGATCTCGGAGCGCTTGCGCGGTGCCATTTCGCGCCAGGACACGGCAGCCCTGGCGGCTGCCTCCACGGCGGCGGCCGCGTCGTCCAGGGTCGCATCCGGAACGGCCGCGATCACCGCCTCCGTCGAGGGATCGACGATTTGAATGAGGTTTCCGCTTCGCGAGGGGCGCCATTCGCCGTCTATATAGAGCCCGCGCGAAAATGCGCTGGTGTCGTATTGATGGGGGGAGTGCAATGTCGGATGGGGAACGTTCATCGGAGAAATCCTGATTGTCAAACGGCGCAGGCGGCGAGGTCGCCGTCATAGGCGGCCTGGATGAGACGCCTCATTGCAGCGAGATCGAAGGCCCGCGGGTTGTTCTTGATGAGCCGGTCGATGCCGAGGGCCTGTTCGGCCGTCCAATCGAGCTTCTCAGGGGGAAGGCCCAATGAAGCGAGAGTGGGCGTGATGCCTATTGCGGCGAAGAGCCTGCGGATTTCAGCGATTGTCGCATCAGCCATCTCCTCGGTGTTGCGGCCTGCGCCGTCCAGCCCCAGGGCCAGGCCGATCTGCGCGATCTCGTCGACGGCGACTGCTCGGTTATAGCTCATCACATAAGGCAGCATCGTCGCGACGCCCATGCCGTGCGCGGTATGAGTGAGAGCTCCGGCAGGGTACTGGATGGCGTGTGCCGCGGCGGTTCCCGCCGCACCGAAGGCACAGCCGGCGGCAAGGGCACCCATCATCACGTCAGCGCGGGCCGTCTCGTCAGAGCCATCGCGACATGCCTGTTCCAGACTGCGTCCGAGAAGTCTGATCGCAAGCAGCGCAAAGTGGTCGCTCAGGGCATTCTTGCCGATGAAGACATGCTGCTGGGCGAGGGTGTGGTCGTTGCCGCGTCTTGCTGCCGTGAATGCCTCGATGGCGTGTGTCAGCGCGTCGGCGCCCGCTATCGCCGTCAACCCCGCCGGACATGTCATCGTCAGGTCGGGATCACAGATGGCACAGGAGGCGATGAGGTGAGGGCTGGAAATCCCAACCTTCAACGTTCGGTCGGGATCGGAGATCACGGCGACAGGGGTTGCTTCCGATCCGGTGCCGGAGGTGGTCGGCACGGCGATGACCGGCAAGGTGGGGCCCGGAACCTTGAACTCGCCATAATAGTCCGGGAGCGCCCCGCCATGGCTGAGCAGCAACGCCGCGCACTTGGCCATGTCCAGACAACTGCCGCCGCCGATGCCAATCACCATGTCCGGCTTGAAGGAGCGAACCTCTTCCACGCATGCGGCGACCGTGTCACGGGGAACGTCGGGCAAGACGCGATCGTAGACGATGGTATCGATCTCTGCTGACTTCAGCCCCTGCAGTATGTCGGCGAAGAGCGCGGTGCCTGCAAAGCGTTCGTCGGTACAGATCAAGGCCCGCCTGCCGTGCTTCAGGGCGACGGTGGGCAATGCCCGACGCTGCCCTTGCCCGAACAGAATTTCGCGCGGCACCCTCATGGCGGCATAGAGCGACATTATCGATTTCCTTCGAAGGCGGGGAAAAGAGCACGTGATCGCGGAAGAGCGGCGGCCTGAGGCCTGAGAGCGGCCGTGGCGCGGAGCCGAGCCAAGGCCGCAAGCATCACGGCTCCGGCCTTGGCCGCGTGGCCGCCGCGCCGGGCATTCACCGAGCGTGGCAAGGGTCGGCGACATTGGCTCGGCCCTGAACCGCAAGGCGATGGAAGCCAGGTGAAATCTAGGGTTTTCAAGGCAGGACTCCCCTCCAAGGGAACCGCTGGCGAGCGCGGAACACGCTCGGAGCAGAGGCAGATTATCTCCTATATAAAATCGTATAGGATATAGTATTGCATTGACGGAAGCATCCATGGTAGGGATGTCCCCTGTCAAGACGAAAAAAAGACGGCGGGCCATGAATTCACCCACGCTTTCGGACGCGGCCGATGGAACCCATCCTATCCATCGCGCCAACAGTCTCTCGGGCGACGTATATGACGCGATCTTCGCCCAGCTCATGTCGCTGAAGATCGCTCCGGGGGAGCGGATTACGGTCGATACCCTCGTCAAGCAGTTCAATGTCTCCCACACGCCTATTCGAGAAGCGCTGGGGCGGCTGGAGGGCGAAGGGCTGGTGATCAAGACGCACCTGGTGGGATACCGGGCAGCGCCGCAGATCACGCGACGGCGCTTCGACGAGCTTTACGAGCTGCGCTTGCTTCTGGAGCCGGATGGAGCGGCGAAGGCCGCCGCCTCAATGGATGAGGAGAAGCTCAAGGTCCTGCGAGAGGCTGCCGGCGTCATGAGCCGCCGAGACGACAAGGATGAGCGTCTCCACTATTCCACCTTTGCTCGGCAGGACGGGGTCTTTCACGACAAGATCATGGACTTCGCCGGCAATCAGCTCATCCGGCAGACACTGGGGTTCCAGCACACTCACTTCCATATTTTCCGCCTGATGTTCCACTGGCGCGTCACCGAGGAGGCGCTCGACGAGCACCAGGCCATCCTTGACGCGTTCGCGGCCCGCGATCCCGAAGCCGCCGCGAAGGCGATGCGGAATCACATCGAACGTTCGCGCGACCGGCTGCTGCCGGCATTCGAGCGGGACTAGGACGATGTCCGTCGAGAGCCTAGACATGCTAGAGGACCGCGCACCGTCTCATGGCGACCGCCGCCGCCCTGAGCCGCATGCCCCGGCTTTGCTGCGCGCGGAAGGCCTATGCAAGCAATATGGCGCGGTAACGGTTCTGTCGGAGATCTCTCTGGACATCGTTCCCGGTGAAATACACGCCATCATCGGAGAAAACGGCGCGGGCAAATCGACTTTGATGCGGCTCTTGTCCGGCTACGTCGACCCGACCCACGGTGCCCTGTTCCTGGAGGGTAAGCCGGTCAGCTTCGCCAATCCGCATGCGGCGCAGGATGCCGGAATCGCTCTCGTCCATCAGGAGATCCTTCTCGCCGATGGATTGACCGTCGCCGAAAACCTCTTCCTCGGGCAGGAGTTGACCCGGAACGGCATGGTCGATGACCGCGCCATGAGGCGCAGGGCATCGGAAAAACTCGCAGAACTCGGATGCCATATTTCTCCCAACGCGCTGGTGAAAAACGTCGCGCTGGCGGATCGCCAACTGGTGCAGATCGCCCGCGCGCTGCTCGATCACCACAAGCTGATGATTTTCGACGAGCCCACCGCCGTGCTGACCGGCGAAGAGGTCGAGAGGCTGCTCGAGATCATCTTTCGCCTGAAGTCCGAGGGCATCGCCGTTCTCTACATCAGCCATCGGCTCGATGAGGTGCAGAGGCTGGCCGACCGGGTGACCGTGCTGCGTGACGGTAAGATGGTCGGGACCTATCCGGGCCACAGGCTGAGCCAGATGGAGATGGCGCAGCTCATGGTCGGCCGTGAACTGGCCGCGCTCTATCCCCCGAAAGGAGCGTTCGAGACGGCGGAGGCGATCCTCACCGTCAGGAACGCCCGTGTCGCGGGCCTCGCCGAAGACATCTCCTTCACTGTCCACAAGGGCGAAATCCTTGGCTTCGCTGGCATGATCGGCGCCGGCCGGACCGAACTGTTCGAGGGCATCGTGGGATTGCGCCCCGCTGTCGCGGATGTGGAGCTGAACGGCAAGCCCATCCGTATCCGCTCCCAGCGCGAGGCGATCGAGGCAGGCATCGGCTATCTGACCGAGGATCGCAAGGGCAAGGGGCTTTTGCTGCAGGAGCGCCTTGCGCCGAACCTGACGCTCTCGGCGCTCGCCCGCTTCCATCCAGGGCTCTACGTGCGCCGTGCCCGGGAAACCGAGGCGCTCGCGGAGGCGGTGGAGACTTACGACATCCGTCTCAAGAGCATGCGCGTCAGGGCTGGCCAGCTTTCGGGCGGCAACCAGCAAAAACTGCTGCTTGCAAAAGTGCTCCTGACCGATCCGTCAGTCGTCATCATCGACGAGCCGACACGCGGCATCGACATCGCCAACAAGGCGCAAATCTATTCCTTCATCCAGCAGCTCGTTGCCGAGGGCAAGGCCTGCATCGTCATCTCATCCGAGATGCAGGAGCTGATCGGCATCTGCAACCGCATTCTCGTCATGCGCCAAGGCCGGATCACGGGCGAGGTCTCGGGAGACGAGATGACCGAAAAAAACATCGCATTGCTGGCGACCAGCGATGCTGGCGTTGAAAACATCGCGCAGGGGGGAAGATCATGACAGCCATCAGCCAGACCGCCCGTCTCGGGCGCGACAGGGAATTCCATGTCACCTGGGCCGATGCGGGGCCGTTCCTCGCCCTTGTCGCGCTCCTGGCCATCGGCTTCGTCGTCAATCCCGATTTCCTCTCGGCCACCAATCTCGGCAATGTCATCACGCGTAGCGCCTTCATCGCGATCATCGCCGTGGGCGCGACATTCGTGATTTCGTCCGGCGGGCTCGATCTTTCGGTCGGCTCGATGGCTGCCTTCATTACCGGCATCACCATCATGTTCATGAACATGATGGCTCCAAATTACGGCGCCTGGGCCATTCCCGCCGGCATGGCGATGGCCCTTGTCGTTGGCGCGGCATGCGGGCTCGCCAACGGCCTGATCGTCACCGTCGGAAGGATCGAACCGTTCATCGCCACACTGGGGACGATGGGCATCTTCCGCGCCCTGATCACCTACATGTCAGACGGGGGAACGATCCCGATCGCCCGCTCGCTGCGGGAAGCCTATCGGCCGGTCTATTTCGGTACCGTGGCCGGAATTCCGGTGCCCATCCTCATCTCGCTTGCTGTGGCGGCGATCGGCTCCTTCATCCTCTACAAAACGAAGTACGGCCGCAAATGCGCCGCCGTCGGCGCGAACGAGGACGTGGCCCGCTATTCGGGCATCTCCATCGTCAAGACCCGGACCGTGGCCTACGTGATCCAGGGCGTCTGCGTCGCGATCGCGGCCATCTGCTACGTGCCGCGCCTGGGTGCCGCGACGCCGACGACCGGGGTTCTTTGGGAACTGCAGGTCATCACCGCCGTCGTCATCGGCGGCACCGCCCTGCGAGGCGGCAAGGGGCGTGTCTGGGGGACGGTCGCCGGTGCCGTCATCCTCGAACTCATCGCCAACCTGATGGTGCTTTCGGACTTCGTCTCCGAATACCTCGTGGCCGCGGTGCAGGGGAGCATCATCATCATCGCGATGCTCATACAGAGGTTTTCCAAGTAGCCCGCGTTTCGGACCAAGCGGGTTCCGTTTTCAAACGGTCCATTTCAATGGGAGGTATTCATGTTGAGAGCAAGTTGGATTGCGACGGCTGCAATGAGCGCCTTGCTTGTCGCCGGCCAGGCCGGCGCGGCGGAGAAGAAGGTCGTTGCAGTGTCGATCCCGGCGGCCGACCATGGCTGGACCGCGGGCGTCGTCTACCACGCGCAAGCCGCGGCCAAGGAAATCAATGCCGCCTTCCCGGGCGCGGTCGAAGTGGTCGTGAAGACCTCCCCGTCGGCCAGCGCTCAGGTGAGCGCGCTTGAAGATCTCTCGGCGGGCCGGAAGCTGGATGCGCTGGTCATTCTCCCGCATACCTCCGAGGAACTGACGATGCCGGTGAAGGCCGTCAAGGACGCCGGCACGTTCATCACGGTTGTCGACCGCGGTCTCAACGACGCGAGCATCCAGGACCTCTACGTGGCCGGCGACAACATCGCCGTGGGCAAGAACACGGCGAAGTATCTGGTCGACAAGCTCGGCGGCAAGGGCAACCTCGTTGTGCTTCGCGGCATCCCGACCGTGATCGACGACGAACGCATCAAGGGCTTTAAGGATGGCATCGAAGGCTCCGGCCTCAAGATCCTGGATATCCAGTACGCCAACTGGAACAGCGACGACGCCTTCAAGCTGATGCAGGACTATCTCGCCAAATATCCCCAAATCGATGCGGTCTGGGCCAATGACGACGATATGCTGCTCGGCGTGCTCGAGGCCGTCAAGGAATCGGGACGCAAGGATATCAAGTATGCGTTGGGCGGCAACGGCATGAAGGAAATCGTCAAGAAGGTCATCGACGGCGACGCGATGACGCCGGTCGAGACGCCTTATCCGCCGTCGATGATCAAGACCGCCATTTACATGACCGTCGCCAATCTCGTCGGACAAGCGCCGGTGCGCGGCGCCGTCAAGCTCGACGCGCCGCTGATCACCCAGAAAAACGCCAAGGAATTCTACTTCCCGGATTCCCCCTTCTGAGTACTCTAAAACCCAAAGCGGGGCGGTGGCGTTGCCGTCCCGCATAACCGAACTGGAGGAGGACTTCATTTTGCCAGGCAAGAAAATCCTGATGCTGACCGGTGAATTCACCGAGGAGTACGAGATCTTTGTATTCCAGCAGGCGATGGAAGCGGTGGGGCACACCGTGCATGTTGTCTGTCCCGACAAGAATGCCGGCGACCTGATCAAGACATCGTTGCACGATTTCGAGGGCGATCAGACCTATACGGAAAAGCTCGGTCACTATGCCCTGATCAACAAGACGTTTTCTGACGCCGAACGGCAGCTCGACCAGTACCACGCCGTCTACTGCGCCGGCGGGCGCGGCCCTGAATACATCCGCACGGATAAGCGGGTTCAGGCGATCGTCCGTTATTTCCACGAGACCCAGAAGCCGATTTTCACGATCTGCCACGGCGTTCAGATCCTGATTGCGGTGGATGGCGTTGTGCGCGGGAAGAAGGTCGCGGCTCTCGGCGCCTGCGAGCCGGAGGTCATCCTTGCCGGCGGCACCTACATCGATTTGTCGCCAACGGAAGCCTATGTCGATGGAACGATGGTCTCGGCCAAGGGCTGGACCGCGCTCGCGGCCTTCATTCGGGAATGCCTGAAAGTGCTCGGCACCGAAATCCGTCACAACTGATCTCACCACATCAGCTGCTGCCGTGTTACGCCGTAGGGCGGCAGCAGCGATCACCATGGCCGCCGGTGGTCGGCAATCTCGCGCCCGAACCCAATGGCGCGAAGTTGTCGCAACAGGCGTCCGGCGCCCTTCGGCTCGCCGCGTCCCAAGTCGTTCGCGGACACGGCAAATGGAGCCAAGTCACCGCTTCGTGTTTCCGCTCGCCTACTCCTTTCGGCTACTATGGGAAAGGCGCTTGGACAAATGCGCCCACGCCGCCATCAGCCGCGGAGGGCCTCCAATGAACTCTCTGAGTTTTACCTGCACCATCTGCGGTCATGTCTGTGTCGAGAACGAGGTCAAACCGCTCGGGCGCTTCTGCATATGCCCGGTCTGCGCGGCCGTGATCCCGATGCCCATATTGGGGAGAGAGTCCCGCTGGTGGCTGACGGACCCTCCCTATCCGTCGAGCAGCACACACCAAAATACTGGGCAAACGAAACACTAGGGCGTTGCCGCCGATCAGGAAGCCCAGATTGCGAGAATTGGACTCTTGGTCGCGCTGCTCAAAAGGCTCGTTCGAGGAACATTTGAACAGAGGTCTGGCGCGCGGCCAGGGAAGCTGAGATGACGCGGCTCAGGATCTCGGTACTTTGCCATGCGGTTGAACCCTCCACACCAACCTTGAAGCCCCTGACGGGCTTCCAGACCAGGTTCGCTGACAATCGGTCGATCCTGATATGTCCGGTCTGAGAGCCGGAAAACGGCAGGGAGAGATCGTAGCGGCTGACATAGGCGTTTGTGGACCAGGTATCGGACAAGTCGTGGCCGATCGACAGGACGCCCGACCAGCCTCGCGTCGCCTCTCCAATCGCAAGCAGCGGAAGCACCGCCCGACGATCGAGCTGCGAGCCAATATAGGGAGCAGCGTCGATCGCTCCCGCGACCTGGCCGGATAGCGTTGTATTCCGTCCGAAAAACGCATGCTGCCAAGTCGCCCCGATGATGGCGGCCCTGCCGAGGCGGCGTGACGAGCCGGCCGTGAGTCGCTGTTCATGCAGAGCGACGGCGCCATGGATGGTGAGCGCGCCGTCATCATAGAGAAGTCTGGCCACACCGTCCGGCATGCGCGCGCCACGGGAAAAACCCAAGGCGCTCTGGTCGCTTTCAAGGGTTTCAGCGGACAGTGAAAACTGAAGCGTATCGGTGAGACGACGATTGACGCCAAAGAGCCCGACTGTGCGGCTTGGAACACGGCCGACCAGAACGAAATCCTCTCCCGTCCAGAAATCAAACCAGGACGATGTGACGCCGGCGGTGAACGGCCCCAACGTCAAGCTCGCTTCCTCGAGCGTCGGATTGTCGTCGCTTGTGGTATCGAACATGAGTTCGATCGCGGTGGACAGATAGAGCCCGCTAGCCAGAGCCTGTCCACTTTCCAGCCGAAGCGATGCCGTGATCGGAAATGTGGTCACATCGGGGGAGACGCGCCCCGCGCCCGTTAGCGGGACCTTGATCCGATACCAGTCGTATTGCACGCCAGTCGCCAGCGTACCTGCGATCGCAACGCAGGTCTCCGATCCCGGGACATAGAAGCCGGCAGGGGCGCCGTTCTCGTCGTCCTCCTCCTCCTCATCATCGCCGTCGTCATCCGGATCATTTGCATCCGCTGCCTTGCCGGGAATCAGTGGACTTTGTTCTGGTGCCGATACCACGCAGCCTTGCAGCGCGGAGCGTCGCTTGACGGCGGCGAGGGCGCCTGTCGCGGCCTGCGGCCCGAGAAGGCTGACAAGCGCGGCGATGACACCGGGATGTAAGAACGAGCGATGTCCCATTGCCGTCACTGAAGACATTCCGCGACTCATCGGCGCCTTGCATCCTTTTGAGGGCGGCGGCGGCGGCATGCAATAGCCGACAAGCTCGCTACGGACTTGGGAAGCCACAATATGCGGCCGAGCGCTTTCGCTCGTTACGCCTGTTCGCGTCTGGAAGGTTGACAACGCGGCATAAATTGCGTTGATATCAACTTAAATGAGGCGTGTCTGTCGCCGCTTCACAAGTGCTTCGCCCGGATCGCCAGCGGTTCGGCGAGCCTTGGCAATTCAATCTCGCCCACACTTCGAGAACCCGACCAAAACAGGAGACGACCATGAAGATCGTGACCAGCCTGAGCTTTCGGGGCCAATGCCGCGAGGCATTCGAGTTCTACGCCAAGGTCCTGGGTGGAAAGATCACCGCGGCGATGCCCTATGGCGATGCGCCTCCGGGCATGCCGATCACCGATGAGAAATACAAAACCTGGCTGATGCATTGCTGGCTCGAAGTCGGCGACCAGGCGTTGATGGGCGCTGACATGGATGTCGAATGGGCGCGCAACATCGACAAGCCCAAGAACGGCTTCGATGTGACCCTGCACACCACTGACAAGGCAGAGGGCCAGCGCTGGTTCCAGCAGCTGTCCGAAGGCGGGAAAGCAGTCATGCCGTTCGGCGAAACCTTCTGGTCGCCCGGCTTTGGCTCCCTGATCGACCGGTTCGGCGTGCCCTGGATGGTGAACACCATCCCTTCGGCCGGTTGGAAGCCGCAGGGCTGATCCCGCCCAAAGCCGCCGGCCGGTGCTCGGCTTCAACTTCCGCGAGTGGTGGTGGCTTGAAAAACCAGCACCGCTCGCCGGAGCCGGGGGCCGTGTTCGCCCAAAATCAAACCGAGCGGGTGATACCGCCGTCGACCCGGATATTCTGCCCGGTGATGTAGCCGGCGGCATCCGACAGGAGAAACGCGATGGTCGCGGCGATTTCGTCCGCCTTGCCGTAACGGCCCATCGGCACGCTATCGCGCCGCTCATCGGTCGCCGGCAGGCTGTCGATCCAGCCGGGAAGCACGTTGTTCATGCGGATGTTCTTCGCCGCATAATTGTCCGCGAAGATCTTGGTGAAGCTCGCGAGGCCCGCCCGGAACACGGCCGAGGTCGGGAACATCGGGGAGGGTTCGAGGGCCCATGCTGTCGAGATATTGACGATGGCGCCCGCGCCCTGCGTTTCCATGATCGGCGTCACCAGTCGGATCGGCCGCACGGCGCTCAGAAAGTAAACGTCCATCCCCTTGTGCCAGTCCTCGTCCGGAATTTCGAGGATCGGCGCGCGCGGGCCATGACCGGCGGAGTTGACCAGCGCGTCGATCCGCCCCCATTTCTCCATCGCCAGATCGACGAGCCGCTTTACGTCGTCGTTCACCAGATTCGAGCCGGTGACGCCGAGGCCGCCCAATGCCTTCGCAAGAGCCTCGCCCTTTCCCGATGAAGACAGGATGGCGACGCGGTAGCCGTCCTGCGCCAGTTTCCGTGCGGCAGCAGCCCCCATACCGGAACCGCCGGCTGTGACGAGCGCAACTTTTTCTACAGACATGCCTGTCTCCTACATCCATATTTGGAAGGCATTGTGCCAAAGTCACAGCAGACTTTCGCGCCAGAAAGAAACGCGCTATGCTGTAGAAAATCTATAGGCTCAATGATCCCCTCTCGACGCAAATTGCCCCCGCTGAACGCCCTGCGGGCTTTCGAGGTCGCTGGCCGCAGGCTGAGCTTCCGCGCCGCCGCCGAGGAATTGGGCGTCACGCAGGGAGCGGTCGCGCAGCAGGTGCGCGCGCTGGAAGAACATCTCGGACTCCCGTTGTTCCATCGGCTGCCGCGGGGCCTTTCGCTCACGCCGCTGGGCAGGACTTATCTCGCAGAGGTGGCGCGCGCCTTCGACACGCTCGGTGAGGCGACGGGACGGCTTCTTACGCGTTCGGACACAGTCACGATCAGCGTGACGCCGACCGTCGCCACGCGGCTTCTGATCCCGCGGCTGGCTGAACTTCAAAGCGATCTCCCTGGGATCGAGCTGCGAACGGTCGCCACCGAGGCATTGTCCGATTTCGACCGCGACAATGTGGACATCGCGGTGCGCCTGACCCGCCCGCCTTTCCCGTCGACGCTCGAGGCGAGACTGCTGTTTCGGCAGGAGCTGGTCGCGGTCGCCAGCCCGCATCTGGTCAAGGACCAGCCTTTGCCACTGAGCGGTGAGCAACTTCGGCGCATGCCGCTTTTGCACGACTCGCAGAACTGCTGGCCCGACTTTCTGCAATGGCGAGGCAAGCTGCCCGGCGCGGTATTCAACCAGACGACCCTGGCCTTGGATGCGGTGCTGGCTGGCCAAGGCGTTGCTCTGGCGTGCAGGGCCTTCGTGGCGTCCGACATCGAGGCCGGACGGCTGGTTCAGGTCACCGAGCGGACGATGGCGAGAGAACCGGATTATTTCCTTGTCCGGAAACGAACGACGTCGCCCAGAAAGGCGATCGATGCGGTATGGGCATGGTGTTCCGAACGGTTGCACACCGCGGAATCGCCTCGTTCCCTGGCGCGGGACGAAATGGCTGGTGGTCGTCGCGTTTGAGGGGCACGCCATAAGCAAGGCCGCCGCTCGCTATGTGCAAATATACAGTTTTTAATTGATATAGTGTGTAATCACACAATGGACAGGTGATGACGAGAGTGACTACGCTGGTATGATCAGCGGGGTAACAATCGTGCTTCAAGTGCGTCCTGAACATGCCGGACAAGACGGTTCGCCTTCGGTCATCCGGCCGGGCATCTTGTCCGATGACGATTGCACGGCATTGCTGCAATGGATGCTGCGTCACGACACGACGGCGCAGCAGGCCAGAGAAGCAGGATTCATTACCAAGCTCACGCTCTATCTGGCTGAACAAGGCATCGCTTCCCGGACAATCCCGGGCGACGAGGGACGCGCCAATCTGATCGCAAGCCTCGACAGCGGCCGTCCGGGCCCGCATCTGGTTTTTTGCGGACATTGCGACACGGTGCCACTCGGCAACCGCCAATGGGAAAAATCGCCATTCGGGGGAGCGATCGAGGCCGGGCGGATCTATGGACGCGGCAGTTCCGATATGAAGGGCGGCCTAGCCGCCCTCATTGCCAGCTTGATCGATATCCACGCCAGTGACGATTGGTCGGGGCGGCTTTCCCTGGCGGTGACCTATGGCGAGGAGACCGGCTCCGAAGGCGCAGGGCTGATGGCCGGCGACGGGAGCCTTTCTCCATTCGATGCGATGGTCATCGCCGAGCCGACCTCCAACAGGGCGGTGCGCAGCCACAAGGGCGCGCTATGGCTGGCGTCTACGGCAACCGGGCGCACGAGCCACGGTTCCATGCCGCAGATGGGCCTGAACGCCCTGGAAATGATCGTCTGCTTCCGGCAAAAGCTGCTCGCGCTTGAGGCCCTTGCCGCATCCGACCCGCTGCTGGGGCAGCCGACCATCTGCCTCACCCGGCTGCAGGGGGGCACGCAGGTCAATGTCGTTCCCGACCGTGCAACCGCCGAATTCGACATGCGCACGCTGCCGGGGCAAAGCCACGCGGAGATCCTCGCGGCGATACGGGCCATCGCACGGGAGATCGAGGCGGAGTATGAGGGCGGAACGATCCTCGTCGAGGCGATCAACTCCCTGCCGGCGCTCGATACTCCAGCCGACAGCGCGATCGTTCGCGCGGCTTTGGATACCAGGCAGGAACTGGGCATGCCCGCCGCAGAAGCCGGTGGCGCCAGTTATTTCACTGACGGTTCGGTTCTGCAGTCCCTCGGCGCCGACATCCTGATACTCGGCCCGGGCGATCCGGCGGAGGCGCATCAAACGGATGAAAGCCTCGCCCTTTCGGATTTTCTGGCGGCCCGCCGCATCTATACGGGCGTGGCCCGCCGTTTTCTGCGTTCTCCCGGATGATGCGGGAGGACGCCTCGCGCCGATACTGAAAATCAGGGCGGCGTCTCAGATCCAAATCCCCGCCAAGAGGGATCAACCAACTTCCAAGAGGAGCTTCTATGTCACTCGACCGTCGTCAATTCCTGCAGATTTCCGCCGCCACAGCCGGCGCGGGCGTGCTCAGCGGTATTCCACTCATGGTCCAGGCTCAGGCCAAGGGCGGCGTGCTGAACGTGGTCGTGCAGCCGGAGCCGCCCGGCATCATGATCGGCATCTACCAGAACGTGCCCTCGCAGATGGTCGGCGGCAATATATTCGAAGGTCTGTTGCGTTTTGACGCCGACCTGAAGCCGCATCCGCTGCTGGCCGAAAGCTGGAAAGAGGCTCCCGACGGTATGTCCTATTCCTTCAAGCTGAAGGAAAACGTGCTGTGGCATGACGGTAAGCCGTTCACTTCGGCCGATGTCGTCTTCAGCGTCGACAAGATGCTGCGCGAAACCCATCCTCGCGTCCGCAATTTCCTGAACGCCGTGGAAAGCGTCACCGCAGACGGGCCCTACAAGGTTGACTTCAAGATGAAGCATCCTTTCGCGCCCTTCATCCAGTCTTTCGAAGTCGGCTCCATGCCGATGCTGCCCAAGCATCTCTATGAGGGCACGGACTACAATACCAACCCGGTCAATAATGCCCCGATCGGCACCGGGCCGCTGAAATTCGCCGAATGGCGGCGTGGCTCCTATCTCAAGCTGGTTGCCAACGAGAAATATCACGAGGAGGGCGCGCCCTCCATCGACGCGGTCTATTTCCACGTCATTCCCGACGGCGCCAGCCGTGCAACCGCCTACGAGACCGGCAAGGTCGACGTGCTGCCGGGCGGCGCTGTGGAATATTTCGACGTCCAGCGTCTTGCCGATTTGCCCAAATCGGAAATCACCACCAAGGGCTGGGAATTCCAGGGATCGCAGTGCTTCCTGTGGCTCAACAATCGCTCGAAGTGGATCAGCGACAAGCGGGTCCGGCAGGCGATCATGTATGCGCTCGACCGCGAGAACATGCGCGACATCGCTTTCTTCGGCTATGCCAAGGTAGCGCCGAGCCCGTGGAACAGCTCGACGCGGTTCTATTCGGAAGACATCAAGCAGTATCCGCGCGATATCGCGAAGGCAAAGGCCCTGCTTGCTGAGGCCGGGTACGACGGAAGTCCGATCCGCCTCCTGCCTCTTCCCTATGGCGAAACCTGGCAGCGGCTCGCCGAGATCGCGCGCGAGAACCTGACCGAGGCGGGCATCAAGGTGGAGCTCACCGCCACGGATGTTGCCGGCTGGAATCAGCGTCTCGGCGAAAAGAACTACGACATCGCCTTCTCCTACATGTCGCAATATGGCGACCCGGCGCTGGGCGTCGCCCGTCTCTACACGACGTCCAACATCATCGCAGGCTCGCCGTGGAACAATGTCTCGGCATTCTCCAACCCAGAGCTCGACGCGTTGTTCGATGCCGGCGCAGTCGAGATCGACCCTGACAAGCGCGCCAAGATCTATCAGAAAGCCCAGGCACTTATTGCAGAGGAAGTTCCGCTTGCTTGGCTGTTCGAGATGATCTGGCCGACCATCTACCGCTCGAACGTCAAGAACCTGATCTCGTCGGCGGTTGGCCTCAATGACAGCCTCGGACGCGCCCGGATCGAGTAAGGACGCATCGGCACGCCGGCAGGCAGCCCGGTTGTCCGGGCTGCTCAAGCATGCAGCTAGCCAGGGGCTAAGAGTTTGAACTGGTTGAGATTTCTGTTGGGTCGCTTGGCGCAGGGCGTGGTGGCGCTTTTTGTCATCGCCACCTTGAACTTCCTGCTGATCCGCGCGGCGCCTGGCGATCCCGTGGCCGTCATGGCGGGCGAGGCAGGCGCGGTCGACAAGCGTTTCCTGGATGCGTTACGCATCCAGTATGGGCTCGATCAACCTCTGCTCACGCAGTGGTGGACCTATATCTCGCGCATCGCGACCCTCGATCTCGGCTTTTCCTATCGCCAGCAGCAGACGGTGGCGCAGCTCATCGCCGAGCGGCTGCCCGCGACGCTGCTGCTGACGCTGAGCGCCTTCTTCTTTTCGCTCGTCGTGGGGATCGGGTTCGGCGTGCTGGCCAGCCGGCGTCCCGGCGGCTGGGTGGACCGGATTATTGGTTTTGCGGCCCTGATTTTCTATGCCGCGCCCATGTATTGGCTCGCGCTGATGGCTGTTCTGGTCTTCTCCATCCAGCTCGGCTGGCTGCCTGCTTTCGGCTATAGTTCCGTTGGTGCCAATCTCACGGGGCTCGCCGCTGCCCTGGATATTGCGAAGCACCTGATCCTGCCGACGCTGGCGCTCTCCTTCTTCTACATCGCCGTCTACACCCGCATGACCCGGGCCAACATGATGGCCATGGCCCAGATGGCCTTCGTCAAGACAGCGCGCGCGAAGGGCGCGGCCGAATCCCGCATCCAGTTTCGCCATGTGCTGCGCAACGCGCTTCTGCCGGTGGTGACCCTTGCCGGATTGCAGGCCGGCAATATGGTCGGCGGCGCGATCATGACCGAAACCGTCTTCGCCTGGCCCGGTATTGGCAGGCTGATGTTCGATGCACTGCTGCAGCGGGATTACAACCTGCTGCTCGGCGCCTTCCTGGTCGCGGCGGCGCTGGCGATCGTCTTCAACATCATCACGGACCTCATCTACACCGTGATTGATCCGAGGATTGCACTGTGATCGGGAAATCCGTCCTTCGCCGCATGTTCACCCGCACGGAAGTGTGGATCGGCCTGGTCATCATTGTCGGTATCGTTGCCATATCGTTGCTGGCGCCGTTGCTGTTCCCTCGCGGGCCCTGGACCATGGCCGGACGCCCTTTCCTGCCGCCGATGACCGACATGCGTTTTCCCTTCGGGACTGATACGACCGGCCGCGACATTCTCGCCGGCCTTGTATGGGGCGGTCGGGTCTCGCTGCAGATCGGGCTGGTTTCGACGGTGGTTTCGGTCTTTATCGGTGTCGTCATCGGTGCCATCGCCGGCTATGGCGGCGGCCATATCGACGGCGCGCTCATGCGCTTCACCGAGATATTCCAGGTGGTGCCGAGCTTCGCGCTTGCGCTGGTGCTGGTGGCCGTCCTGCAACCCTCGGTGGGCTCCATCGTGATGGCTATCGGCGTCGTGTCGTGGCCGCCCGTCGCCCGCCTCGTGCGGGCGGAATTCCTCTCGCTGCGCAGCCGCGATTTCGTATTGGCAGCGCGGCTCCAGGGCCAGAGCGCGTGGGCGATCATGTTCCGGCAGATCCTGCCCAACGTCGCCTCTCCCATCATCGTCATGGGATCGCTGATGGTGGCGACCGCCATCCTGCTGGAATCCAGCCTCAGTTTCCTTGGCCTCGGCGACCCGAACCAAATCAGCTGGGGCTTCATGATTGGCGCCTCGCGCACGGTACTCCGCCAGGCGTGGTGGATGGCGACCTTCCCGGGCCTGGCGATTGCCATCACCGTTCTGGCGTTGAACGTGTTGGGCGAGGCGCTCAATGACGCGCTCAACATCCACTCGCGCAACAGGTGAAGGCCATGTCGACCGACGCTGTTCCATTGCTCGAGGTCAAGGGTCTCGATATCTCGCTGCCCCGGGGCGCGGACCGTCCGCTCGCGGTCTCGAATGCCTCCTTCAGCCTGACCGCCGGCCGCACCGTCTGCATCGTGGGTGAATCCGGATCGGGCAAATCCACGGTTGCCGATGCCATCATGGGCTTGTTGCCGCATCCGCACCTGAAGGCACAGGCCGGGTCCATTCTGTTTGGCGGGCGCGACCTTCTCCAGCTCGATGACGCGGAAATGCGCGCCCTGCGCGGGCGCGAGATCGGCATGGTCTTCCAGGAGCCCATGGCCGCGCTCAATCCGTTGATGAAGATCGGCGCCCAGCTCGAGGAAGTCCTGGAGATCCACCTCGATCTGCCCGCGGCCGAACGCCGACGACGTGCCCTTTCGGCCTTGAGCGATGTGGGCCTGCCCCGGGTGGATGAGCTCTACGGAAGCTATCCGTTCCGCCTCTCGGGCGGGCAGCGCCAACGCGTGGTGATTGCCTGCGCGATGATGCTCGAGCCACGGCTTCTGATCTGCGACGAGCCGACAACCGCGCTTGATGTCACCACCCAGGCGCAGATCCTCAAGCTGATCGCCTCGCTTCGCGAACGCCGCGGCACCGGTGTGCTTTTCATCACCCACGATTTCGGGGTGGTGTCCGAGATTGCCGACGACGTCATCGTGATGCGCCATGGCCGGATCGAGGAACAGGGCCCGGCCCGGACTGTTCTGAGCAGCCCGGCTTCCGCCTATACCCGCCAGCTGATCGCGGCCATTCCCACGGGCACGGCAACGCCGCGCGCCACCACAGCCACCACGCCCCTGCTTGAAGTGAAGAACCTCAAGCGCACCTATAGCCTTTCATCGGGGCTGTTCAGGGCGCCCCGAAAGCTGGACGCCCTGAAAGGGGTGAGCTTCACGCTGGAACGCGGTTCGACGCTCGGGATTGTCGGCGAATCCGGTTCGGGAAAATCGACCCTCGGCCGTTGCGTGGTTGGACTCGAAACCCCTGATGATGGAGAACTGATCCTCGCCGATACGGAGCGCGGCCAACAACGGGCGCTCACGGGGCATCGCAGCGGGCGCGTGCAGATGATCTTCCAGGACCCGTTCTCCTCGCTCAACCCGAAAATGAGTATCGGACAGTCAATCGCGGTCGGGCCGATAACTCAGGGCGTACCGCGGGAGGCCGCATGGCGGCGAGCGCGGGAATTGCTGGAACTCGTCGGCATCAAGCCTGATGCCGCCGGCCGCTATCCGCACGAATTCTCCGGCGGGCAACGCCAGCGTGTGGGGATCGCCCGGGCACTGGCCATGGACCCCGTCCTGATCGTCGCCGACGAACCGGTCTCAGCGCTCGATGTCTCCGTTCAGGCGCAGGTGCTCGACCTGTTCGAGGATCTGCAGAAGACACTCGATTTCGCCATGCTTTTCATCACCCACGATCTCAGGGTCGCGGCGCGGATGTGCGATCGCATCGCGGTGATGCAGCACGGCGAGATCGTCGAGACCGGAACCGGAGTCGAGGTGCTCTCCGCCCCGCGTCACGACTACACGAAGCAGCTTCTGGCCGCGATTCCGACACTTTTCAACGAAGCTTCCATGGAGTTGTCCTGAGATGCCCGTAACGGCGATTCTTATCCGTGCGCAGGATCATGTCGCGACATTGACCGGACCCGTCACGGCCGGCGATGCAGTGCTGATCGCCGGGCAGGGCGAAAAACGCGAGATCATTGCGCTCAACGATATGCCTGCCGGCCACAAGCTCGCTGTACGGTCCCTCCGCCAGTACGAGCAGATCTTGAAGTATGGCGAGGTCATCGGCGAGGCGACGCAAGACATCGCCGAGGGCGCGCATGTCCATGTGCACAATTGCTGGGGCGTGAAAGCCCGACGTCGTCCGTGAGGCTGAAAGGAGTTCGGCTATGAAATTCCAGGGCTATCGCCGGCCGGATGGCCGGATCGGCATCCGAAACCACGTTCTGGTGATACCCACCGTCTCGTGCGTCAATCGCGTGGCGATGGATATTTCCAATCGCACAGGGGCCGCGACGTTCATGCACCCCTATGGCTGCACCTTCGACGCCGAGGAGAACCGGACCACCGAGGAGGCCTTCATCGGCCATGGTCTGCATCCGAATGTCGGCGCGGTGCTCGTGGTGAGTCTCGGCTGCGAGACGGCGTCCGGATCGAAAGTGTTCGATGCGGTCAAAGCCTCGGGACGCCCGGTTGAACGGCTCGTCGTCCAGAAAGCAGGCGGATCGCGCACGACCTCGGAAACGGGTGTCGAGATCGTGGAGCGCATGAAAGCCGAGCTGGCTGCACAACCAACGGACGAGGGCGATCTTTCCGAGCTCCTCATCGCCCTGGAATGCGGCTCGTCCGACGCCTTCTCGGGGCTTACCGCCAATCCCGCCGTGGGTGAGGCCGCCGACATGATCGTCGATGCCGGAGGAACCGTGATCCTGTCGGAATTGACCGAAATGGTCGGGGCCGAAAGCGTCCTCTATCGCCGGGGCAAGACGCCCGAAGTCCGCGACGAACTGATGCGCCGGATCAAGGCCTATGAAATTGAACTGTCGATGACGACCGAGGACGACAGCGGCGTGTTCATTTCGCCCGGCAACATCGAAGGCGGTCTGACGACGATCGAGGAAAAGTCGCTCGGCTGTATCTACAAGGCCGGCACGCGCCCGATTACCGAGGTCGTCGATTATGGCCAGGCGCCGCATACGAAGGGCGTCATCATCATGGACACACCCGGCTACGACATATCGTCGGTCACCGGCAAGATCATCGGTGGCGCGCACATGGTGCTGTTCACAACCGGCAAGGGAACGCCTTCCGGTTCGGCAATCGCCCCCGTGCTGAAGGTCAGCTCCAATAACCGCGTCTTCCGCGAGATGCCCGACGACATCGACATCAGCGCCGGCGACGTGCTGGAAGGCACGAAGTCACTGCGCCAGGTCGGCGAGGAACTGGTCGATCTGGTGATGCGCACGGCACGCGGTGAAAAGGCCAAGGCCGAATACTTCCAGATCCAGGAATTCGCCATCCCCAATGTCAGCGTGCTGCGCAAGGAAGTCATCCATGCCGAGATGATCAAGCGCAACGATCTGGGTTTTATGCAATGAAGCTCGCCTATATGTACGCCACGCCGGAAGTGGCGCCTGCACATGTCACCGCAATCCAGGGCGATGCTTCCGCTTGTTTCGCCAGGATCAGGGAACTGGGGTATGACGGTGTCGAGCTCCTCGTCCGTGATCCGCGCGCCATCGACCATGGGCTGATCGAGCGGCAGCTCGCGGAGGCAGGCCTCGCCATGCCGGCGGTCTGCACCGGTGAGGTCTATGGCGAGGACGGGCTTTCGCTTGCCGACCCCGATCCGGCGCGGCGTGCGGAGACGCTGGAGCGGATGATCGCGGCGATGGATCTTGCCGCGCGCTTCGGCGCGATGGTCAATGTCGGACGCATGCGCGGCCGCTATCTGGAGGGCATCGAGCCGGCCCGCACCGAGGCATGGGTGAGCGAGGGAATGCGGGCGGCAGCGGATGCCCGCCCCGCGACCCGGATCGTGCTGGAGCCGGTGAACCACCGCTATGCGAATTTTCTGATGGGTACGGCCGAAGCTGCCCGTTTCGTGCGGGGGCTCGATCGATCGAATATCGGGCTCATGCTCGATCTGGCCCATATCACCATTGAGGGCGAGGCCCATCGCGAGAGCCTTGCTGAAGCCGGCGACCTGTTCTGGCACTACCATGTCTGCGACAGCGACCGAAAGGCTGTCGGACATGGCGCGTGGGACATCGGGACCGCGCTGAACGATCTCGACGCCATCGGCTACGACGGCTGGATCACCGCCGAGCATTTCCAGATTCCCGACGCCGAGACAGCAATGGCGCAGTCCATCCGCTGGCTGAATGGATATTACGGCAAACTCTGACCCCCACAGGAATTAGTCCATGAAGATCATACGCTTCGCCTATGACGGCGCCGAGCATTGGGGCTTGCTCGAGGATGACAAGGTGCGCGCCTTGCCTGCCGGTCCGTTCGGCCCGATCGAACCATCGCCCGAGGTCCTGCCATTGGAGGCGGTGAAGCTGCTCGCGCCGGTGAAGCCGGGCAAGCTTGTCTGCGTCGGGCTCAACTACGTCCTGCATGCGCGTGAATCCGGCCTGCCGCTGCCCGATGAACCGATGCTGTTCATGTGCTCGCCGCAGGCCATCATCGGGCCTGGTGAGGCAATCGTTCTGGACAACCACGAACAGCGTGTTGAATTCGAGGCCGAGCTGGCCATCGTCATCAGCAAGCGCGCGCGCAAGGTTGCGGCGGCGGATGCGGCATCGGTCATCCTCGGCTACACCTGCGCCAACGACGTCTCGAACCGCAACCTTCAGCTCAAGGACAAGCAGTTCACCCGCGCCAAGTCGTTCGACACCTACAAGCCCGTGGGTCCATGGATCGAGACAGATCTGAACCCTGATACCCAGAGCATCCGCTTGCTCCAGAACGGGGTGGTCAGGCAGGATTCCACCACGGCGGACATGATTTTTCCGACCTCCTTCATCATTGAGTTCGTCAGCTCGATCATGACGCTGGAGCCGGGCGACGTCATCATCACCGGCACACCCTCCGGCGTCGGACCGATGAAATCCGGCGATCGGATCGAGATCGAAATCTCGGGGCTGGGAAAGCTGGAGAACACCGTCCAGTAAGCCTCGCGCAGAGGGCTGGCAGGCTGTTCTCGCGTCAGCCCTCCGCATTCGTCAGCAGGGGAAGCAACTGCAGCGCCACATAGAGGCGCAGGCGCGTATCGGTCCGGAAATCGGTCAGGCCGAGAATCGTGCGGCACCGCTCAAGCCGCTGGCGCACCGTGTTGACGTGCAGCCCCAGAAGCTCCGCGGTGCGCGCCATGCTTTCGTCCTCGCGCAGCCATATCTTCAGCGTTTCAATCAGCGGGGTTCCCTGCTCGCCCATCGCCAGCAGCGGCTCGAGCAGCCGCAGGAACCCGGGGCGGCTCTCCGCGATGACGGATGGATGCGTAAGCAATCGCAGCAGCATCACGTCCTCATGCCGGCTCATGCGGTTGAAGCCGTTGAGACTCACGCCGAACATCATCGCCTGGGTCGCCTCGTGCCGCAGACTGGCCGCCTCGGACAGAGCGGCCGGGCCGGACTGGCCAAGGCCATAGCGAAAGCCCTGGGCACGTGCGAGCTGTCGCTCGAAAATCTGATGCAGTTCACGCAGCACGGCTTCGCTGGACAAGGGGGCAAGGCCAGGGGCTGGCACGGCAACGACATATTCGCTGCCGTCGTCCTCCTCGCGCAGCAGGGCTTTGTGGCGCCGCGAAAACTGGCGCAGGCGCAGCGCGAGCAGCGCGCCATCCAGCGTGCCGGCGTCAAAAATGCGGGCAACCACCGTGTGCCACGCGTTTCCCTGGGGCAGGGCCTTGCCAATGAGAACATTCTTGGCCTCGCGCGACAGCAGCGGATCAAGCAGATCACCGAGCAGCTTTGCATTGCTTGCAAGATTTGCACGCGGGCCGGCGTTGGCGTCGACCAGCGTTTGCAGGAGGTGCACGGAGAGACGCAAGCATTCGAGGTCGGGTTCTGAAGCGCTCTGCTCGCGCTCGACAACAGCCACCAGGCCGCCGCCGTTCACACCCATTCCCGAACGCGCCACGGCGACCTTTTCGCCACCGACCGTCACCCGCAGGGGCATGTCGTCCGGCTGGGCCCCGGTCGCCGCACCGTCGATGAGCATTTCGGCCAGCATTTCGGCCTCGGCCTCGGTAACCCCGCGACTTTCGAGCTGCAAACCCGCTTCATTTTCGAGGGCTAGCACCACCGGCAGATTGACGAAGCCGGCCACCAGATCGAACAGCTCGCGCAGGGAACCAATCCCTGTGCGATGCTGCGAAAAGGCGCGGTAGATGGCGCTGAGATAGGCCGCCTCGCGTCCCTGCTGCCGGCCGTCATGAGCAAAGACCCTGCCCAGCAGATCGCTCCACGGCAACGGTCCCGGCAAGGAGATGATCGGAAACCCGAGCTCGTCGGCACGGCGACGCGCGTTGTCGGGGAATTCGCGGAGATACCGGGTCAGCTTGACACCGAGGCCCGCCGCGTTGCGCGCCGCAAGCTGCTCGATCAGAGCCACCAGCACATCCGGGCCTTGCTGCACAGGGTAAGTGCTGGTCACGACGAATTCGTGCGGCTTCACCCAATTCACCGCATCAGGCGCGTCGATGACGGTGATGGATTGGACGTCGACGGACAGAGAGCTGGCACCGGCTATGACGGTATGGCCGGAGAGGATCTCCCAATCCAGGATTTCGCGCAGGCTTAGCATGAGGCTTCGGGAGGAATGGCTTCGGGCGTGTGCGCCATCGTGCGATGTTTTCCTTTCAGGGGTCCATTGGCCAATCTCATGCAGGAGAAGGCACTCGCCTGCTTTGCGCAAGATGTCGATCCCGATCATCCGGATTGGGATTGGCGATTCACCGGGCGGATCAAGCGATAACTGAAGGCTGCTGTCCCCGACCGGTGGTACGACATCGCATGCCTGGCGGCATAGGGCACCATCGCCGCAGTTGCCGTCGACGCAGCTCTCGCCGGCCTTGATCCCGGCGAGTTGACAACGTTGCCGGATATGCTCGAGTGGGAAGCTTACGGCGCGGCGCCGGAAACTCGCACCAAAGATTGCCTTGAAGGCCCTCGCACAGCCGACCTCAAGACTGTCCAAGCGCATCCGCCGGACATGGCCGCCTATGACAGGGAAAGGAACCCGCGATGAGATCGTCAGCAATCGTTCTGGCCAGCCGGCCGACAGGCGCAGCAGGGCCTGAGCATTTTCGGACGGAGGCGATCGAGATCAACGAGCCGCGTGAGGGCGAAGTCTTACTTCGTGTCCTCTATCTCTCGCTCGATCCTTATATGCGCGGTCGCATGAGCGACGCCAAATCCTATGCCAAACCAGTTCCCGTCGGGGGCATCATGGAAGGCGAGACGGTTTGCGAAGTCACGCAGTCCGGGAGCCCTGAGTTCAAATCGGGTGATATCGTTCGCGCGATGACGGGGTGGCGCACTCACGCGGTCATGGATGCCAAGCGCGTTCAGCATGTCAACGCTTACGGCGCTCCCATTTCCACCACGCTCGGCGTCCTCGGCATGCCTGGATTCACGGCATATAGCGGAATGAAGGTCATCGGCCGGCCCAAGGCCGGCGAAACGGTCGTCGTTGCGGCCGCTTCCGGACCTGTCGGATCACTCGTCGGCCAGCTTGCAAAGCGGGCTGGCGCACGCGCCGTGGGCATCGCGGGCGGCAAGGACAAATGCGACTATGTAAAAGACACAT
This sequence comes from Hyphomicrobiales bacterium, assembly GCA_930633525.1. Taxonomy (NCBI): domain Bacteria; kingdom Pseudomonadati; phylum Pseudomonadota; class Alphaproteobacteria; order Hyphomicrobiales; species Hyphomicrobiales bacterium. The sequence continues at coordinate 419,280 of CAKNFP010000001.1, forward strand.
TGGGCTTCGACGCTGTGGTCGATCACCGTTCAGCCGATTTCGCATCTGAGCTTTCCAGGGCCTGCCCCGATGGCATTGACGTCTACTTCGAAAATGTCGGCGGCTATGTCTGGGATGCAGTGTTTCCGCTCTTGAACCAATATGCCCGCGTGCCTGTCTGCGGACTTATCGCCCAGTACAACGGTCCGGACAAAGGCGAGCAGGATCGGCTCCCTGCCACGATGTCCGCGATCCTCCGCCGGAGCCTTCTCTTGAGGGGGTTCATAAACACCGAATTCGCTGAAGATTATTACGAATCGTTTCAGCGGGAGATTGGTCCGCTCGTCGCCTCGGCACAGATAAAGTATCGCGAAGACATTGTGGACGGCCTCGAAAACGCCCCAGACGCATTCATAGGAATGCTCTCGGGCCGTAACTTCGGCAAGCTGCTCATCCGCATGTAGTATTGACCCAAGCAATGTCTGATTTTGGCGGATATCGTTGAAAAGTGGGCATTGCGGGGTGCCTGGAGTCCTTGCTCTGCCCCTTTGAAACTGGACCGTTTGAAGCTGGAGTTTTCCGCGCCGTTTCCCTTGGATCCGGCATGCCTGTGCGGTTCTGGAATTCGATACCTCAAGCTACCACTACAAATCGTGCGGGCCCGACCAAGCCCTGCGGGCTACCCGGATCAAGACGATCCGCGAGACCCGCGCAGGATCCAGTCGGCGACGGCGTCGCTACCTCGGATCCACTGCTCTGTCGTCGCGGGGATCGGGGGCGTATCCGTCCTGAGCAGACGACAACCAGTCAGGCTTGGCCGTGTCGATCGATGAATTGGGCGAAAGCCACCAGTTGACCGGCGATGAAATCACGCGTGGCCGGATCAACAAGTCGACCGTCCGAAATCTTGGATCCGGCGCTGCCGATGACGACCTCCGGCTTGTTCAACGGCAGCGCATCGAGAAAGACCAGAACCTGCCTGAGATGATATTGTGCCCGGATGCCGCCGAGCACGCCCGCCGATGCCGTCTGAATGGCGACCGGCTTGCCTCGGAAGGGCGGAGGGGAAAGGCGCGACACCCAGTCCAGTGCATTCTTCAGGAATCCGGGGATCGAGTAATTGTATTCCGGCGTTACGAACAGGACCCCCGACGCGCCGCGAATTGCCTCCCCCAGTGCAAGGGCCTTCGCCGGGAAGCCCTCAGCCTGGATATCGGCGTTATAGTGGGGCAGTTCGTCCAAGCCGCCGAGCACGGTGACGAGCATACCCTCCGGTGCGAGCTCCTGCAGGCTGCGCGCGATGGTGGCGTGATAAGAGCCGCTGCGCAGGCTACCACAGAGCACAACGACATTGGAGGAATGGGGCATGATATCCATCTTTCGCGGAGAGAGCCCGATCACTCGCGCCTGTTGAGATCGGAGCCCGGACTCGGAAGCCGGCATATATTTGTGTGCTGTCGGAAGCGTCGGCGTGCTCCGCCTCACCCTGCCTCGTTGGCCAGCACCTTGAGTCCGAGTTCGTCGCGGATGCGTGCTTCGGACAAGTCACGGGCCAGAACCACGATGCGGCTGCTGCGCGCATCGGCTTGCGGCCAACCGGGCAGCAGCGAAGGCGGGTAGAAATAGTGCTTCACGCCGTGGATGACGCAGGGTCTCGCTTCACCGCTCAGGTTGAGGATACCCTTGAGCCGCAGGAGATTATCGCCATGAGCGCTCACGAAATTCTCGAGCCGGTTTGCGAAATCGGGCCAGTCGATCGGCTCGGCCTGGGTGAAGCTGTAGCTCGCGATGCCTGAATCATGTGGGGAAGCGGGCCCGTCCGTCGGTTCGCAGCGCAGCGGCCGCTGCCGCAACCATCTGTGCGTGTCGATCCGTCCCGCGCCCGCATCGTAAAGCCCGGCGCTCAGGATTAATCCGGGATCGGCCAGAACCTCGTCCGCCGAATGGCAGGTGGCGGAGCGGTTCAGGCGCATCAGCCGCTCCTCCAGCTCCGCGCGCCCGGCGGCGCCTGCGAGATCGACCTTGGAGATGACGATCCTGTCGGCCATGGCGGCCTGCTGCGCACATTCATATTCCCGCTCAAGCTGATCGGCCCCATTGACCGCGTCCAGAACCGCGACGATGCCGTCCAACCGGAAGGCTGAGGCGGCCTCGCCGCTGCCGATCAGCGAGAACACCAGCGGGGCAGGATCAGCCAGTCCGGTCGTCTCGATCACAACACGCCGGACTTCGCCCGCACGGATACGCGGCAACAGGGGAAGCAGCGCCAGGCCGACTTCGTCCCGGAAGGTGCAGCAGATGCAGCCTCCTTCCATCAGCATTACGTCCTCGCCGACGGCGGGCTGGACCAGGAGATGGTCAAGGCCCACGGCGCCGAGTTCGTTGATCAGGACGGCGGTCTTGTCGAAAGCCGGGTGCCGCAGCAGCCCGTTCAGCAGCGTCGTCTTCCCGGCCCCGAGAAAGCCGGTGAGGATCGTCACGGGAACGGGGCCGTCCGGGCTCATCGCGAATGCGCGCCGAATGCGCAAGGGTCGAGGGCGCGGATCATGCGTTCCGCCCGGCGGGAACTGCGAGCGCCGCCGGAACAGCCACCGCATATTTCGCCGCCGCCTCGACGAGGCGCCGCGCCGTGCCGGGCGCCAGCGGAATGCCGTCTGCGGCGCGCAGCCGCCCGGTCCGCGCACTGCGCTCGCCCGGCAGTGTCACGGCGTCGAAGCCCGATGCCGGTTCGAGACCGTGTATCGCATCCCGCAACGAGGATACTGCGGCATCGAACGCCTCGCGCGGGCCGAAGGCCGCCGGGTCGATGGCGATGACGGCGCCGTTGAATCCGCCCTTCTTCTGTCCCAGCAAGACGGAGCCGATCACCGGATTTCCGGCCAGAACGCTGGTCAGGACCTCGATCATCAGCGAGAGCCCGGAACCCTTCGCCCCCGCCATCGGGAGCAGCGCGGCGACCTTGTTAGGATCGGTCGTCTCCGCACCATCCCCGTCGACGGCCCAGCCCGGTGGGATCGGCTTGCCTGCGTCCTTGGCGGCCAGAACCTTGCCCAGCGCGACGGCGGCGGTCGACATGTCGAGCAGAATGGGATCGTCGCCTGGCACAGGCACGGCAATCGCGAGCGGATTCGTCGAGAGGGCTTCTCCCTTGGCGCCGAAGTAGCTCATCAGTGGCTTCGAGGCTGTCATGACCATGCCGACCAGACCGCGCTCCGCCAGCGCCGACGCGAAATATCCGATCGCGCCCGCATGGGAGATGGCCCGCGCCGCGCACCAGCCGATCCCGCAACGCCTCGCATTGGCTTCGGCCGCGTCGACCGCTGCGTTCATGCCCACCGCACCGGGGCATTTGCCGCCGTCCAGAACCGTGATGGCCCCGAATGCGCTGACCGTGCTGACCGCGCCTCCGGAAATGAGGACGCGTTCCTGGATCATCTCGATATAGCGGGGAATACGCAGCACGCCGTGGCTGTCTATGCCCCGAAGATTGGCCCAGACCAGAAGATCGGCAGTCTGGCGGGCGTCGGCCTGCGTGAAGCCTCCGCCGTGCAGGAGGTGGGTGGCGAACTCCCTGAGGTCGTCGGCCTGAACGATGGGCATGGCGATTTCCTGGAGCTTGTGTCAGGTCGACAGCGGTGTGGGGAAGAACTTGTCAAGCCAGCCCTTCATCACCGCCTTGGTGCGCGGCGCATCCTGTGGCGCGAGCGGGAAATGCGCCGTGGTATCGATCAAGATCAGCTCGGTCGGCTGGCCCGCCTTCTCGAACATCCGCACGGACTCGATGGTCGGGGTGATGATGTCGTGGGCGGTGTGGAACAGCAGCAGCGGCCGTGGCGCGATATTGGCCACGACGTCGTCGGCGCGGAAATTCATCATCGACCACGCCGTCTCGGTCGGGATCTCCATGATCGCCTTGGGCGAGAGGTTCTTGCGCAGCGCTTCGGGAATCGGCACCGCGTCGAAGCGGGACATCCAGAGGCTCTCGCCCGTCGCCTGTTTGTGGGCGCGGCCGTTATCGAGAATGCTGGTGAATTTGCTCCAGGCCTCGGGCGTCGGATGCTGGCCGCGGAATTTACGCTCGCCGTTGCCCCAGCCGCAGGAGGAGATGCAGCAGGCGACGCGCTCGTCGACGCCGGCGGTATAGACCGACACGGCGGCACCGAAGCTGTGCCCGGTAATGCCGATGCGCTTGGGATCGACCTCCGGCCGCTTCGCCAGCCAGGTCAGCGCGTTCTTGGCGTCGGCGACCTGATCCATGCAGCGGACCTGACCGCGCTCGCCCTCGCTCTCGCCGCAGCAGCGGAAGTCGAAGCGCAGCGCGACATAGCCGAAGGCCTCGATCATCTCGGCCTGGATCTGGGCATGGCTTTCGTCCTTGGAACCGACGAAGCCGTGACAGACGATGAAGGCGGGTAGCGGTTGGCCGGCATAACCTTCGGGGACATGAATCACGCCCGAGAGCTTCAGCCCGTCGGATTCGAACGAGATCTTTTCCTGCATCGGAGCTTTCCTTGAGGCGAATGCGATCGGCGCGCTGCGTTCAGCCGAGCGGCTGGAAAGGGAAGGTGTGCTCGCGCCACTCCAGCGGAGCCGGCGTGCCCCAGACATTCATGTCGCGGACATTGCCCGGGCGAGCGAGATTGGTGATGATGCGCGGCTCGAAATCAGCGTCGTCCGCCACCGCGGCCATCGGCCCGGAGCATTCGACGATGCATCCCGCCGAGTCGACATAATAGGCGTAAGTATTGTCACCTGGCCGATGCCGCCCCGGCCCCCACATCAGCTGCCGGTCGAAGCGATCCAGAGTATCGCCCAGGCGGCAATACATGTTGAATTCCGGGAATTCGAACGAGTAGTGGTGCAGTCCTGGCGCGGCGCTCTTCACCACGCCGATGATATGGTGCTGGCGGTTTCCGCCATACATCCAGGACAGCGCATCGTTGACCATGCGCTCAGACAGCTTCATCCCGCAGATCGCCTGCAACTGATGACGCGTCGCCTCCGGGTTTGGCGAAAGCAGATTGGCATGGTCGAGACGTCGCGGCCCGACACCGTTGGTCGGGTAGCGCGGATTGTACATGTTATCGACGATCGGCGTGTGAACCTCGAAGCGCAGCCCCTCCGGCGTCGCGAACGTCACCGATGCTGTCACCCCCTCGAGGCTCGGCTCTTCGGAGAGAATACGGCAGCCGGCACCCGCGACCCGGGATCCGGCCTCGCGCACGGCCTCGGGAGTCAAGGCCTCGAGCCCGATGGTATGGGCGCTGTTCTCATCGGCCGCGAGCAAAACCAGCTCGGCGGCGCGCCCATTGGCGCTCAGCCACACCTCGGTATCGCTGCGTCGTGTGATCCGCAGACCGAGGATCTCCGTCGAATCGCGAACGACATCCTCGAGCCGGTTCGTGTTGATCTTCACGTGCCCGAGCGCATGCACGAGGTGGGACATGAGCTTTCTCCCTGAAGCCTTGTCGATTTGGTCTGCGCGGCGTTTTAGCGGGGAATACGTCGATCCGCAATTGTTTTCGAAATTAGTATGATTTTCGAAATTAAATATCGTAGCCCTCGCGGACCGGATTGCTCAGGGTTCCAATGCCCGGAACCGCGACTTCGATGATGTCGCCGGCCTGGAGGAACTCCGGCGGTTCGCGTGTCGAGCCGAAGCCTGATGGTGTTCCGGTTGCGATGACGTCGCCGGGCGCGAGCGGCGAAAACGTCGAGATATAGGCGATCAGCCATGGAATATCGAAGATGAAGCGATCCAGCCCGATCGCCTGTTTGAGCACGCCATTGACCCGCGTCTCCAGCGTCAGGCCCGACGGAGCGGCCACGGCATCGGCCGTGACCAGCCAGGGCCCGAACGATCCGCTACGGACGAAATTCTTGCCTGGGGTGAACTGGCTGGAATGCTTCTGCCAGTCTCGCACGCTGCCGTCATTGAAGCAGGCATAGCCACCGACATGCGCCATCGCTTCGGCGGGCGGGATTTGAAAGCCGGCCTTGCCGATCACCACTGCCACCTCGCCCTCGAAATCGAAACGGCTTGAGGTCGGGGGCTTGCAGAGGGGCTGCCCGTGCCCAACCAATGTGTCGGGATAGCGCGTGAACAGCAGCGGATAGTCCGGCGCCGGTTTGCCCTGTCGCGAGGGCTCGTGAAAATTCGTCGCGACGCAGAAAATCTTGCCCGGCGCGGGGATCGGTGGCAACAGCCGCACTTCTGAAAGCGAAACAGGCTCGCCGGCGAAGCCCGCGACATCGCCCTCGCCGAAACCTCCGGCGAGCCAGGCGGCCACCGAAGCGGGCGCGCCCGGGCCATCCCCCAGCGGGATGATCATGTCGTCCGCGTTGATGACGCCATACCCCTGAGCGTCTCCCGTCTCGTAGCTCGCCAGCCTCATGAAGCCCTCGCTGATCGCCAATCGGCGGGACGATGCACGCGGATGATGCGCAATGCAATATTTTCGAAATTAATCCACAAGTCTGATATTGTATATTGGCTTCCGATCTTGAACTGGAGTTTGCGATATGCGCACGCCCGCCATAATCTGCCCGCGACGAACAGGATTCATCAGGTCACCCTCCTAGGAAGAACCCGGAAATGGAAGCCGTGAAGGCAAAAGGTGAAACCCGTGCGGGTGATGTGCTCCTGCGCCTGCGCGAGGATATTCTCAGTTGCGTGCTGCCGCCGGGGGAGAAACTCAGATTCGACGCCCTGCGCGATCGCTACGAGGTCAGCTTCTCGACCTTGCGCGAAGCGCTGTCCCGCCTGACGGCCGAGCAACTCGTTACCTCGGAGGGACAGCGCGGCTTCATGGTGGCGCCGGTTTCTATCGCTGATCTGGTGGACCTGACCAATGGCCGGGTTCTGATCGAGCGCGAGGCGCTGCGGCTGTCGATGCTGATGGGAGATGATACCTGGGAAGCCGGTATCCTTACGACCTACCACCGCATGGACCGACTGCAAAGCCGTCTCGGAGAACAGTATTTCTTCGATTCCGGTTGGGTTCGGCTGCATGAGGCGTTCCATCTGTCACTCGTCGCCGCCTGCGGCTCGCCCGTGCTGCTCGACATCCGGCAAAAGATGTTCGAACGCGCACATCGCTATCGCCGGATGTCGTCGGTGTTCCGGACGCAGTGGCGCCCGAAGGACATCGAACACAAGGCGATCATGGACGCCGCTTTGGACCGCGAGCTGGTGGCGCTGGATTTGATTGAACGCCACATCCGGGAAACGACGGAAAACGTCATCAAATTTGCCGGGCACCTGTTCGAGGGCGGAAAAGCTTCTGCCGGGACCGCGGGCGCGGCCTGAGCGAGCCGCGAAGCGCCGCCTTTCCCCGATCGCGATCGAGACGCCTGAGGGAGATCGCCCCGATCGCCCAGCATTCGGTGGCATTCAACAATTACGAAATTAGTTGATTTTTCGAAATTTGAGCTCTACGCCTTCATCAACAAGGAGGCGCCGGGGCGAGGGAACTCCGAGGCGCAGTTCGGGAGAAGAGACGATGAAGGCATTGTTTTTCGCCGCCGCTCTGGCCATCGGGGCCGGTGCAGGCACCGCATCCGCGCAGACCTATCCGACAGGGCCGATCACGCTCCTTCACGGTTTCGCGCCGGGCGGCAGCGCCGATACCGTCGCGCGGCTGATCGCAGAGCCGCTCTCCAAGCGCCTGGGCGTTCCGGTCGTCGTCGAAACCAAGCCCGGCTCGGGCGGCAATCTGGCCGCCGCCGCCATCGCCGCCGCCAAGCCGACAGGCTATACGATCGGCCTCGTCACAGGCGGCCACGCGGTTTCCAAGGGGCTCTACAAGAAGCTGCCCTTCGATCCCGTCGAGGATTTCACCATGCTTGGCACGGTGGTCGAGTATAACTTCGTGCTCGCCGTTCCGGCGACGAGCTCCGCCAAGACGCTGGGTGACTTGCTCGCTCAGGCCAAGGCCAAGCCGGGCGACATCAGCTTCGGCTCCGCCGGTATCGGCACGACGCACCATCTGGCTGGGCAATTGCTGGCCAGCATGGCTGGTGTCGAGCTGACCCATATTCCCTATCGCGGTGAGGGCGCGGCCATTACGGGCGTTCTGGGTGGCGAGATCCCGCTGATCATCGCCAGCCCGGTGACGCTGGAACCGCAAATCAAGGCCGGCAAGTTGCGAGCGCTGGCTGTCACCTCCAACCAGCGCTGGTCTGGGCTTCCGGATGTGCCAACAGTGGCAGAGGCCGGCATCAAGAACTTCAACGTCTCGACCTGGTCCGGGATGCTCGGCCCCAAGGGATTGCCGGCGGATGTGCAAACCAAGCTCCATACCGAGTTGCTTGCCGTTCTCGCCATGCCCGAGGTCAGCGCGAAGATTGAGAAGGCCGTCGGCGGCGTGATCGTCACCAGCAGCGCGGACGAGATGAAGGCGCGCGTCGCGAGCGAAGCCGAGCGCTGGATCGGCGTGATCAAGGCAGCCGGCATCGAGCAGCAGTAAGATGCGCGCGGCCGCGCGACCGGCGCGGCCTTCTTTCCATTCAGGCCACTTGTGACCCGCTCCATGGCGGATTGGAGCGCGGTTGGTGTCTCGCGCCCGCCGGGGCCGAACAGAACCGCGCCGGAGAAGCCTGCGGCAAGGAGTACCCATGACCGAACTCTTCAGGAAACGCGATGTCTGGAGCGGTGCCGCCATGGCGGCGACCGGGCTCGGCTTCCTTATGATGTCGTTCGACTACCCGATGGGAACCGGTCGCAATATCGGAGCCGGTGCCTTTCCCGCCATCGTCGCCGGGCTGCTCGTCCTGGTCGGTGTCGCCGTCGCCATTCGTGGAGCCCTGGAGCACGGCCAGCAGCTGAACTGGGTTTCGCTGAAGCCGTTCGCATTGATCATTGCTGCGATCGTCGCCTTCGCGGCGCTGCTTCCGAGCGCCGGATTCATCATGGCCACGGGGGTGCTGGTCGTTATCTGCGCCATGGCCCATCCGCAGTTCAGACCGCTCAACGCCTTCATCCTCGCTGCCGCCGTCATCGCCTTCGGAGCGGCGGTCTTCATCTATGGCCTCGGTCTGCCGATCAAGCTGATCGGGCCGGCGCTGAGCTTCTGACGGGTATCCGCAATGGATCTGATCGCTAATCTGGCTATCGGCCTCGGCGCGGCCCTCACGCCGGCCAATCTGATGTACTGCTTCATCGGCGCGCTGTTCGGGACGCTGATCGGCGTGCTGCCCGGTCTCGGCCCGGTCGCGACCATCTCGATGCTGCTCCCGCTGACCTTCGGGCTCGACCCGACGGCCGCGATGATCATGCTGGCGGGAATCTTCTATGGCGCGCAATATGGCGGCTCGACCACCGCGATCCTGATAAACTTGCCTGGGGAGTCATCCTCCGTCGTCACGGCCCTGGACGGCCATCAACTGGCCCGCCAGGGCAAGGCCGGCACGGCGCTGGCGGTAGCGGCGCTGTCCTCGTTCCTTGCCGGAACGGTCGCGACCCTCATCATTGCCATCTTCGCGCCGCCGCTGGCCGAACTCGCCGTGCGCTTCACGGCGGTCGAATACTTCTCGCTGATGGTGCTGGGTCTCGTCGCCTCGATCGTCCTGGCGAACGGCGCGGTGCTTCACGCCATCGGCATGTGCCTCATCGGCCTGCTGCTCGGACTCATCGGCGCGGATGTGAATTCCGGCGTCTCGCGCTTCACCTTTGGCATCCCCGAACTGGCGGACCGCGTCGATTTCGTCATCGTCGCGATGGGTCTGTTCGCGATCGCCGAGGTCATCCGGAACCTTGAGAATCCCGAGGAGCGTGAGATTTCGGTCGCGGCGGTACAGGGGCTGATGCCCAGCCGCAGCGATCTCAAGGAGATGGCCGCGCCGGCCGTGCGCGGCACGCTGCTGGGCTCGGTTCTCGGCATCCTGCCGGGTGGCGGTGCCATTCTCGCCTCCTTCGCCTCCTATGTGATGGAAAAGCGGATCGCGCGCCATCCGGAGCGCTTCGGCAAGGGCGCGATCGCAGGCGTCGCCGGACCGGAAGCCGCCAATAATGCGGGGGCGCAGACCTCGTTCATCCCGATGCTGACTCTGGGCATCCCCTCGAACCCGGTAATGGCGCTGATGATCGGCGCGATGATCATTCACGGGATCCAGCCCGGCCCTTCGGTCATGACCGAGCAGCCCGTGCTGTTCTGGGGCATCATCGCCTCGATGTGGATCGGCAACCTCTTCCTCGTCCTCCTCAACCTACCGCTGATCGGGATCTGGGCCAGCCTGTTGCGCGTGCCCTATCGCTACATCTTCCCGGTGATCATCTTCTTCAGCGTCATCGGAGTCTTCAGCGTCTCCAACAGTATATCCGACGTCTATCTCCTCGCATTATTTGGAATCGTCGGTTATGTGCTGCTCCGCCTCGGAGGTGAGCCGGCCCCTTTGCTGCTCGGATTCATCCTCGGGCCGATGGTCGAAGAGTATTTCCGCCGCGCGCTGCAGATCTCGCGCGGAGATCCGACGATCTTCATGTCCCGTCCGGTCAGCGCGATCTTGCTTGGACTGGCCGCGTTGCTGATCCTCTCCATCGCCATTCCGAGATTTCGACAGGGCCGCACAGAAGCGTTCCGCGAATAGACGGCGACGGAAGATTGCGCCGCCACACTGCCACCGCGCCGCCAAATGCCGGCCGGCCTGGCATCGCCTCTACGCGTCTCTTCATTCAAGCCAAGGGAGGACTGACATGACAAAAGACACCGATAACCACATGCCTTCGCTAAGCCGCCGCGGACTCATCCTGGGGTCCGCGGGCATGCTCGGCGCCGGCCTCGTCCCCGCGCGGGCATATGCGCAGGGCGCGGCTCCTGTCGCTGCCGGCGCCGTGCCGACCGGCAAGGATTTCATCCTGCGCGGCGGCATGGTCGTGACCATGGATCCGGCGATCGGGGACCTGCTCAAGGGCGATGTCCATGTCAAGGACGGCGCCATCGTGGCGATCGGACCGGATCTCGCGGCTCCGGGCGCCGAGATCATCGACGCCGATGGCATGATCGTCATGCCGGGTCTCGTCGAGACCCACTGGCATATGTGGAACAACCTCTTCAAGAACCTGGTCAAGCAGGGGCGCGGCTATGTCGAGCTGAAGAACGGCCTCGGGCGCTTCCACGAGCCGGAGGATTTCTACAACGCCGTCCGGCTGGCGATGACCGAGGCGACCAATGCCGGCATCACCACCGTGATGAACTATGCCCACAACACGCTGACGCCCGCCCATGTCGATGCCGAGATCAAGGCCATGGTCGAAAGCGGCCTGCGCGGCCGCTATGCCTATGGTGGCGCCGATCCGACGCCCAAGGACAAGACGATGGACATCGCGGACGCCCTGCGCGCCAACCGCGAATGGTTCTCCGGCAATCATGAATGGACTGGCCGCGTCGATTTCGGCTTCTCCACCCGCGCCCCCGGCGGCTTGCCCGATGTCTACGCGCAGGAGTTCAAGGCCGCGAAGGACAACGGCTTGCCGATCATCATGCACGGCGGCCAGTCGCCCGCGTTCAAGGTCCCGGTGGTCAAGCTCAATCAGGAGGGCTTCGTCGACAAGTCCACGATCTTCGTTCACTCCCTGCTCTTCACGGAAGAAGATCGCGCCATTCTCGCGAAGACCGGCGCCTCCAATTCGATGTCGCTGGGCAACGAGTTCCCACACGGCCAGCGCAACGCGGGCGCGGCTGTGCGCCAGCAGATGCTGCTCCAGATCAAGGAAGGCGTGAATGTCTGCTTGTCCTTCGATGCGAGTTCGCTGAGCCGGACCTCGCTCTTCGAGCAGATGCGCCTCTGCTATGCGGTGCTGATGGGCGAGGCGGAGACGCCGACGGCCGCGATCCCGCGCGTCACGCACACCCAGTGCATCGAGATGGCGACAATCAACGGCGCACGTGCTTTCGGCTTCGCGGATAAGTGCGGCACGCTGAGCCCCGGAAAGCGGGCGGACATCATCATGCTGCGCGCCTCCGATCTCTCCATGGCACCCGTCGGGGAGTTGCACACCACGATCGTGCATGCGACCGACAATGCCAATGTCGACACCGTCATCGTCGATGGCCGCTTCCTGAAGCGGGGCGGCAAGATCATCTCGGTCGATGTCGAGGAGGTCAGGCGCAAGGCCGTGGAATCGCTCTACCGCGTGCGCAAGCGCAGCGGCGCCGGCGACTTCGCGCCAGCGACGGACACAATGCCAAGATTCTGAGACGGATGCCGACGCGGGCTGACACGCCCGCGTCGGCGATTATCGCAGCTATCCGCTCCCACCATCGGACTGACAGCGAGCAGCGCAGGATTCCGGAGCTGATTTCGCGGATCGCTCACCACGCGCCGTGGGCGTGCCAACCGGATAACATTTCCGAAAGGCGTACATTCAGGCCGTGGTCGACCACTTCGAGGTCGATAACGGTGTGGTCCGCATCACTGGTGATAAAGCGTTCTCTGGAACCGGCCATCGCTCGCGCTGACGGTGTTCCCAGATGTGTACTGAAGTGGCGCGCCCGACACGATTCGAACGTGTGACCTTTGCCTTCGGAGGGCAACGCTCTATCCAGCTGAGCTACGGGCGCCTTCAGCCTGCAGGGCATAGCCCCCGACCTGGTAACGTGGCCGCAACCTAGCTCAGCCATGCCGTCTCTGTAAATGGGCTTTGTCGCAAATCGTCCTCGCCGAGGAACAAGCGTGCCGTGGCGCTGTTCCCTCCCTGTGGATTGTTGCGCCGGCTGGCGGCGATCAACCCTTGCGAGAACTCACGCGGAGAGGGCGCTAGTTCCGCGCTTTCAGGAGGAACGATGAAGAGCCAACTGCTCAACAATGCCGATGGACAACGCATCTTTGCGGTGGTGCTCGAGCAAGGCGACGAGGCGATGGCCTGTATCGAGCGCTTTGCCGCCGAAAATAATCTCTCAGGAGCCCAGGTCACGGCGATCGGCGCCTTCAGCAATGCGAGGCTCCAGTACTTCGATTGGGACAGTAAGGCCTATCTTGATATCCCTGTCGATGAACAGTCAGAAGTCGCGTCCCTTATCGGAGATATCGCCCTGTCTCCAGAGGGCAAGCCCGCGCTCCATCTCCACGCCGTGCTGGGACTGCGCGACGGTCGCGCGGTGGCCGGGCATTTCGCGTCTGGATCTGTCCGGCCAACGCTTGAGGTGCTGATCAGCGAGGCACCACGCCATTTGCAGAAGGCCTTCGATCCGCAATCCGGCCTCGCCCTCATCAAACCGCAGCCTTAAGCCGCTTCCGGCTAATGCGCCCTGTGCTCGGCCGCATTGCGCTTGCGCGTCGCGGCCGCTTTCCTCGCCGAGGCCGAACGCTCGGCGGGGCTGCGGGAAGCCGCGGCCTTGCCACCGAGCTTCCCGCCTTTCTTGGCAGCCGCGTTCGTATCCGGCTTGCCCCGGCCGGAGCCGCTCTTGTTGCCGCCGCCGCTGTCCTTGTTCACGGTGGCCCAGGCACGCCGCTCGGCCTCTTTCTCGCCGACGCCACGGCTTTCGTAGCTTTCCTCGATATGTTCGGCCTTGCGTTTCTGCTTGTCGCTGTAGGCGGATTTATCTCCGCGAGGCATGGCATTCTCCCTTGGATGTCGCCATCTTCCCGAAGAACGAATTTCGCGCTCGGCTGTTCCCCCCTTACGCGCCTTATTTCTCGGGGATTGTTACGTGCGATGTGACAGGGTGCACCACACGCGACATTGGGGCGTGCCATTATCTCGGTCTATCATGGGAGCCCCGCGATCGGTCGAATCGCGCCTCCCTCAGCCTACGGGGCCCGTCGTCCATGTCGCCATCTGAACCTCCCCGCACCAGCGAACAGTTTCCTGAAACGATGCTGCCTCTTCCTGCCGCGCCTGCGGCGGAGCTCTTACCGGCGGTCGCCCTCGCGCAGGATCTGATCCGTTGCCGATCTGTCACGCCGGATGAGGGCGGGGCGCTCGCCCTCATCGACCAGAGGCTGTCCGAAGTCGGCTTCGCGACGCATCGGCTTACCTTCACGGCCCCCGGCACGCCGGATGTGGAAAATCTTTATGCGCGCTATGGCCGCGAGGCGCCCTTTCTGCTGTTCGCAGGCCATACGGATGTGGTGCCTCCGGGAGACGAGGCCCATTGGCGGCACGATCCCTTCGGCGGTGTGATCGAGGACGGGCGCATCTTCGGCCGCGGTGCATCGGATATGAAGGGTGGCGTGGCGGCCATGGTCGCGGCAGCGCTCGCCTTCATCAAGGCCAAGCCGGATTTTCCGGGATCGATCGGCTTTCTGTTGACGGGCGATGAGGAAGGTCCGGCCGTCAATGGCACGGTGAAGCTTCTGGAATGGGTGAAGAACGAGCGCGGCGACAAGTTCGACCACTGCATCCTGGCGGAGCCCACCAATCCGGATGCCCTGGGCGACATGATCAAGATCGGCCGGCGCGGCTCGCTCACCGGCCGCGTCGTGCTGGCGGGCAAACAGGGCCATGTGGCCTATCCGCAGCTTGCCGACAATCCGATCCAGCATGTCAGCGCGTTGATCGCGGCGCTGAAAGGCAGCCCGCTCGACGAGGGAACGGCCCATTTCGCCCCGTCAAACCTTGAATTCACGACGATCGATGTCGCCAACCCGTCGACGAATGTCATTCCGGCGGAGGTCAAGCTTGCCTTCAACATCCGCTTCAATGACGTCTGGACGCCGGAAACGCTCGCGGACGAGATCCGGCGGCGGATCACCGACGCGGGCCTCGACGAGCGGACGCGCGTCACCTTCCTGCCCACTAATGCCACGGCCTTCGTGACGGAGCCAGGCTCCTTCGTTGCGGTGCTGTCACGGGCGATCGAGGCGGAAACCGGCTTGAAGCCGGCGCTGTCGACGACAGGCGGCACCTCGGATGCGCGCTTCATCAAGGATTACTGCTCGGTCGTGGAATTCGGGCTCGTCGGGCAGACCATGCACCAGGTCGATGAGCACGTGGCGACCGCCGACATCGACGGCCTGACGGCGATCTTCCGCCGGGTGCTGCAGGACTATTTCGCGTCGTCGGCCCGGTAAGCCACCGGTGGCAGAGGCGTCAAAGAGAATGCCACGCGACAAGGTCTGGGGTTAGAGCCAGCGAGCAAGTCGCGCCATCAAGTCAGTCGCGCCGGCCGATCCCTCCCCTCCGGGGAGGGTGGCGCCGCAGGCGCCGGGTGGGGACCACCAGCCGCTGATCTGATAGGTGGGCAGCAACATGGAGGCGAGCATCGTCCTCCGGCCTCAGGGCCCCACCCGACCTCGCTGGCGCGAGGCCACCCTCCCCGAAGGGGAGGGATCGGCGGCGTCGGCCGGCCATATCATCCGGAAGCCGCGAAGCGGCTGCCCGGAATTTCGACCTATAGCCTTGCTGGTTCTGGCGCCAACGGCGCGTCTCAGGGATAATCCACGCCGATGAGATAGAGCCCCGTGGCCGGCGCCATGGGGCCGCAGGCGGAGCGTTGCCGCGCGGCGAGGGCTTCAGCCACCTGGGTCACGGGCCATTGGCCGGCGCCGACGCGCTCCAGCGTGCCGACCATGGAGCGCACCTGATGGTGCAGGAAGGACCGCGCCGCCGCGAAGACACGGATCTCGTCGCCGATCCGCTCGACATCCAGCCGGTCGAGCGTGCGGATCGGGCTCTTGGCCTGGCAATCGGCCGCGCGGAACGTCGTGAAGTCGTGCCGGCCGAGCAGCGTCTGGGCCGCTTCGTGCATGGCATCGGCATCGAGCCGGCGCGGTACGTGCCAGACGCGGCCGATCTCGATCGCCGGCGGCGGCCGTCGGTTGAGAATGCGGTAGAGATAGTGGCGCTTGACCGCCGAATGGCGGGCATCGAAGCTCTCGTCCACCGCCTCGGCGGACAGGATCGCCACGGGCTCCGGCTTCAGATGCGCGTTGGTGGCGTCGCGCACCGTGTCCGTACGCCATGTCTTGTCGAGATCGACATGGACCACCTGATGCGTGGCGTGCACGCCGGCGTCGGTGCGCCCGGCGCATTGCACGCGCGCCGCATGGCCGGCGAAGCGCGCGATCGCCTCCTCGACGGCCTGCTGGACGGCGCGGCCGTTGTCCTGCCATTGCCAGCCGCAATAGGCGCGACCGTCATATTCCACGACGAGCTTGTAGCGCGGCATGTCAAGCAAGCACCGTGCCGGGCGCGAGCCTTGCGCCGCGCAGGAAATCGTCGGCGTTCATCACGCCCTTGCCGGCGCGCTGCACCTGCAGCAGCCGCAGAGCGCCCTCGCCACAGGCGACGGTGAACTGGCCATCGAGCAATGTACCGGGTGCGCCCTGTCCCTCGGCGGGCGTGCTGCGCAGGGCCCGCACCCGCTCACGCCCCTTGCCGAGATCGACCTCGAAGAAGGCGCTGGGGAAGGGCGAGAGACCCCGGATCTGGTCGTGCAATGCGCTGGCGGGCCGCGACCAGTCGATGCGGGCCTCCTCGTTGGTGATCTTCCTGGCGTAGGTGACGCCGTCTTCGGGCTGTGGCACGAAGCTCAACGCGCCACGGGAGAGCGCGGCGAGCGCTCGCGCCATCAGATCGGCGCCGAGGCGTGACAGGCTGTCATGCAGTTCGCCGGCGGTGGTCTGCGGGCCGATCGTGACGCGCTCCACCATGGCGACAGGGCCGGTGTCGAGCCCTTCCTCCATCTTCATCACGGCGACGCCTGTTTCGGCATCGCCCGCCATGATGGCGCGCTGGATGGGCGCCGCGCCGCGCCAGCGCGGCAGGAGCGAGGCATGCAGGTTGAGGCAGCCGAGTTCCGGCGCGTCCAGGATCGCCTTGGGCAGGAGCATGCCGTAGGCCACGACCACGGCGGCATCGGCCTCAAGCGAGGCGAAGGTCTCGGCGGCCTCGTCCGTGCGCAGGGTCTTCGGCGTGAAGACCGGAATGCCGAAGCGTTCGGCCATGGCATGCACGGGGGAAGGGCGCTCGGCCAACCCCCGCCCGCTCTGCGCCGGCGCGCGCGTGTAGACCGCGACGACCTCGTGTCCCTGGCCGATGATCTCGGCGAGGACCGGCACGGCGAAATCGGGCGTGCCCATGAAGACGATGCGCAATGACATTGGGGTCAACTCGTTTGGGACCGACCTGAGGGTCTTGGTTCAGGGATAAGGGCTCAGCCGCGTTGTAGCCGGAACAGCCCGGATATGGAAAGGGGAGGCGGCTTGATGGCTTTTCATAGGCTGATGATCGGCGCGGCGGCCATCAACCATGCGCTCGATCCCTCGCCCCCGGAGAGTGGTGCCGCAGGCGCCGGGTGGGGTCACAGCTCGCCATCGCAGAGGGGCCGGCCCCACCCGACCTCGCAGACGCGATGCCACCCTCCCCGGACGGAAGGGATCAGGGCGCGCGCGTGTAGGGCATTGCTAAACCCAAGCTATAGCACTGGCCGTCGAGCCTTTCATCTGCTTGACATACTCCCGTAGAGTATACTAGTGCCAACACACTATACTCGTCTCCAGTATGTCCACGGCCATGCCTCATTCACCGGAAGACAAGAAGCGCGCCATCAACCGTTTGCGCCGGATCAAGGGGCAGGCGGAGGCGCTGGAACTCGCTGTGGAGCAGGGTGCCGATTGCGGCGCGCTTCTCCAGCAGATCGCCGCGCTGCGTGGCGCCGCGACCGGCCTGATGGCCGAGGTGCTGGAAAGCCACCTGCGCGAGACGTTTCTTGAGGCAGGGCGAGGGCAGGGAGCAGCAGGGCCGGTCGATTGCGAAGCGGAAATCGACGGGATCATGCGCATCGTGCGCTCTTATCTGAAATAATGGTTTCAAGTGATCAGAGCGATCAGATCGAGAAGCCGGAACGACCTTTTGCGGACTATCCTCAGGGAAGAAGGAACAGGACATGAAAAGCCGCGCAGCCGTTGCCTGGGAGGCGAACAAGCCGCTCACCATCGAGACCGTCGAGATCGGCGGCCCGAAGCCTGGCGAAGTGCTGATCGAGGTGATGGCGACCGGCGTCTGCCACACCGACGCCTACACGCTCTCCGGCCTTGATTCCGAGGGCAAGTTCCCGGCGATCCTCGGCCATGAGGGCGCGGGTATCGTGCGAGAGGTCGGCGCCGGGGTCACGTCGGTGAAGGTCGGCGATCACGTCATTCCGCTCTACACGCCGGAATGCCGCCAGTGCAAAACCTGCCTCTCGCAGCGCTCGAACCTCTGCACCTCCATCCGTTCCACGCAAGGGCAGGGGCTAATGCCGGACGGCACCTCGCGCTTTGCCTGCGATGGCGGCGAGGTGTTCCACTACATGGGGTGCTCGACCTTCTCGAACTTCACGGTGCTGCCCGAGATCGCAGTGGCGAAGGTGCGCGAGGACGCGCCCTTCGACAAGATCTGTTACATCGGCTGCGGCGTCACCACAGGTATCGGCGCGGTGGTCTATACCGCAAAGGTCTGGCCGGGCGCGAATGTCGTGGTCTTCGGGCTCGGCGGCATCGGTCTCAATGTCATCCAGGGCGCGCGGATGGTGGGCGCCGACAAGATCATCGGTGTCGACCTCAACCCCGCCAAGGCCGAGATGGCCAAGAAGTTCGGCATGACCCATTTCGTCAATCCGGACGAGGTCGGCCGCGACAAGGTGGTCGAGGCGATCGTCGATCTCACCGGCGGCGGCGCCGACTTCTCCTTCGAGTGCATCGGCAATGTCCACACCATGCGGCAGGCGCTCGAATGCTGTCATCGCGGCTGGGGCGAGTCGATCATCATCGGCGTGGCGCCTTCCGGTACGGAGATCGCCACGCGCCCGTTCCAGCTCGTCACCGGCCGCGTCTGGAAGGGCTCGGCCTTCGGCGGCGCACGCGGCCGTACCGATGTGCCGAAGATCGTCGACTGGTACATGGAGGGCAAGATCAACATCGATGATCTGATCACCCACACCATGCCGCTTGACGAGATCAACACGGCCTTCGACCTGATGCATGAGGGCAAGTCCATCCGCTCCGTCGTCGTCTACTGACGGGGCCGCGTGATGACGCTCGACCTCGTCTCCAGCGCTCGCTCCTTCGGGGGCGAGCAGCGCGTCTACAAGCATCGCTCCACCGAGACCTGCACGGACATGCGCTTTTCCGTCTTCGTGCCGCCGCAGGCGGCAGCGGGCAAGGTGCCGGTTGTGTGGTTCCTCTCGGGCCTCACCTGCACCGAGGAGAACTTCACGGTGAAGGCCGGCGCCCAGCGCGTGGCGGCGGAACTGGGGCTTATGGTGATCGCGCCCGACACCAGCCCGCGCGGAGAGGGCGTGCCGGATGATCCGGACGCCGCTTATGACTTCGGCCTCGGCGCGGGGTTCTACGTGGATGCCACCGTCGCGCCCTTCGCCCCCAACTACCGCATGGCGAGCTACATCGGCCGGGAACTGCCGGAGATCGTTGGTGCGGAGCTGCCGGCGGACATGGCGCGGCAGGGCATCACCGGCCATTCCATGGGCGGGCATGGCGCCTTGACGCTGGCCCTGAAAAATCCCGGCCGGTTCAAGGCCGTGTCGGCCTTCGCGCCGATCGTCTCGCCGCTGAATTGCCCGTGGGGCGAGAAGGCCTTGGGCGGTTATCTCGGCCCGGACAAGGCGGTCTGGCGGGCCTATGATGCTTGCGCTTTGATCCAGGACGGCGCCCGCGTCGCCGACATCCTGGTCGACCAGGGCACGGCGGATGGCTTCCTCGCCAACCAGCTCAAGCCGGAGCTTCTGGAAGCCGCCTGCGCCACGGCGGGCATTCCGCTGACGCTCCGCCGGCAGGAGGGCTACGACCACTCCTACTTCTTCATTGCCACCTTCATCGCCGATCACTTGCGATGGCATGCGGAGCGGCTCGGGGCTTGAGGGTGTGCCGAGGCGGTGGGAGGAAGCGCCGCGCCATCAAGGCAGTCGCGGTGCGCTAAGCCGCGCGTTTCCGGTCCAATGGATATGAAAGTCCACCCGCGGTTCTCCCTCTCCCCGCCGGGGAGAGGGCCGGGGTGAGGGGTAGTCGTTTCAGCAGCGGGCGTCCCCCTCACCCGCGCCTTCGGCGCGACCTCTCCCCGCCGGGGAGAGGTGAGCGGGGGCGATCGTCGTGTGTCAGATACCGGGACGCGCCAGCCAAGCCGGTATTACCCGTCTTGGTTCTCATTGGCGAGCGCAATAGGATGGCAGCCGTTTGCGGGTGCGCCTGGAGGCTAGGCGGCTTCAGCCCACGGTCTCGCGCTTCGCCGCTTTGGTGAATTTCTTCATGACGCGGTCGCGCTTCAGTTTCGACAGGTAGTCGATGAACAGAACGCCGTCGAGATGGTCGATCTCGTGCTGCAGGCAGGTCGCGAGGATGCCCTCGGCCTCGATCTCCTGCGTCTTGCCGTCGAGGTCCATATAGCGCGCGCGGATCTTCGCCGGACGCTCGACTTCCTCATAATAGTCGGGGATCGAGAGGCAGCCTTCCTCGTGAATGCTGAATTCCTCGTCCGATTCCCACGTGATCTCAGGGTTGATCACCACCATCGGCGCCCGGGGTTCATCCTTGCCGGCCACATCGATCACCAGCAGGCGCTTCATCACCCCGATCTGCACGGCCGCCAGGCCGATGCCGGGCGCATCGTACATGGTCTCAAGCATGTCGGCGGCGAGCGTGCGAATTTCGTCGGTGATCTCGGTCACCGGCTCGGAGGCGGTCTTGAGCCGCTGGTCTGGGATAAGGACGATAGGTTTGATAGCCATGGTACAGACTTACGAGGGCCTTTTTTACAGGAGGCTGCGAGGCAGTGTTGTCGAGGCCGGAAAACGACAGCGTAACAGCCACATAATCACTTGCGCCGCAAGGGTCAATGTGTTCTTCTTTTGTTCGCATTGATGTCGAGACGAGTCCCTGTTCTGCGATGAATCAGACCCTGTTGAACCTGGGAGGATATCCGCTCACGGCGGGCGAAGTCATCGTGAGCGTAGCGGGCGCGGCCCTCGTTCTTCTGCTTTTGCTCGCCGTTTTCGCGGCGCGCACCAATCGCGAGCGCCGGCTTGAGGCCGCGGAAGCGGCCGAGCGGGCGCGGGAGATGGACGACAAGGTCGCGGAGCTCAACCGCATCCAGGCGGAGATGACCGGCCGGCTGCAGACGATCGCCGAGATCTTCGGCTCCCGCCAGCAGGACTTCGCCCGCTTCGTCGCAGAGCGGCTGGATGGCCTCCAGCACCGCGTGGGGCAGGGGCTTGAGGTTTCGTCGCGGACGACGGGTGAGCATATCGCGCGCCTCAATGAGCGGCTTGCGGTGATTGACGCGGCTCAGAAGAACCTCACCAACCTGACGGGTGAGGTGGTTGGCCTCAAGGACATTCTGGCCAACAAGCAGGCGCGCGGCGCCTATGGCCAGGGCCGCATGGAGACGATCGTCCGCGATGGACTGCCGGCCGGGCACTACGCCTTTCAGGCCACGCTGCGCAACGGCCGCCGGCCGGACTGCCTCATCCGCCTTCCGGGAGATCACCCCCTCGTCATCGACGCCAAGTTTCCGCTGGAGAGCTTTCTCGCTTTTCGTGGCGCCACGAACGACGAGATGCGCCGCGCCGCGTCGGCAAGGGTCAAGACAGACGTCTCGACCCATGTGAAGGACATTGCCGAGAAATATCTCGTGCCCGGCGAGACGCAGGATCTGGCGCTCCTGTTCGTGCCGTCGGAGGCGATCTACGCCGATCTGCAGGAACATTTCGAGGATGTGGTGGCGCGGGCCCATCGCGCCCGGGTGATCATCGTTTCGCCCTCGCTCCTCGCGCTCGCCATCCAGGTCATGCAGTCGCTGGTGCGGGATGCCCGCATGCGCGAGGAAGCCGAGACCATACAGCTCGAAGTGCGCCGCATTCTGGAGGATGTCGTGCGACTGCGGGACCGGGTCGAGAAACTCGATACGCATTTCCGGCAAGCGCAGGAGGACGTGGCCCAGATCCGCACCTCGACGGACAAGATCGTCAAGCGCGGAGAGCGCATCGAGGCGCTCGATTTCGAGGACCGGGGCGCCTCTCAGGAGATCCGCGCCGCTGAATAAGAGTACGGCGATCAGCCGTCCTGGCTCTCGCCCTGGCGCCGGCCGAAGTCGGGCGCGGCGGTTTCCTGTCCGCTGTCGATGATGCTGCGGCGGATGGCGCGGGTGCGCGTGAACAGGTTGAACAGCGCCTCGCCGTCGCCCCAGCGGATGGCGCGCTGGAGGGCGGCCAGGTCCTCGTTGAACCGGCCGAGCATTTCGAGCACGGCGTCCTTGTTGGTGAGGAACACGTCCCGCCACATGGTCGGGTCGGATGCGGCGATACGCGTGAAATCGCGGAAGCCGCCGGCCGAGAACTTGATGACCTCGGACTGCGTCACGGTTTCCAGATCGGCGGCGGTGCCGACGATGTTGTAGGCGATGAGATGCGGCACGTGGCTTGTGATGGCGAGCACCAGATCATGGTGCTGCGGCGTCATGATCTCCACCTGCGCGCCCATGGCCTCCCACAGTCCCCGCGTCACCGCGACCGCTTCGGGATCGGCGCCTTCCGGCGGCGTCACGATCGACCAGCGATTGTGGAAGAGGGTCGCGAAGCCCGCGTCCGGTCCTGAATGCTCGGTGCCGGCCACCGGATGCGCCGGCACGAGATGCACGCCGGCCGGCAGGTGTGGGGCGACGGCGGCGACAACGGCGCCTTTGACCGAGCCGACGTCCGACACGATCGCGCCGGGCTTCAACGCCCCGGCGATTTCGGCCGCGACCTCGCCGCAGGCACCGACGGGCACGCAGAGGATCACCATATCCGCGTCGGCGGCTGCCTCGGCGGCGGTGTCGGCCACTACATCGCCCAGGGCGAGTTCACCCAGCCGTTTACGCACGTCAGGCGAGGCGTCGTTGACGACGAGCGTGCCGGCGAGCTTGAGATGCTCAACGGCGCGGGCGATGGACGATCCGATCAGGCCGAGCCCGATGATGGCGAGCCGCCCGATCAAGGGTTTGGAGCGCGGCGGCCCCAGCCGGTCAGGCATGCGCGCCCCCGAGGAAGTCCTTGAGCGCGGCGACGACACGGTGGTTGGCCTCCTCGTCGCCGACGGTCATGCGCAGGGCATTGGGCAACCCGTAGGACGCGACGGCGCGCAACACGAGCCCGCGCGCCGACAGGAAATTATCCGCCGACTTGGCGTCGCGGCCTGCCTCAGCGGGGAAATGGATCAGGATGAAGTTGCCGACGCTCGGCGTCACCTTAAGGCCGAGCGCCGAGATCTCGTTCGTCAGCCAGGGCAGCCACTTCTCGTTATGCGTGATGGAGGCGGCAACGTGGCTTTCATCACCGATCGCCGCGATGCCGGCCTCTATGGCGGGAGCATTGACATTGAAAGGGCCGCGGATGCGGTTGATCGCGTCGATGACATGGGCAGGGCCATAGACCCAGCCGAGGCGCAGCGCCGCAAGCCCGTAGATTTTTGAGAACGTGCGCACCATGACGACATTCTCGCTGGTCGAGACGAGCTCGAGACCCGAAGCATAATCGTTGCGCCTGACGTATTCGGCATAGGCCGCATCGAGGACGAGCAGCACATGCGGCGGCAGCCCCGCATGGAGGCGCTTCACCTCGTCAAACGGCAGATAAGTGCCGGTCGGATTGTTGGGGTTGGCAAGGAAGACCACCTTGGTGCGCGGCGTGACGGCGGCCAGAAGGGCGTCGACACTCGCGGTCAGTTCGGTCTCCTTGGCGACGATAGGCGTGCCGCCCGCGGCCGTTATGGCGATCTTGTAGACTAGGAAGCCATATTCGGAATAAACGCCCTCATCGCCCGGGCCGATATAGGCGTGGGTCAGGAGATTGAGGATATCGTCGGAGCCGGCGCCGCAGACAATGCGGGCGGGGTCGAGCCCGAATCTAGCGCCGATCGCCTCCCGGAGGCGGGTGGCGGCGCCATCGGGGTAATGCTCAAGGGTCGCGGCCGCGTGCTTATAGGCCTCGATGGCTGTCTTGCTCGGTCCGAGCGGCGTCTCGTTCGACGACAGCTTGTAGACCTTGTCGACGCCCGTGACGCTACTCTTGCCCGGCACGTAGGCGTCGATCGACAGAATTCCGGCCCGCGGGACGGGACGATCGGCCACAAGACCCATGATATGACACTCCGGATAAAGGACGAACGGAGACCGCGCGGCGGGAGGTCAGTCCCCCATGCCCGGCTTGTCGAGCACGAAAACCTCGGCGTGGCTTCCGATTTCACTCAGGTCGATGCGCCCCAGACGCTCTGCCGTCAAGGCCTTATCGAGGACGTCCAGCGTCACGGTGCCGGGAACGGAGACAAGAAGCGACAATCCATCGCGGACGCCGGCCGATCCGAGGACCTGCCCGCCGAGCCGGGCAATGGCGCCGCGCGCCTCCTCCCGCCATCGCTCGACGGTGGCCGCGACAAGACGCACTTCGCTTGAGCCGCCATCCGTCAGCGGCTGCGCGATGACGAAAACCGGCGTCGCGGCCGGATGCTGCGGCCGATCGATGAAGGGCAGCCGCGCGATGATCTTCGGGGTGTCGGGACCGGTCAGCCCTGTCCACCAGGGACCGGATGCAGCGGCGCCATCCGGTCGGAAGATGCCGAGATCGCCTTTGGATTCCGCGACGGCGCGGATGACGGCCTCCGCGCTGGTATGGGCGATATAAGGAACGGTGAAGCCGAAATGGAACCGCGCGGAATCCCGCATGGGGCCGTCGCCGCCGGAGATGTCGGCATGCACGCTGTAGGGAGCCTGGACATAGGTGAAGGTGCCGATGATGACACGCCAGATGCTCTCGGCTGTGTCGAGCGGCAGAATTCCACGGTGGCGCTCCGCCAGCTTGCGCATCATCGCCGCCTCGCGGGCCGGCCGGAAGGCTGAGCCCGCGCCCTGCGTACGCTTGAACGCGATCAGCCGGTCGATGATGTCGCCGCGCTCCATCAGGAGTTCATGCATGGCCGCGTCGATGCGATCGATTTCAACGCGCAGAACGGCGAGGTCGACAGGCGGGGCGGAAGAGGGAGGGGAAGCACTCTGTGAGGGTTCTGTCACCGAATTGGCCATACGCGTGCGTTCCGTTCCCCGAGAAATCGTTGTGCAAACAGGCCCTGCGAGCCTTCCAAGTGAAACACTTTTACGGTGCGCCGGCACGAACGCAAGATATTGAAAGGCTCCGGGCGACCAGCCATCTGACCCAGGCCCGCCGCACAATGGGCTCGATCTTTTCCTGCAAGACCTGTTGCCGAGCTGGGCCTGTGTTCGATATAACGAACGCGGTCTGTCGATTGCGCTCATGCCATTTCAGGCGGAAAAGGGTTTATCAGTCTCATGTTGGTTAGTGCTGACACTGCCCCAGTTCCCGCTTCGCAGGTCGATGAACCGGACAGCCTTGTCGCGCGTTTCGGCCTCGACAAGCCATTGGTTCTCGACAGCGGCGCCACTCTCGCGCCCTGGCAGATCGCCTATCAGTCTTACGGCACGTTGAATGCCGACCGCTCGAACGCCATCCTCATCTGCCACGCGTTGACAGGCGACCAGCATGTGGCGAACCGCAACCCCATCACCGGCAAGTCCGGCTGGTGGGAGACTATCGTCGGCCCAGGCCTTCCCATCGACACGGACCGGTTCTTCGTCCTGTGTTCGAATGTCGTCGGGAGCTGTCTCGGCACAACCGGGCCGGCGTCGCTCAACACGGCGACGGGCGAGCCCTGGGGGCTCAGCTTCCCGCTGGTGACGATCCGCGACATGGTGCGCGCGCAGGCCATGCTGCTCGACCATCTCGGCATCGCGCAGCTCTTCGCCGTCGTCGGCGGATCGATGGGCGGCATGCAGGTGCTGCAATGGGCCGCGAGCTATCCGGAGCGCGTCTTCGCGGCCATGCCGATCGCCACCGGGCCCATTCATTCCGCGCAGAACATCGCCTTCCATGAGGTCGGGCGCCAAGCCATCATGGCGGATCCCGACTGGCGCGGCGGTCATTATCTGCAGGCGGGCGTGCGCCCCGCCAAGGGCCTCGCCGTGGCGCGCATGGGCGCGCATATCACCTATCTCTCGGAGGCCGCGCTCCACCGCAAGTTCGGGCGCCGGCTGCAGGATCGCGATGCGCCGACCTTTTCCTTCGATGCCGATTTCCAGGTCGAGAGCTACCTGCGCTATCAGGGCGAGAGCTTCGTGGAACGCTTCGACGCCAACAGCTATCTCTATATCACGCGGGCAATGGACTATTTCGACCTGGCCGCCGATCACGGGGGTGCGCTGGCGAACGCCTTCCGCGGCACGAAAACCCGCTTCTGCGTGGCATCGTTCTCGTCGGACTGGCTGTTCCCGACCCCGAACTCGCGCGCGATCGTGCATGCGCTCAATGCGGCCGCCGCCTCGGTGAGTTTCGTCGAGATCGAGAGCGACAAGGGCCACGATGCCTTCCTGCTCGATGAACCCGTCTTCTTCGCCACCATGCGTGGCTTCCTCGATTCCGCCGCGCGCACCCGCGGGCTTTAACTAAGAAAAGCGGAAGCGCTCCAGGTCCGTCCGCCCCGAAAGGTTCTTACCCTTGGCGATTGAAGATCCCTCCACGACGCAACGCGTCGATCTGCTGCTGATGGCCGAGATGGTCGATCGCGGTGCACGCGTGCTCGATGTCGGCTGTGGCGACGGCATGCTGTTGTCCTTGCTTGCTGAACGGCGCGGGGTGGACGGCCGGGGCATCGAGCTGTCCCGCGAGGGCGTCAACCAATGCGTGGCGCGCGGGTTGTCGGTCGTCCAGGGCGACGCGGATACCGATCTGTTCGCTTATCCGGACGATGCTTTCGATTATGTCATCCTGTCCCAGACCATCCAGGCGACGCGCCGGCCACGCGCGGTGCTGGAGCACATGCTGCGCATCGGCCGCCGGGCGATCGTCTCCTTCCCGAATTTCGGCCACTGGCGCGTGCGCGCCGACCTCGTCCTGTCCGGGCGGATGCCGGTGACGGACAACCTGCCCGAGACCTGGTACGACACGCCGAACATCCATTTCTGCACGATCCGCGACTTCGTCGCGCTCTGCAAAGAGCTCAACGCCCATACGGAGCGCGCCCTGGCGCTGAACTCCAGCGGCCAGCCGGTGCGTTTCAACATGCCGTGGTGGGTGTGGAACCTGTTCGGCGAACAGGCGGTGTTCTTGCTGCGGCGAGGCTGACACGGGGCTATGTCGCCTCTGCTGTCATCGCGACCCCTCCGCCCCTTGAAATGTCGATCGCGCTCAGTCCTGAGCCAGGGGATGCAGGTCGCGCACCATCGCTGTGAGACGAGCATCGAGGACGTGGGTGTAAATCTGCGTCGTCGCGATGTCGGCATGGCCGAGCAGTTCCTGCACCACGCGCAGGTCGGCGCCATTCTGCAGGAGATGGCTGGCGAAGGCGTGGCGAAGCACATGCGGGCTCAGGCGATCCGGCGCGATGCCGGCGGCGATGCCGAGATCCTTGAGGTCGCGCGCGAAAGCCTGGCGCGTCAGGTGGCCCTCGGCGCTGTCGGCGGGAAACAGCCAGCGCTTCTGCCGGGCGACCTCCTTGTCGGTGGCAATGAGGTCCAGATGCGCGGCGGCCGCCTTCTGCGAGGCCTCGGTCAACGGAACGAGGCGTTCCTTGTCGCCCTTGCCGCGTACGAGCAGGAAGCGCTCGCGGGTCTTGGCGGCGCTGCGCGGCAGCGAGACGAGCTCGGATACGCGCAAGCCCGTCGCATAGAGGAGCTCAAGAAGGCAGGTGAGGCGCGCGGCGCGGCGCCGCTCGACCAGCGGTCTCTTCACATCGTCGATGCCCTCGCGCGCTGTGGCGAGCAGCCGGTCCACCTCGTCCACGCTGAGCACCTTGGGCAGCGGCCGGCCGATCTTCGGCCCGTCGATGGTGACGGTCGGGTCGTCAGCGCGCAGGCCCTCCAGATAGAGGAATTTGTGGAACTGCCGCACGACGGAAAGGCGCCGCGCCGCTGACGAGGCCTTGAGCCCGCGTGCGTGGATTTCGGCGAGAAAGGCACGGATGTCGGGCTGGGCGCAGCCCGTGGGCGTCAGGCCCGCTCGTGCGAGAAAGCCGAGATAGTCGCCAAGGTCGCGCTCATAGGCCTGGAGGGTGTTGCGGGCCGCCCCCCGCTCGGCCGCGAGCATCTCAAGGAAGCGTTCCGCGAGGCCGCTCGCAAGTGGGGGGCGCCTGTTCGCCGCATCGGTCATCTCACCTCGCGCCTCGGCCGCCATCGGCATCACTTCTCGAATTTGGACGCCGGAACCGTTACGGTCACGGTGCGAGGCTTGGGCTCGACCATCGTTGCGAGTGCGTAGAGGCCGGCATAGGTAAGGCCAGCGAGGATCCCGATGATCATGAGGAAGCGGAAGACGGTCGGCACAGCTCTCTTCAACCTATCGCGAGATTTCAGCCGAAAGTGTGGCCCTGATCAAGTTACGGGAATGACGTAAACAAAAACTCCATGATAGTGAAAGCCGTATGGACGAGTCGCGCAACATCGGGGTAACCGACCCTGAGATCGAAGCCCTGCAGCGGGCGCTCAACGGGAGGTCGCTGGTCCTCATCGGCATGATGGGGGCTGGCAAGAGCACGGTGGGGCGCAGGCTCGCCACGCGGCTCAATCTCAATTTCGTGGATGCCGACCACGAGATCGAGCGCGCCGCGGGCATGACTATTCCTGAGATTTTCGCGAGCCAGGGCGAAGCACAATTTCGTGATGGCGAGCGCCGCGTCGTCGGCCGCCTGCTGAGCGAGGGGCCCCAGGTCCTGGCCACGGGGGGCGGCGCCTATATGAACGCCGAGACGCGCGCCCATATCGCCGAGGCCGGCATCTCGGTGTGGCTGAAGGCTGATTTCGATGTGCTGTTCCGGCGCGTGCGCAAACGCCCCGGTCGCCCGCTGCTGCATACGCCCGATCCTGAGGGCACGCTGCGGCGTCTGATCGACGAGCGCTACCCGACCTACGCCGGGGCCGACATCACCGTGATCTCCCGCGACGCGCCCCATGAGGCCATCGTCGAGGAAATCGTCGAGGCGTTGCGGCAGTACCTCTCCCTTCCCAAACTGGACCTCCTGTCCCATCCGAAACTGGATCTCGACCGATGACCCCCGTGACACACGCCGCAGCCGGCCGCGAGACCGTGCACGTTCCATTGGGCGATCGCGCCTATGACATCCTCATCGGCCGCGGCGTGCTGGCGGAAGCCGCGCCACGCATCGCGGCGCTGGCGCCGGGCGGGGCGGCGGCCATCGTCACGGACGAGAGCGTCGGCGCGCTCTATGGCCAGCGTCTCAGCGAGGCGCTCGCCACGGCGGGCCTCCGCACGACGATCATCACCGTGCCGGCGGGGGAGGCCAGCAAGAGCTACCCGCGCCTTGTCGAGGTCTGCGATGCGCTTCTGGCCGCCCGCATCGAGCGCGGCGATCTCGTCATCGCGCTCGGTGGCGGCGTCATCGGCGATCTCGCCGGCTTCGCGGCCTCCATCGTCCGCCGTGGCCTGCGCTTCGTCCAGGTGCCGACGAGCCTCCTGGCCCAGGTCGATTCCTCGGTCGGCGGCAAGACGGGCATCAATTCGACCCACGGCAAGAACCTGATCGGCGCCTTCCATCAGCCGAGCCTCGTGGTGGCCGATACCGGGCTGCTCGACAGCCTGAGCCCGCGCGAGTTCCGTGCCGGTTATGCCGAGGTGGTGAAATATGGCCTCATCGACGACCCCGGCTTCTTCGCCTGGTGCGAGAGCAATGCGCAGGCCATCTTCGGGCCGGGGCCGGCGCGCGACCATGCGGTAGCGACGAGCTGCCGTGCCAAGGCGGCCGTCGTCGTGCGCGACGAGCGGGAGGAGGGCGACCGCGCCCTGCTCAACCTCGGCCACACCTTCGCCCATGCGCTCGAACGGGCGACGGGCTACGACGGCAGCCGGCTGGTGCACGGCGAGGCCGTGGCGGTCGGGCTTGCGCTCGCCTTCCGCTTCTCGGTGGAGCGCAATCTGTGCCCGCCGGAGGACGCCGCGCGCGTCGCGGTGCATCTCGCCGGTGTCGGATTGCCGACCCGCCTGCAGGACGTGCCCGGCGACATCGGCACCGCCGACAGCCTGCTGGACGCCATGGCGCAGGACAAGAAGGTCAAGCGCGGCGCGCTCACCTTCATCCTGGCGCGCGGCATCGGCCAGAGCTTCATCGCCCACGGCGTCGAGGCCGACAGCGTGCGTGCTTTTCTTGTCAATGAATTAACGGTGTGATTGGCTGCGAGGTCCGCTGGGCAACGTTTCATCAAGTGAGCCGCCTGAAACAGAGGTGGTGTCTAACGCCGACATATGGATTTCGCGAGTGGCGTCGGCTGATTTCATGGCAGAAGTATTACATGTATGGGCGGATATATTTTTGAATAATACTAATTCCCCTTAATTTTGACATGAAATACATGTTTTTCTGATTGTGCCTTTAGTGCTGATATTTCTGGTAAATTGCATATGAATAATTCTTTTATCGAAACTCTGCCGTCGGGGGATGTCAATATTGATGGAATTCTTTTAGGGTCGAAGTGGAAGCATGGCGTTATTAGCTACTCATTTCCCCTGAAAAGTCCCCTTTCCCAGAGCGCTTCGCATGAATACCCAAAATTCATGCCTATAGAAAATCACGAAACACAACGCTTTATTCGAGATGTACTGCGCGAATATGAGGATGTCGTTTCTCTTGAATTTGTTGAGAAGGCTGAGTGCCCGGAGGATTCTAATATAAATTTCGGTTTCGCGGCTCTGAAGGATGGGAAAGGCGGGATTGCGCTACCCAACGCGGAGAACGGAGGACGTGATGTCTTGCTGTCGTCCGCTTTTGGGCCGCTATTTTTGGACGAGATAAAGCTTGTACCGGGCGAGATATTATACACAACTGCGCTTCACGAGGTCGGCCATGCGCTCGGCCTTATGCATGGTCATGGCGATGGTGGTTCTCCTTTCGGCATGATGACACCGGATGCGGACAACCAGTGCAATTCGATCATGACATACACGGGCAATGGCTCACCCGATCGCCCTCAGGGTCCTATGTTGTATGACGTAGCCGCTTTGCAACATCTCTACGGCGCGAATTTCGAGACCCGCAGCACAGATACGGTCTATAATTTCAGCCCGACGACCGGCGAAATGCTTGTCAACGGTGAGGGCCAGGGCGTCCCGCACAAGAACATCGTCTTCCGCAACATCTGGGATGGAGGCGGGAAGGATACGTACGATTTCTCCAATTTTGACGAGGGCGTCAACGTCGACCTCCGTCCCGGCAAATGGAGTCTCTTTTCGCGCGTGCAGCTTGCAAAGCTCGAAGACGGCAACCACGCTCCGGGCAACATTTCCAACGCGCTGCTGCCGGGTGGGGATGAGCGCGCGCTCATCGAGAACGCCGTGGGCGGCAAGGGCGATGACAAGATATTCGGCAATGACGCCGCCAATGAACTGTGGGGCGGGGGTGGCGACGACAAGCTCCAGGGCCTGGGGGGCGACGACAGGCTGGAGGGAGGCAAGGGCAATGATCTCCTCTATGGCAATGAGGGAAATGATTGGCTCCTTGGCGGGGAGGGAGATGACCAGCTCTTCGGTGGCACCGGTGATGACTGGCTTTTCGGCGGCACCGGCGATGATACCCTTAACGGTGGCGAGGGGGACGACCAGCTCTACGGCGGGGAGGGAGACGACGAACTCATCGGTGGCGGCGGCAATGACCGGATGACGGGTGGCGCCGGGCGCGACATGTTCTGGCTCACATCGGCCAAGGACCATGTGGTGATCACGGACTTTGCCGCCGCGAGCCGACATGCCGAGCACGACGTCATTAATCTAGCGAGCTTCGACGGTAGAAATGCGGATGCGCAACGCCTTCTCAATACCGCGCAGCAAAGAGGCGACGACGTCCTGCTGTCTTTCGATGGAGGTGGCACCGTAACCCTTTTGGGCTGCAAGGTCGGTGACCTCACTCTCGATGATTTCTACCATCCGGCCTTATCCAGCTGACGGATAATCGCATCCCAACGTCGCGGCGTAGTGAATATTATAATTATACGTGATTATTCGTGAGTTTATTTTGAATTTCTTGCAGATTTATATTGTGGTGAGGGTTTTATGATTAAGTCAACAATCTCTGTATTTGGTCACACATATGGCTCAGATTTCGACACGCGTCCTATTACATCGACTTCCGAGGTTGGCGCGGTCACTGGAGAAATGAACACTGGTGGCACGGTATCAGTGGACAACGGGGCACAGAGGCTGACGCTTGAGAAGCCCTTCGCGGAGGGAACGGATGGCAGTGATGCCTTTACGCTCACTTCAACCGGCGATGTCTTTGTCATCGACTGGTTCATGCCGGCGAGCCGACATCTCCCCGACCATGACGTCATCGATCTGACGGAACTCGGGGGCGGGTATGCGACTGCTAAGCATATGCTTGAGGGGGTCAGGGACCAGGATGACCGGGACGGCGCCCTGGTGCCTTTCGAAGATGGCGGCGGCGTGATCCTTCTCGGCGTCAGAGCTCATGAACTCGGGCTACAGGACTTCAGCTTTCTTCCGTCATCCTGACGAGGCCGGGGGCTGACGGCGGGTAGTATTCTGCGGAATGTTCTGTCTTGAGTTGATCCCGATGGCGAGCCGAGGTCGGATTGATAGATAGGCTGCCGTGTCATTCCGGCACTGCACCGGTGCGGGTGCTCGGTCCTGATAAGGGTGACACGGCGAGTTCCCGCCCACTTAGAACGTCGTGCGCTGGCGGATGGCCGCTGCGAGGGTGCCTTCGTCGAGATAGTCGAGCTCGCCGCCCACCGGCACGCCGTGGGCGAGGCGGGTGATCTTCACGGGATAGGATGACAGCAGGTCGGTGATGTAATGCGCCGTCGTCTGGCCGTCCACGGTGGCGTTCAGCGCCAGGATGACTTCGGTCAAGCCCGGCTCGGCCGCGCGGGCGACGAGCCGGTCGAGGTTGAGGTCCTCGGGGCGGATGCCGTCGAGGGCCGAGATCACGCCGCCGAGGACGTGGTAGCGGGCGTTGATAACGCCCGCCCGCTCCAGCGCCCACAGGTCGGCGACGTCCTCCACGACGACGAGAAGCGTCGGGTCGCGGCGGGCGTCGCAGCAGATGGTGCAGGGATCGACGGTGTCGATATTGCCGCAGGAGGTGCAGACCAGCACGCGCTCGGCCGTGACCCGCGTCGCATCGGCGAGCGGCACGAGCAACTGCTCCTTTTTCTTGATCAGCGTCAGCGCCGCCCGTCGCGCCGAGCGCGGCCCAAGGCCGGGCAGGCGGGCCAGCAGCTGGATCAGCCGTTCAATCTCGGGGCCGATGGGCGATGCCATAATGCGGACTTGTTCCTTGATGGATGAGCTGTATGGCTCACCCTCTGTAGGAAGATGCGGATTGGCTCACGCCGCTCGTTCTGCGGCAAGCCGTTGGCCTGAACCCAGCTTCCGGGATGACACGACTGTTCTCGCATCCCTCTCCGTCAGCGGGAGGAGGTCCAAGACACGGCGTCGCCAGAAACACGGAACGCCGATCTGTTCCCTAAAACGGCAGCTTCATGCCGGGCGGCAGGGGAAGGCCCTTGGTCATCTCGCCCATCTTGTCCTGCATCAGCCGCTCGGCCTTGGCCTTGGCGTCGTTGACGGCCGCGACGATGAGATCTTCCAGGATTTCCTTTTCGGCCGGGACGACGAGGCTCTCGTCGATGGCGATGCTCTTCATTTGGCCCTTGGCGGTCGTCACGACGGTGACCGCGCCGCCGCCGGCCAAGCCGGTGACCTCGAGCGCCTCGAACTCGGCCTGCATGTCAGCGAATTTCTGTTGCAGTCCCTGAGCCTGTTTCATCAGCCCCATCAGGTCACGCATCGGTCACTCCCGTCTCAATCCCGAATTACATGTCGTCTAGATAGGACAGGTCGTCGTCGGATGCGAGCGCTCCGTCATCCTCGGCAGGATCGCCCGAATCGGCAATCGCCGGCAGGGGCTCCTCGGCCGTGGCCGCGATGTCGCGGATATCGACGATGGCCGCCCCCGGAAAACGGGACAGCACGGCCTGTACAAGCGGATGTCCCTCGGCGCCGCTACGGCGCTCGGCCTCGCGGGCCTGCGCCATTTCGTGCAGGGTCGGCGCGCCGGGCTTCGACGAGAGCGCGACCATCCAGCGTCGGCCGGTCCATTCCTGCAGGCGTTTGCCGAGATCGCCGGCGAGCGTTCGGCTGCCGCCCTCGCGCAGGGCGAATTCGATATGCCCATCCTCGAAATGGACGAGATGAACGTCTTGCTCCAAGGAGCGTTTCAGCACGATATCGCGCTGTTCACCGGCGAGCGCCACCACATCCTCGAAGCGTGCCAGCCGAACCTGCGGTTCGGCCGCGGCCCGCGCGACCTCATGGGCGGGATCCCGCCGCGGACTTGCGTCGGCCAACAGGGCGGAGCCGGTATTGGCGATGGCGAGACGCGGTCCGCCAGTATGACCGCCGCCACCGCCGCCGCTCGGACGCGAGCCGCTCGCGTTGCCGCCGCCGTTCCCGCTAGCGGAAGGGGCGCCATCGCGCAGGGTGCGCAGCGCCTCGTCCGGCGTCGGGAGGTCCGCGGCATAGGCGAGGCGCACCAAGAGCATTTCGGCGGCTGCGATAGGGCGCGCGGCCTGCTGGACCTCGGGGAGGCCTTTTATCAGGATCTGCCAGCTCCGCGCCAGAATGCGCAAGGAGAGCCGGGAGGCGAGGTCGGCGCCCCGCAGGCGCTCGGCCTCGGTGAGCGCCGCGTCCTTGCCCGCATCGGGCACCAGCTTGAAGCGCGTGACGAGGTGAATGAAGCCGGCGAGGTCATTGAGAACGACATAGGGATCCGCGCCCGCGTCGTATTGCGCGGTCAATTCGGCGAGCGCCGCGGCGAGATCGCCGCGCATGACCGCCTCGAAGAGATCGATCACGCGTGCCCGGTCCGCGAGGCCGAGCATGGTGCGCACCTCGTCCGTGGTCACCGCGCCGCCGGCATGGGCGATCGCCTGGTCGAGCAGCGACAGGCTGTCACGCGCCGAACCTTCGGCGGCGCGCGCGATGAGCGCCAGCGCCTCCGGATCTGCGGCAACGCTCTCCGCTTCCGCGATGCGGCCCAGGTGGGCGACAAGTGCGCCGGCGTCGATGCGGCGCAGGTCGAAGCGCTGGCAGCGCGAGAGGATCGTCACCGGTACCTTGCGGATCTCGGTGGTGGCGAACACGAATTTCGCGTGCGGCGGCGGTTCCTCCAGCGTCTTCAGGAAGGCGTTGAACGCCTTCTCCGAGAGCATGTGGACCTCGTCGATGATGTAGACCTTGTAGCGCGCCGAACTTGGGGAATAGCGGATGCCGTCGATGATCTGGCGCACGTCCTCGACGCCGGTGTGGGAGGCGGCGTCCATCTCCAGCACATCCACATGGCGCGATTCCATGATCGCGGCGCAATGGCGCCCAAGTGCCGGCATGTGGATCGTCGGCTGGGAGGGGGCGCCGTCGAGCGGCTCATAGTTCAGCGCGCGCGCCAGAATACGCGCTGTCGTCGTCTTGCCGACGCCGCGCACGCCCGTCAGCATCCAGGCCTGCGGAATGCGGCCGGTCGAGAAGGCGTTGGATAACGTGCGCACCATCGCCTCTTGGCCGATGAGATCATCGAAGCTCAAGGGACGATATTTACGCGCGAGAACGCGATAGGCGGGGGCCGGAACCGCAGAAGGCTGTGACGGATCGAAGCCGGGCAGCGCGGGACCTGCTTCATCCTCGACGGAGGCGTTCGGCACGTCGTTGGCGCTCGGCTGATCGGTCATTGCACCCGTTCGGTCATCTCATCGGGCCGGTTCACGGCGATGCCATTACACCGGCGGGATCCCATGCTGGGCGCAGGATCCCATGCTGGACGATTGTCGCCGGAGATCCGACGAGGACAAGGTGGGAGGCTGGACGAAGACCCGCCCGATTCTCGTTAGGGCTGCTTCCTTCCGGATCTGACCCGGTTGGCGAGTGGAACGTCCAACGCCAACCTCCCACCGCCTATATCGTGGAAAGAGGAGGCCGATGCAAGCCGTTCGGTCCGTAATTCGCGATCCCTGTGCAATACCCGGCGCTCCGCGCGGCGCGGCTTGAGAGCATGAGCGAAACGGCTCTTCTGTCCACCTCCAGGCTCAGGTAGAAGAGGGGCCGAAAGGCTGTGCCATGACGCATGATGATTCCAAGACCGCGCCGATTGCTCCGCTTGCGGCCGCGCTAGACCGTTCCGGGCGTGTCGGCTTCGCGATGAATCGCCTGGAGCGTCACTCGGAAGGGCGGGAGAACGCCGAAACGGTCGGTGCCTTCCGCCAAAGACCCGATGCCGCAACCTTCGTGCTCGCCGGCGATGTGCCGATCCTGAAGCGCCAGCCAGGGTTAGATCCGCGCTTCACGCTGGCGGAGGCGGCCGGGCTTGGCGCGGATGGCGAGAGTATCTTCCTCGGCACCATCGGCGGCGTGCCCCTGTTCACGACAACGCTGGCCAGCGATGCCGCGAGCGTCATTGCCGAGCGACCGCATCTCGATGCCGTGGATCTGCGTTCACTCGCCTCGCAGGGGCAACTGCCCCCGGAGGTTCTCGGACCGCTCGGCGAGGCCAAGGCCATCCTCCATTGGCATGCGCGTCACCGCTTCTGTGCCAATTGCGGCGCCAGAACACGGGTGGAAGCCGCAGGCTGGCGGCGAATCTGCGACGCCTGCGGGGCCCAGCATTTCCCCCGGACGGATCCCGTCGTCATCATGCTCGCCGTGAGAAACGGGAATTGCCTCCTTGGCCGTCAGCCGCGCTTTGCCGACAAGATGTACTCCTGTCTCGCCGGCTTCGTGGAACCGGGCGAAACCATCGAGGATGCCGTGCGCCGCGAGACGAAGGAGGAAGCGGGGCTCACCGTCGGTCGCGTCCGCTACCTCGCGTCGCAGCCCTGGCCGTTTCCGGCCTCGCTGATGATCGGCTGCATCGCCGAGGCGCTGCATGACGAGATCACCATCGACCGGCTGGAGCTTGAGGATGCGCGCTGGTTCTCCCGGGATGAGGCGGCCGCGCTACTGGCCGGCACGCATCCCGACGGGCTGTCTTCCCCGAAGCCCTTCGCGATCGCTCATCACCTCCTCCATGCCTTCGTGCATGAGGGGGAGGAGTTCTGACGCTTTAACGGCGCGGCCGGCTTTGAGCCGGCCAGCCGGCGGGGCTATTTGGAGGATGAAATGCAGGGCGCGAGCGGCATCATGCCGAGGCTGCGCCCTGGCGGATGCTGCATAGGCCTGTGCTGGCCGTCGTCGAACAGGGCGAGATCGCTCGCTTTTGGCCAGATGAGCGCGAGCTCGGTGTTGCCCGCCCCCTGTTCGTCGTCGCGGGAGCCGGTAACGACGGCGCCGAGCGAGCGGGCGAAAACCACGGCGGTCACGTTCCGATGGAAGACCCAAAGCCCGACGTCCGCGACGTCACGCTTGGCGAATTCCCGGGCCATCCGTCCCATGAGGGCACTTCCGATACCGCGCGAACGAAACTGCCGCGCGACGTGGACTGCGTAAATCTCGCCAAAGGTGCCGAGTTCACCATCCCGAGTGGGACCGCAGGCGCCGAAACCGACCAGCTGGCCATTATGTTCCGCCACGACCACGGTGCCCTCGCCAGCCGGCAAGGCCCGCCAGTCCCGACGAGCGCGCCAGCTGCTGAGTTCCCGAACATCCATGAGGCTGAGATAAGTCTCCTGCCAAACATGCTCGTAAAAGCGGGAGACATTGGCCATGTCGCAGCTGTCTGCGTGTCTGAACGTGGGCGTCATTGGCCTTCCCTCTCATCGTGCGGAGGTAAACTCGCGTGAGAGAAAGGCCATAAAAGGGCGACGAAGAGATGACGGCCGTCTTTTTTCCACTCTCATGGAAAAGGAAGGCTAAAAGGCAAAGCGCGCGCTCGACGATCCCTGCCTCCTTGATCTATTCCGCCGGGATCTGGGTCGCGCGGAACGGATGCGCCGGATAGACGCCGAGAATACGCAGCTCCCGCGAGAAGAAGCCGATTTCCTCGAGGGCGTTCTTCAGCGCGGGATCATCAGGGTGGCCATCGACCTCCGCATAGAACTGCGTGGCGAGGAAATGTCCCTCGACCATGTAGCTTTCGAGCTTGGTCATATTGACGCCGTTGGTCGCGAAGCCGCCCAGCGCTTTGTAGAGCGCTGCGGGTACGTTGCGGACGCGGAAGACGAAACTTGTCACCGTCGGGCCATTTCCGGCCGGGGCCCATCGCGGCTCACGCGCCAGCACCACGAAGCGCGTGGTATTGTGGGTTTCGTCCTCGACGTCCTCCATCAGGATGTCGAGGCCATAAATCTGTGCGGCGAGGCGTGGCGCGAGCGCGGCTTG
Source organism: Hyphomicrobiales bacterium (assembly GCA_930633525.1). NCBI lineage: Bacteria > Pseudomonadati > Pseudomonadota > Alphaproteobacteria > Hyphomicrobiales > Hyphomicrobiales bacterium. The sequence goes on from CAKNFP010000001.1 coordinate 457,565, forward strand.
CGTCGGGTCGTTCCATTCGCCGACCAATCGCGCCGAGCCGGCCGTGTCGGCGGCGACCACGGCGTTGAGGCCGAGCTTGCGAATGATTCGCCGGCACTGGCCGAGTGCGTGCACATGGCTGTGGACGGTCTTGATGGTGGCGAGCGTCGCGCCTTTCGGTGCCATCAGCTGGAAATGGATGGGCAGGAAGAATTCGCCGACGATATGCAGCCCCGACGTCGGCAGGAGGTGATGCATGTCGGCGACGCGGCCGGCGATCGTGTTGTCGATCGGGATCATGCCGAGGGTGGCCGTACCGTCGGAAATCGCCGCAAGCGCGTCCTCAAAAGTCGCGCAGGGCAGGGGCTGCCACGTCGGATAGACATCCTCGCAGGCGATGTGGGAATTGGCGCCCGGTTCGCCTTGGTAGGAAATCACTTCGGGCAGGGACATCGGCTCGTCTCCTCGAAATCATCACGCCCCCGAGCGCCGATGCCGAAAAGCGGCAAAAGGTAGCAAAGGGGAAGCCGCTTATACGAGTTGCCAACCCGGCTTCAAAGCGGGTAATCAGACTTTGCTGCATGTCCTCGCGGTGTGCGGCCGCGTTATCGCTATCAACGTTCGCCTGAAGCCTACCAATCGGCCTTAGCCATTGGCCGCACCGGAGCCGCTGTTTTGTCGATGCAACAGCTAGATTCTTTCGAGCTCAACAAGATCTTCGGCGCCATTCTTGGCACCTGCGTTTTTGCGATGGGCCTTGGCATTGTGGCCAGCGCGATCTTCTCGCAGCATCCCCCCGCCGTTCCCGGTTACGACCTGCCGGCACCGGAAGAGGGTGCTTCAGCGGCAGCGCCTGCCGCGGTGGAGATCGTCCCGATCGCCGTTCGCATGCAGACCGCCGATGCCGCCCGCGGCCAGAAGGCTGCGGCGAAATGCGCCGCCTGCCACAATTTCGTGGAGGGCGCTGGATCGAAGGTTGGGCCGGATCTCTACAATATCGTCGATCGTCCCAAGGGCGAGGTTCAGGGCTTCGGCTATTCGGCTGCCATGAAGGAACATGCCGCCAAGGGTGAGAAGTGGGGCTATGAGGAGCTCGACCACTTCATCGCCAATCCGCGCAGCTACATGAAGGGCACGATCATGAGCTTCGCCGGCGTGGCGAAGCCTGAAGAGCGCGCCGATATCATTGCTTACCTCCGCAGCTTGTCCCATTCGCCGGCGCCGCTGCCGAACCCCTGATCGGTCGGCGCCCGCCAGTTCAAAAAACAATGGCCCCGGGATGGTTGCATCCCGGGGCCATTGTTTTTTCGGCGACGCGCGGCGGCCTACCGCGCCGGTGGCGCGCTGCCCTGCGACATCAGGGGCGTGATGCGCCGCAGCGTCACCCGGCGATTCTCGCGCGCGGGTCCCTCCGTCTGCACCTTCAGATACTGCTCGCCATAGCCCTGGGTCACAAGATTCTCAGGCGGCACGCCATAGGTGTCGGTCAGAACCTGCGCGACCGCCTCGGCACGTCGGTCCGACAGGGCGAGGTTGTCGGTGTCCGAGCCCACCGCGTCCGTGTGCCCTTCCACCAGGAACACCTCATTGGCGTTGCGTTTGATCACGGCCGCGAGCCCGCGGGCTATGGCGTCCAGCCGGCCGACCTCTGAAGGCGCAACCTCGGCCGAGCCGGTGGAGAAAGTGATGGTGTCCACGTCGACGCGGCGCATTTTTTCGCGCAGGCGCTCGTTGTAGCGGATTTCGTCGAGGCTGTAGGCACGCTCCACCCGCTCGACCGGAGGCGCCAGGAAGGTCTCCTCGATCACGTCCGGTCCGACGTCCTCGGCCTCCACGATATAGCGGTCACGCGGAATGGCGCCGAGCATGAGCGGCGGCAACGCCACCAACGGCGGCGCATAAAAGCCGGCTCCGGCCGGTCGGCGCGCCGGCCTGCGGCTGTTGTCGATGATGATCACGTCGCGCCCATCAGGACCGCGGCGGATCCGGCGCATCAGGCGGCCGTCGCCATCCTCCATGGTGACAATACGGCTGCCGTCCGGACGCACGATGGTAATGGTGCGGTCCCCGCCGCGTCCGGTCACCACGTCTACATCGCGTGCGCCCCGCCGCAGCCGCTCGACCTCGTCGTGGCGGATGACCTCGCGGTCGCCCTCACGGATGATGACGCGATTGTCGTCTTCGCGAATGATGGTGCGCCCGTCACGCTCCTCCACCCGCCGCCGGCCGCGCCATTCCTCGCTCATGTCGCGGCCGGGCGGTCCGCCGTAGCCAAGCCTGTCGCCCGGCTGTTGCTGCGCGCCGGGGCGTGGGCTGGGGGGCGGCAAGGGCTGGCCAGGGAGAACAGGCTGGCCAGGGGGAACAGATTGGCCAGGGGGAAGGGGCTGACTAGGCGAAACAGGTTGGCCGGGAGCGACGGGCTGGCCGGGCACGACCGGCCGCTCTGGGCGGGGCTGTTCGGCTGGCGGTTGTGCTCCGCGCATAGGCCTGTCGCCCGGCTGCTGTTGTAAGCCGGGACGTGGGCTGGGCGGTGGCGCTGGCTGGCCAGGGGGAACGGGCTGGTCTGGCGCGATCTGCCGCCCGGGCCGGGGTTGCTCGGCTGGCCGCGGCGCCGGCCTTTCTGGCGGCGGTTGCTGCTGTTGCGTGTCAGGCGGCGTGCCAGGGGGGCGTGTTGGCTCACCAGGACGGCTTGGCCTCGGCGGCTGGCCGGGCGGCTGACGGGGCGGACGCCTCTCCAGGTCCGGCCGGGGGACGGCCTCCCGCGGCACGACCTCTCGCGGCACACGGGGGGGCGGCGCCTCGCCGGGGGTAACCTCGGGACGGACGGGACGGGAGGGCGCGCGCTCTCCGGCCCCGGGCGGGATTGGGCGACCGCTGGCCGGTATATCGGGGCGTTCGGGCATCGGTCGCGGCATCTCGGGGCGCTGGCGCTCGGGTCGCGGTGCCTCGGGCCGTGGTGCCTCGGGCCGTGGCGCTTCCGGCCGGGGCCTTTCAGGACGCTGCATCGGTGGTTGCTGCATCTCCGGCCGCTGTTGCATCTCCTGCCGTTCCGGTCGCCCACGCTCAGGCCTGCCCGGCCCTCCGCCCGGCGGCCGCTGGTCGCCTTCGGGGCGCTCGCGGCCCTCCGGTCGCCGCCGTTGCGGGCGGCCATCCTCTCCGCCGTCGTCGGGCGCACCCTGCGCGAGCCGCAGCCGCGTCTCGTCCGCCGGCCGGTTTGGCAAGTCGTGTTGCGCAGGGGCAGTGAAGGCGGGGTCGAATGGCGCAGCCGCCACGCCGGGAATCGGCATCACGATCACCGTGCCGGCGAGCAAAGCGAAACGGGTCATCCGCATCAGTCAGGTCCTCTATCATTCGCACCGCCGCCCAGCACGGAGCCCCTAAAATCGAATGGTCGAAGTCAACTGGTGATTATGACGATAATAAGTTCTCGCAAATTCATGATGCATATGAACGTTTATTCATAAATGCGGGCAGCAGATTTATCTGTAAAGGGGAACGTATAGTCCGATGATGGATTGTATCTTGTTACCGCAGGAATATTTTGTGTTATGGAAATATGTCGGTGGCGGGGTCTGGGTTGACGTATGTCAGATGATGTTCGCTCAACGCGGTCTGTGGATGCGTGGCGCCCTGGCGTGCAAAGCCGCGTCCGGAGGTCTGCCTGTTCGCAAACCACATCGGTTTTGGATCCCGAGCGCGGCCTTCGAGCCGCCCCGGGATGACCAGGGCGGGCCATGGAGCGGCAGCCGAGTATCTGCCGCTCCAAATTGACCGGGAGTTGCTTTCTATTTCGCCGGTACGTAGATGGCCGCCCCCCTGGCGTTGAACTCCTTCGCCTTCTCGGCGAGGCCCGCGAGGAGATCGGCCTCGTCTGCAAGAGGCTCCATGGCAAGCGCCTCGGCGCGCAGGTCCTGCGTGATCTTCATCGAGCAGAATTTCGGCCCGCACATCGAGCAAAAATGCGCAACCTTATGCGCCTCCTTCGGCAGCGTCTCGTCGTGGAAGGCGCGCGCTGTGTCCGGGTCCAGGCCTAAGTTAAACTGGTCCTCCCAGCGGAACTCGAAGCGCGCCCGCGACAGGGCGTCGTCGCGCAGCTTCGCGGCTGGGTGGCCCTTGGCGAGATCTGCTGCATGGGCGGCGATCTTGTAGGTGATCACCCCGGTCTTCACGTCGTCCCGGTTCGGCAGGCCGAGGTGTTCCTTTGGCGTGACATAGCAGAGCATCGCGGTGCCGAACCAGCCGATCATCGCAGCGCCGATAGCGGAGGTGATGTGGTCGTAGCCCGGAGCGATGTCCGTCGTCAGCGGTCCGAGCGTGTAGAAAGGCGCCTCGCCGCAGGTGGCGAGCTGCTTGTCCATATTGGCCTTGATCTTGTGCATGGGCACATGGCCCGGGCCCTCGATCATCACCTGGCAGCCCTTGTCCCAGGCGACCTTGGTGAGTTCGCCGAGGGTGTCGAGTTCCGCGAACTGCGCCGCGTCATTGGCATCGGCAATGGAGCCGGGCCGGAGGCCGTCGCCGAGCGAGAAGGTGACGTCATAGCGATGCATGATGTCGCAGATCTCATCGAAGCGCTCGTAGAGGAAGCTCTCCCGATGATGGGAGAGGCACCAGCGCGCCATGATCGAGCCGCCGCGCGAGACGATGCCGGTGACGCGCCGTGCGGTCAGCGGCACATAGGCAAGGCGCACGCCGGCGTGGATGGTGAAATAGTCCACGCCCTGCTCGGCCTGTTCGATGAGCGTGTCCTTGAACACCTCCCAGTCGAGCTTCGCCGGGTCGCCGTCCACCTTCTCCAGCGCCTGGTAGATCGGGACGGTGCCGATCGGCACGGGCGCGTTGCGCATGATCCAGGAGCGGATGTTGTGGATATTGCGCCCTGTGGAGAGGTCCATCACCGTGTCGGCGCCCCAGCGGATCGCCCAGACCAGCTTCTCCACCTCGTCGGCCGCCGAGGAGGTGACCGCCGAATTGCCGATATTGGCGTTGATCTTCACGAGGAAGTTGCGGCCAATGATCGTGGGTTCGAGCTCGGGATGGTTGATATTGGCGGGGATGACCGCGCGTCCCCGCGCGACCTCCTCGCGTACGAATTCCGGTGTGATGAAGCTGGGGATGGCTGCGCCGAAGTCCTCGCCGTCGGCGCGGCGTTCCTGCGCACCCGCCAGCATGGTCGCGCGCCCGAGGTTCTCGCGATGGGCGATATAGATCATCTCCTCGGTGACTATGCCAGCGCGGGCATAGTCGAGTTGCGTGACCGGCCGTCCCGCCTGGCCGGACAGCACGGCGCGCTCGGCCGGGCAGGGTGCCACGAGCTTGTCGGCGGCGATATTGCCGTTGTCCTCCGGCTTGACCGCGCGCGGCGCGATCGCCGTGAGGCCGCGCGTGGCGAGCCATGGCGCGCGGGGCAGGGCGAGACCTTGGTTGAGATCGATGGCAGCGTCCGGGTCTGTGAAGGGGCCAGAGGTGTCATAGACACGGAACGGCGCCTCTCCGGAGGCGGGATCAAGCGCGATTTCGCGGAAGGGAACGCGGATCTCGGGATAATCCGGCGGGCTGGAATAGATCTTCGTCGATCCTGCAACGGCGCCGGTGGTGACCGCGGCAGGTGTTGTGGTGACAGTCTGGCGTGCCTTGGCGCGCGCTTTGGAAGGCTGATGAATGTTCATGGATCTCCTTTTCCGGAGAACCTTCGCCGGAGCGAAGGCGCTCCGGTTCATCAATGAGGAGAGCGCCCGCCCACAGCATTTTCAAGCGACGCGGATATCGGATCGCGAGAAGACGATGCGGTCGATCGAACCCATTTCCGATCCGGCAGGATCGAAAACGGTTTCGAGCGGATGCTCTCCTGGTTCGAGGAGATCCGGGTGACAGCGATCTGATGGAATCGTGAGGAGCCTTGCACCTTTTCCGTCCCTTCGCCGGCATGACCCGGATCAGGTCCTAAGGGTCACCGCGGCGCTCTTTTACAAGCCGGCGGAATCTCAGCCCCCTCACGGGGCCCCCCTCGGAACAGACGATCAGCATCGGCTGTTATGGCCGTGCTGTCAACGCACATGCGGAACCGGCAATGGAGTCGCGCACCGGTTGGGTCGGCGAGGGCGCGCCCCATGGGAGGGCGGCTTTTTCGGCTGGAAAATTCAGGCGTCGTCAAATCGGCAGAAAGAATAAATACTTAAATATACCGACGGAACAAAATCGTACTGATGTCATTCTTAATATTGGAAGTACGGATAAGTCCATTCGGTGCGAATTTTAGGAGATTTAGTATGGTTCGGATTGCAGTTGTAATCGCGGCTATAGGACTTTCGACGGCGGCGTTTGCACAGAATGCACCGACGCCTGCTCAAGGGCCAAACTTTGTCACAGTTGAACAAGGAGCGTTGGCCACTTCACTCAAAGGGTTGAACGTTAGGAACGCCGGCGATGAAAACGTAGGCGAGATCGAAGATGCGGTTATCGATGGAACGTCCATCCGCGCTTACATCCTGTCTGTGGGAGGCTTCCTCGGCATGGGAACGCATTATGTCGCGGTGGCCCCGTCCGCGCTCATGCTGACGTGGAGCGAGTCGGACAAGAAGTGGAACGCGCGCATCAACGCGACGAAGGATCAGTTGAAGGCGGCTCCGCAGTTTAAATACGAAGGGCGTTTCGCGAAGTAGCGAGACCGCCGGGCTTGGTAATTCCGGGCCTGGTCGCCATCGGGCTTGGCAGAAACCGATAAGGGCGCCGCAAGGCGCCCTTTTTTAATTCCGGCTCCTGCGTCGAAGGACGAGGTCGCGTTAGCGGCCTCGCATGCGGGCCAGAAAATCGGCGAGGTCGTCGGTCATGAAGTCGATATGAGGGGCCACGATCGGAGCCTGTTCGTCGGCCTCCCGGAAGGGGTCCAGGGTCTTCGGCAGGACCAGCACGGTCGCCATGCCAAGCGCGTGCGGCACGACGAGGTTTTTCTCGATATCCTCGAACATCACCGCACCCGCCGGGTCGACATTGTGGCGGTCGAGAAAACGCTCATAGGTGCTCTGCTCCGGCTTCGGCACGAAGCCTGACGCGACGATGTCGAAGACGTCCTCGAAATGCTCGCGGATGCCGAGCTTGAGCGCGACCGCTTCCGCATGCGCCCGCGAGCCGTTGGTGAGGATGAGCTTGCGGCCCGGCAGCGCGGCGATGGCCTCCCCAAGCAGGGGGTTCGGCAGAAGCGAGGAGTAATCGATGCTATGGGCGAATTCGAGGAACTCTTCGGGGTCGATCCCGTATTCCTCCATCAGGCCACGCAGGGTCGTCCCATAGCGATGATAATAGTATTTCTGGAGCGCGCGGGCCGAGATGCCGTCGAGACCGCAGAGTTCCACGAGGAACAGGGTGATCCGGAGGTCGACCTGCGGCCACAGCTTGGCGTCGTGCGGGTAAAGGGTGTTGTCGAGATCAAAGATCCAGGTGTCGACATGCGCCAGCGATGGCTTGTGCGTCAGCGTATCGGGAAAGGGGGGTGCCTGGCGTAAGGAATTGGGCAGGCTCTCCGGCAGGATTGGCAGATCGTCGATAGGCGGCTTGCGGAAGGACACGTTCATAAGGCTCCGTTCCCGGAACATGCTGCCGAAGGCTTGCCGCGGGCCTGGCCCGGCGCGGCGAAACAGCCTTTGCCGACATCACGCTCCCTCTTATGGACCTCGACCGCGCGAGCGTGGACGAGGGGGAACCTGCTTAGATGGTTGCAGGGCGCTGAAGATGCAAGATCTGATGTCCGCTTGCGTGAAAAGCATCTCATTGCGCGCAAATGCTGGCTCCCCACGCATAATCCGGAACCGGGACTGTCATGGTGGATTGTCTGGCCAGTTGTTTAATTGATTTGAGGACCAGATCATGGTGGACATCGGCGATGATGGCGCGCGGCACCCGCTCGCCGAACTCACGAGCGCGGCGAGCCTTGAGGCACTCAACGCGACGTTGGCCTCCCGGCAGATCGATGCTTTGCGGATCGTCTCGATTGTGCTGGAGCCGGCCTTTTTCGATCCGATAGGCCGGCTTGTGAAGCCGGCCTATCGGGTCCTCTACCGGCCCTGAGCCTCGTCATCCCGGGGTGAAGGCCCGCGGCTTGTCACGGAATGAGCCGCGCGCGGGTTTCCGCGTATATCGAGGGCCTACCGACGGATGAGCGTGCCGGCGCCGTGGTCGGTGTAGAGTTCGAGCAGCACGGCGTGGGATACCTTGCCGTCCAGGATGACGACGCCTTCAACGCCCTGCTCGAGGGCATAGATGCAGGTCTCGACCTTCGGGATCATGCCGCCGGTGATGGTGCCATCGGCGATGAGATGGCGGCATTGCTCCACGGTGAGCTCAGGCAGGAGGTTCTTGTTCTTGTCGAGAACCCCCGGCACGTCGGTGAGCAGCAGCAGGCGCTTGGCGCGCATGGCACCCGCGATGGCGCCGGCGAAGGTATCGGCATTGATGTTGTATGTCTCACCATCGGTGCCGACGGCCACCGGCGCCAGGACCGGGATGATCTCCTGGCCGAGCACGGAATCGAGAACCGTGCGGTCCACCCGTTCCGGCTCGCCGACGAAACCGAGGTCGACAACCTTCTCAATGTTGGAATCGGGGTCGACGACCGTGCGTGTCACCTTGCGGGCGGTGACCATGTTGCCGTCCTTGCCGCAAAGACCAATGGCCTTGCCGCCCTCGGCGGCGATGGTGCCGACGATCTGCTTGTTGATGGAGCCCGCCAGCACCATCTCGACGATCTCGACGGTGGCCTTGTCGGTGATGCGCAGGCCGGCGGCGAATTCGGATTTCACGCCGAGCCGGTTGAGCATCTGGCCGATCTGCGGGCCGCCACCATGCACGACGATCGGCTTCACGCCGGATTGCTCGAGGAGGACGATGTCCTCCGCGAAATCCTCTGCGGCGGCGGGATCGCCCATTGCGTGTCCGCCATATTTCACGACCACTATTTCCTGATCGTAGCGCTGCATATGGGGCAGGGCCTGCACCAGAACCTCGGCGCGGGTATGCACGTCCGGCAGGTCGGCGAGCGGGGTTGGAGCGGCTTTGTTATCGGACATGACATGTCTCGCCGTTGGCAGGGGGCAGATGGCGCAGTCTTCTAGCGAAAACACACGACTTTGTCGTGTCTTTCAAGTGCGCCGCGGAATGAGCGCGGACAGGCCGATGGCGACCCAGGCGATCATCAGCAGCGTACCGCCGGTGGGGGCCGCCATCGTGAAGAGGGGCGTGCCTGCAAGCGCGCGCATCGCGAGATCGCCGCTGAAGCCGATGAGGCCGAGAACGACGAGCACGCCGCCGAGGCGCAACAATCCGGCGCGTCCGAGGCCGACATGATCGGCTATGGCGATAGCCAGGAGGACGGGCGCGTGGAAGAGCAGGAAATCGGCCGCCGTGCTCAGGGTGCCGCCGCCCGTGACGTGGGTTGCCGCGGCGGCCGCCGCGACACCGGCAAGGCCGGCGACAGCGCCGAGGATCATGAACAACCGGTCTATCAGAGAGATTGGCATTCTTGAGACCTCGTCGTTCCCGCGATCAGGTGGCGGTGTAGGGGGGCTCGGTGAAGCCTTTCGGCGACTGGGTGAAGATCTCGACGCCCGTCTCCGTCACACCGACGGTGTGCTCGAACTGTGCGGAGAGCGACCGGTCCCGGGTCACGGCGGTCCAGCCATCGCCCAGTACCTTTACGCCGGCTTTGCCCGCGTTCAGCATGGGCTCGATGGTGAAGAGCATGCCGGGTTCGAGCACGACGCCCGTGCCGGGCTCGCCATAATGCACGACCTGTGGCGCGTCATGGAAGACCTGACCAAGACCATGGCCGCAGAAATCCTCGACCACGGAAAAGCGTTCGCGCAGGGCGATAGCCTCGATGGCGTGGCCAACGTCGCCGAGGGTGTTGCCCGGTTTTACCTGGGCTATGCCCGCCATCATCGACTCATAGGTGGTGTGTACGAGGCGCGCGGCCTTCACCGAAACCTCGCCGACGAGATACATGCGGCTCGAGTCGCCATACCAACCGTCGAGGATGGGCGTCACGTCGATATTGAGGATGTCGCCCTCCGAGAGCAGCTTGTCGGAGGGAATGCCGTGGGTCACGACGTGGTTGACCGAAATGCAGCTCGCATGGCGGTAACCCTTGTAGCCGATCGTCGCCGGTACGGCGCCGGCCTTGCGCATGAACTCCTCGCACAGGGCGTCGAGCTCCGCCGTCGACACGCCGGCCCGGACAGCCGGGGTGATGAAGTCGAGGGTTTCCGCGGCCAGCCGGCCGGCGCGGCGCATGCCGGCAAACGCTTCCTTGCCATGAATCGGAACGGGACGACCTGTCACGTCGACCTGGGTGGAATACTGGAGCGTCACATCGAGCCCTTCATGCTGGAATTCATCTTGCGCGGCACCTTCAATAGCCGCGATGTGGTCGCCGTCAACCGTTCTGCGAGCACCTCAGCCTTCGCATGGAAGCATAGTTGAGCGCATGGGGCGCATGGCGCCGTTGCCGAGCAAAGGGTTCACAACCGCGCTGTGAACGCTTTATGTGCGGCTTATCCCGATTGATCATTGATAGGGGCCCGTGATCGTGCGTTTTCGCTTCCGGCCTGATAAATTCATAATCATCCTTCTGGCTGTCGTCCTGCTTGCCTCGCTCCTTCCGGCGCGCGGCGCGTTGGTCGACTATCTCGGCTATCTCACGGATTTCGCGGTCGCGTTGCTGTTCTTCCTGCACGGCGCGCGGCTCTCGCGAGAGGCTGTGGTCGCCGGCATGCGCCACTGGCGCCTGCATCTTGTCATCATCGCGGTCACCTTCGTCTTGTTTCCGTTGATCGGGCTTGCGCTGGCGCCCCTGTCGCCGTCGTTGCTGACGCCGACGCTTTATTCCGGCATTCTCTTCCTCTGCGTGCTGCCATCGACCGTGCAATCGTCGATCGCCTTCACATCAATGGCACGGGGCAATGTCCCTGCGGCGATCTGCGCCGCCTCGGCTTCCAACATTTTCGGGATGGCCCTCACGCCGCTTCTGGTAGGCGTGCTACTGCATACCCAGGGCGGCGGTGTCTCCGGGGATGCGGTGATCGCGATCCTCCTGCAGCTTCTGGCGCCATTCGTCGCGGGCCAGCTTCTGCAGCCCTTGATCGGTGGCTTCATACGTCGCCACAACCGCGTGCTCGGCATGACGGACCGCAGCTCGATCCTGCTGGTCGTCTATGGTGCCTTCAGCAAGGCGGTCGTCGCCGGGCTGTGGCAGACCTTCGATCTCACGACACTTCTCGTCATGGCTGCCGTCGACATCGTGCTTCTCGGCTGCGTCATCCTGGCGACCACCTACGGCAGCCGTCTGCTCGGCTTTTCGAAGGAGGACGAGATCACCATCGTCTTCTGCGGGTCGAAGAAAAGCCTTGTGAGCGGCATTCCGATGGCGAACGTCATTTTTCCCGCACAGGCTGTCGGTGCGATTGTGCTGCCCTTGATGCTCTACCACCAGATTCAGTTGATGGTCTGCGCGGCGATGGCGCAACACTATGCCGCGCGTCGTCCGCCTGACGCCGACAGGCCCGGGGAGGGCGGTGCCAGGGCCAACAAGGAGGCGGTGACGTCAGTCTGATGCCGTTGACTTTCTGAGTGCCTTCCTCCATAAGCCGCTCATGTCGACGGCGCTCTTAACGGGCGCCGATCGTCGTCTTGGTCGTCGTCTCGGCGTTTAGCGTTTCGGGACGGCAATCGACAGCAAACAATCATCAGGGTCGTTACCGGCTTGCCGGGGCGATGTCGGGCGCGAAGCTTTGAAGCCGTCGCGCCCCTACGGGACCGGAGACTGGGCCGTGAAAAGGACGTATCAACCGAGCAAGCTCGTGCGCAAGCGCCGGCATGGGTTTCGCGCGCGGATCGCGACCAAGGGCGGGCGCAAGATTATCGCTGCGCGCCGCGCACGGGGCCGCGCGCGCCTGTCGGCCTGACACGGCGCAGGCTGGCATGTGCGACGTCCCGGCGGTTCAGCATGGGCGGCGCTCGGCCCAATTACCGCGCCTTCAAAAGCGTTCCGAGTTTCTGGCTGCTGCGCGCGGCAAGCGATTTCACACTGAGCGGATGAGCGTTCAGTGGATCGATCGTGCGCGTGGAAAGTCGCTGGCCCGGCCTATTCCCGACGCCGCTGCTCATGAGCACGATGTCGTGAATGTGCCGGGTTTTGGTTGCTTGTCGCAGGCGGATGCGGCCCTCTCGGCCGCCACGGGGCCGGAGCGTGGGCCGCGTTTCGGCCTTACGGTGACCAAGAAGACCGGTAATGCCGTCGAGCGCAACCGGATCAGGCGCCGGCTGCGCGAGGTGTTGCGCAAGCTGAGGCCGGAGTGGCCGGAAGCGGCGCTCGATGTTGTTGTTGTGGCCCGGCGTGGCGCTTTGTCCGCGCCCTTCGATATGCTTGCGGTTGATCTCAAGCGGGCGATCGCCACATTTTCGTCAACGCGGAAGCGGGCCGACCGGCCTTCCGCCCACCGTCCTGCCAACACAACGGATCGTCCATGATCGGCGACAACAAGAACCTGATCCTCGCCATAGTGCTATCGATCGTGGTGCTGACGGGCTGGAACTATTTCTTCGGCATGCCGAAGGTGGATCAGCAGCGGCAAGCTGCTACCCAGACGCAACAGAATGCGGCGCCGGGGCAGCCATCGAGCACCGCGCCCCAGCCTGGGGTGCCTGGTGACGCTGGGTCCGCGCAGACGGTGCCGGGGCAGAGCGGTACCGCATCCGCGCCGGTCAGCCGCGAGGCGGCGCTGGCGCGCAGCCCCCGTGTCATCATCGACACGCCGAAGATCGCAGGCTCGATCGCCCTGCGGGGTGGCCGGATCGACGACGTCTCGCTGAAGGCGTACCACGAGACCGTCAACCCCAAGAGCCCGAACATCATCCTGCTGTCGCCGTCCGGCAGCCCGCATCCCTACTACGCCGAATTCGGCTGGGTCGGCAGCGGCGAGGGTGTGCCGGCGTTGCCGAATGCGGAAACGCTCTGGACGGTGCCAGAGGGCGCGCGCCTGACGCCGACGACGCCGGTCACGCTGACCTATGATAACGGGCAGGGCATCAGATTCCTCCGCACCATCGCGGTCGATGACAACGCGATGTTCACCGTGACAGATGGCGTGGAGAACACCGGCACCACGCCTATGACGCTTCATCCCTACGGGCTGATCTCGCGCCATGGTCTGCCGCTGACGCAGAATTTCTACATCCTGCATGAAGGCCTTGTCGGCGTGCTTGGTGACAAGGGCTTGCAGGAAGTGAGCTATTCGAAGCTCGCCAAGGAACCGGCTTTGCCGGGTGGTGGAACGGGCCTCCAGTTCCCGGACGTCACGGGCGGCTTCGCGGGCATTACCGACAAGTACTGGGCGACCGCGCTCATTCCGGACCAGAAGCAGGCCTATTCCGGCCGTTTCTCCGAGCGCCAGTTCAACAATCAGCCGACCTACCAGGCCGACGTGCTCTCCGGCGCGTTGACCGTTGCACCCGGCGCCTCGGTGCAGACGACGATGCACCTGTTCGCGGGTGCGAAGGAGGTCGCCGCGATCCAGGGCTACGAGAACAGCCTTGGCATCAAGGGGTTCGACCTGCTGATCGACTGGGGATGGTTCTATTTCATCACCAAGCCGATGTTCTGGCTGCTTGACTTCTTCTACAAGCTCTTCGGCAACTTCGGCATCGCCATCATCACCGTGACGGTGCTGGTGAAGCTCGCCTTCTTCCCGCTGGCCAACAAGTCCTATGCCTCGATGGCCAAGATGAAGGCGGTCCAGCCGGAAATGGCCTCCATCCGCGAGCGTTTCGCGGATGACAAGATGAAGCAGCAGCAAGCGCTGATGGAGCTGTACAAGAAGGAGAAGATCAATCCGATCGCCGGCTGCTGGCCGATGCTGATCCAGATTCCGGTCTTCTTCGCGCTCTACAAGGTACTCTTCATCACCATCGAGATGCGGCACGCGCCCTTCTTCGGCTGGATCCACGATCTTGCCGCGCCGGATCCGACGACGATCTTCAACCTGTTCGGGCTGATCCCGTGGGATCCGTCGACGGTGCCGGTGCTGGGGCACTTCCTGATGCTTGGCGCCTGGCCGATCATCATGGGCTTCACGATGTTCGTCCAGATGAAGATGAACCCGACGCCGCCCGACCCGATCCAGCAGATGATGTTCTCGTGGATGCCGGTGATCTTCACCTTCATGCTGGCGTCGTTTCCGGCTGGCCTCGTCATCTACTGGTCGTGGAACAACCTCCTTTCGGTGCTCCAGCAGGGCTGGATCATGCGCAAGAACGGCGTGAAGATCGAGCTGTGGGACAATCTGCGCTCGATGGTCCTGAGGAAAGCCAAGGCCTGAGGACTGCGCCTCGCGCGCCCGGCAACATGCGCCGGGCTCTGCCTCACAAAGCTTTGAAGCGCCCGCCCGCACGAATAGTGCGGCGCGGGCGCGAACGCGTTTATGATTGTCCCGGCGCCTCGTGCGATCTGTCGGGAACAGATCGGGGGCTCCGAGACACGGCCTGACTGGTGCGTGATCTTCTCCGAAACGCCGAGCCATCCTCCAAAGTCAGAGGACCAAGCGTTTCGGGATCATGCGTCGGGGCTAATGCAAACCGGTGGCGCGGCCAGGCTCGCGTGTGTGCGTGATGCGCATCAAACCGTTGCTTCTTCTCCTGATCATGCTGGCGCCTTCCGCCGGGCTGGCTCAGTCTGCCTTTCGGATCGATCCCGCGCGCACGACCATTACCTTCGTGATCGATGCGGTGGGCTTCCCTCAGACACACGGCATTTTCCGGCAATTCTCGGGGCGCCTCGCGCTGGATTTCAACCGCCCGTCACGCAGCCGCGTATCGTTCAACGTGGTGGCCGCATCGCTCGACACAGGGTCGCGCGATCTCGATGAGTATATTCGAGCGCCCGGCTTCCTCGATGTCGCGCGCCATCCCACGATTACCTTCGCGTCTCAGTCCGTGGAGAAGCGCGACGAACAGACCGTCATCGTCACCGGCGATCTGACCATGCTCGGCGTGACGAGGCCGGCGGTGTTCACTGTCAGCGTATCCCGGGATCCCGGCCGCTCCCATGCCGTGGTCGATTTTGTCGCGAAAGGCGTTGTCCAGAGGTCTCAGTTCGGGATGATCAATGGCCAGCCGCTGGTTTCCGACGACGTGACGATCACCGTATCGACCGAGGCGTCACAGGAATGAAGCCCAGGTCGCTACCCGCCGCTGTTCGCTGGAGTCTGCAGGGACGGGTATTGCATTGGGTGATGGCGGCCCTCCTCGTCGGGCTCGTCGCGCTTGGCCTGATCATGACCCGCCTTCATGCGGATCTCGGGACAACCTTCGCGCTTTATCAGGCCCATAAGTCATACGGGCTGGTCGCCCTGGTCCTGGTGGTATGGCGCATTGTCTGGCGGCTCAGGACATCGCCGCCTCCACCGCAGGCGATGCGGCGGGCCGAGCGGCAGATGTCACGGCTCGTCCATGTCCTGTTCTATGGGGCGATGGCGGCGCTGCCGCTGACCGGCTGGCTGATGGCCTCGGCATCGCCGCTGCGCCTGCCCACCCGTCCCTTCGGGTTGTTCGCAATGCCGGATCTCGTCCATCCCGACGCCGGCCTGTTTACGGTGTTGCGCTTCATTCATACGGCACTCGCCTATGGCCTCGTGGTCCTGCTCATCCTGCATGTCGCGGGTGCCTTGAAGCACCGCCTCGTCGACCGCGATGACACCCTGGGACGTATGGGGTTCTGAGCACCGCTGCCGGCCCATTCCGCCAAAGATTCACGGCTGCTTACTCCAGGCGACGGTGGTGCTTGCAGAATTCCGGCCAAAGCTCGATAAGATGCGCATGACCAATGCGACATCCAGCACTGACGCCATCTTGCTCGAAACAGGGCGCAAGCTCTTTGCGGGGCCTGCGGATTTCGTCTGGGCCGCCGCCGGGCGGGACAGTCTGCCTCCGCTCGGGGGGCTCGAAATCGCCTTTGCCGGCCGCTCCAACGTTGGCAAGTCGAGCCTCGTCAATGCATTGACCGGCCGCAAGACATTGGCGCGCACATCCCATACGCCCGGGCGCACCCAGCAGCTGAATTTCTTCACCATCGGCATGGGCCCGGCCTTTACCCTGGTCGACATGCCCGGCTATGGCTATGCGGCCGCCGGCAAGGAGAAGGTGGCCGCCTGGACGCGCCTGATCCGCAGCTATCTCAAGGGACGTTCCACCCTGGGCCGCGTCTATGTGCTGATCGACGCGCGGCATGGCATCAAGGACATCGACGCCGAAGTGCTCGACATGCTTGATGTGGCGGCGGTTTCCTATCAGGTCGTCCTGACCAAGGCCGATGAACTCACGGCCGCGGCGCTTGCCGCTCGACTGGAGGCCACTCAGGCGGCGATCGCAAAGCGGCCGGCAGCATTCCCGGGCATAGCCCCAACCTCCAGCCGCAGCGGCACGGGCATCCCGGAGCTGAGGCAGGCCATTGCCGACCTCGTCGCCGAGCGGAGCAACCATGGCTGAGATCCTGCGTCCCGACCTCTGCGTGGTCGGCGCCGGACCGGGAGGCTTCACGGCGGCGGCGACCGCGGCGCTGTTTGGTGCGCCTGTGGTGCTCGTTGCCAATCAGACGCTGGATGGCCCCTGGCGCAGCGCCGGCGCGGCCGCGTCTGCTGCCCTTTCCTATGCGGGCGCCCATGTACGCGCCGCGCGTGATTCGGCCTTTCTCGGCATGGGGGCCGGGGCGGCGCGGATCAACCACCCCCGCGTCCATGCCCATGTGCAACGGGTCGTCGCGGCGTCGGTTGCCGAGGAATCTCCCTATCGTCTTGCTGCGCTCGGCGTGCGCATTCTGCAGGACGAGGCGCGTTTCATCGATGGGCGCAGCTTGCGCGTGGGCGAGACCACGGTCACGCCGCGCCGGTTCCTGATCGCGACCGGGTCGGAGCCCGTCATCCCGGACATTGCCGGCCTCGCCGATATCGACGTTCTCACCGACGACAGCATCCTCGACACGACCCATCACCCGGAGCGCCTCGTCATTATTGGTGCCGGCCGCACGGGGGTGACGCTGGCGCAGGCGCAACGGCGCCTGGGCGCTGAGGTGACACTGATCGATCGTGGTCCGGCCCTGCGCCGCGAGGACCGGGAGATCGCTGCCTTCGCTCTTGCCGCGCTGCGGCGGGAAGGTATCACGATCCATGAGCATGCCACGGTGAAGCGTGTGGAGGCGACCCGCGACGCGCTCAATGTGGAGGTGGAGACCGAGGGTGATGGCGACATCGCCATCGAGGCGAGCCATGTCTGCGCGGCCGTGGGGCGCAAGCCGACTTTCGGAGGGCTGGATCTTCAAGCCGCCGGCATCGCCACCACGGAGACAGGGATCGCGCTGCGGCGTGGCCATACGACCAGCAATCGCCGCGTCTACGCCCTTGGGCTGGCGTCGGGCGAAGGCACGGACAGCCATTTCGCAGCGCATCTCGCCAAGGACGAGGCGCGCCGAATCGTTCGCGGCATCCTGTTCCGCACGGCGCCCGCCGCTCCCGCCGCCCCCCGTCTCACCATGACGGACCCGGAGATCGCGGCGGTCGGCCTCAGCGAAGCCGAGGCGCGCACCCGGCATGGCGAAGTGCGTATCCTGCGCGCGCCTTTTGCCCAGAATGAGCGCGCCGAGGCGGATCGCGCGGCTGCGGGCGAGATCAAGGTGGTGTTGACCAGGCGCGGCGGCATCCTGGGATGCGCGATCGTCGGTCCGGCGGCCGGGGAACTCATCGTCCCCTGGACGCTTGCCATAGCGGAAGGGTTGACGATCGCGCAGTTCTCCCGGCTGGAAATGCCGACATCGACCTATTCCGCTGTTTCCAGGGATGCGGCCTTGAGCTTCTATGGACCGCAGACGCGGAGTCGATGGGTGAAGGGCATGGTACGTTTCCTGCGATCTTTCGGTTGATGGACCAAGCGGATGGAGGGCTCCCGTTCCCAACTTCCGCCAATTCTCGGAGCTGAGGGCGCGGCGCGGCCTCAACCGGGTGGTGGCTCTGCGCCTTTGTTCGGCCTTTCGGCGCGCCTCCTGATCCTCACCGTGCTCTTCGTCATGATTGCCGAAGTGCTGATCTACGGACCGTCGATCGCGAGTTTTCGTGTTTCTTGGCTCAACGACAGGCTGTCCACCGCCCAGGTTGCGGGGCTCGTGCTCGAGGCCGCGCCCGAGGGCGGCATCAACCCGGCCTTCGAGCAGAAGCTTCTCGCGAGCGTCGGCGCGCAGGCTATTGCCGTGAAGGTGGGGGGCGCCCGCCATCTCGTCGCCCTTGCCGATACGCCGTCCGAGGTGGCCGAGACCATCGACCTGCGCGAGCCTGACTGGCCGACCCTGATCGTGGACGCCTTCCGCACCTTGCTGGGGACCGGCGACCAGCCGGTGCGGGTCATCGGGCCGGGAATGGGCACCGCCGCCTTCGTGGAAATGATCATCGATCCGCGGCCGCTCCGGTCGGCGATGCTCGATTTCTCCCGCCGGATTCTCCTTGTGTCCCTGATCATCTCGGCGATCACGGCCGGGTTGGTCTATCTCGCCCTGCACTGGTTGATCGTCCGTCCCGTGCGGCGCCTCTCCGCGAATGTCGCGGCTTTCGCGTCCGCCCCGGAGGATGCAAGCCGCATCATCGTGCCCTCCACGCGCAGCGACGAAATCGGTATTGCCGAACGGGCGCTCGCGGAGATGGAGCACAGCCTGGCGGATGTCCTGCGCCAGAAGCGGCACCTCGCGGCGCTCGGCCTCGCCGTCAGCAAGATCAACCACGACTTGCGCAATATGCTGACGGCGGCGCAGCTTCTGTCCGATCGTCTCGTTCAGGTCGCCGATCCGGCGATGGCGCGTTTCGCGCCACGGCTCGTTGCCACGCTGGGACGGGCCATCGATTTCTGCCAGGCGACACTCGCTTATGGCGGCGCCGCCGAGCCCGTGCCCCAGCGCCGGCGTGTGCCGGCCGCGCCACTGTTTTCGGACCTGCATGATCTCCTTGATGTCGGCGACGACCTCGCGTTCGTGCAGGACATTCAGCCGGATCTCGTCATCGACGCGGATGCCGAGCAGATGTCACGGGTGCTGCTCAACCTGTGCCGCAACGCCCTGCAGGCTATGGAGCAGCATCCGCCTGTCGGCGAACCGCGTCGTCTCGTCCTGACAGCACGGCGCGACAGCGAGCGCCCCAGCGCGGTGACCATCGATATCATCGACAACGGGCCAGGCGTCGCCGAGAAAGCCCGTGGCAAGCTGTTCGAGGCGTTTCAGGGCACGACCCGCGCGGGCGGCTCCGGTCTCGGTCTCGCCATTGCGGCCGAGCTCGTCCATCTGCATGGCGGAGACATCACGCTTGAGCCCTCCGAGAAGGGCGCGCATTTCCGTATCGTTATACCGGATCGCTCCGCCTGACCTCCGGGACCGTTGGCTTCAGGCCGCTTGGGGGAGGCGCAATCCGGGGGCTGTGATCGGGCATTGGATCACAGCCGCATCTCCGCTAGAAAAGCAGCATGAAGGCAGCACCGAGTACCATCTGCATCGTGCTCCCGCGGGACTGACACCAGGCCCCCGCGCGAGGAGCCTGCGCGAGGCCCCAGAGGCGCCTCGCGACCCTGCTGCTTGGACGAATCCGAGCGGCGAGCGGACGCATGCAGAGAGACACCCGATGAACAACTATTTCGAAAGCCCGTTCAAGGGCATGACGCTGGACAAGCAAGTCACGAACCCGAACATCATCGTGGGCCGTTACAGCTATTATTCCGGCTACTATCACGGCCACAGCTTCGACGATTGCGCGCGGTATCTCCTCCCTGACGAGGGCGCCGACAAACTGGTGATCGGCAGTTTCTGCTCGATCGGCTCGGGCGCGGCCTTCATCATGGCGGGCAATCAAGGTCACCGAAACGACTGGATCAGCACCTTTCCGTTCTTCTGGATGCCGGAAGAGCCGGCTTTCGCCGGCGCGCAGAACGGATATCGGCCTGCAGGCGACACCGTGGTCGGAAACGACGTCTGGATCGGCTCGGAGGCCATCATCATGGCCGGCGTCCGGATCGGCGACGGCGCCGTCATCGGGACACGCGCGCTGGTAACGCGGGACGTGGAGCCCTACGCCATCGTGGGCGGAAATCCCGCCAAGCCCATCCGCAAGCGCTTCGATGACGGCCAGATTGCGAGGCTCCTCGCGATGAGGTGGTGGGACTGGACGGATGATCAGTTGCAGACGGCAATGCCGATCCTGACCAGCGGAGACGTGGAGGCTCTTCATCACCACTGGCAGGCGTCCATCAGACGGAGCTGAGTGCGGTCTGCCCGCTCGTAAGCACAGGCGGATGGGCGGAAGCATTGCCTTGGTAAGGTCAGTGCCTCAGCACGGAAGGGGGCGATGCCCTTTCCGGAGCATGTCCGTCGAATCGATTCGGCGGACATGCTCGATTTCTTTGCACGTCAATTTTTAAGCAGGGCAAGTCCGCACCAGACGGTCCATTGCAACTCCGGACACGGAAATGCTGCCAAGCTCCGCGGGAATGTCTTTGGCCAGTCGCCAGCTATAGCTGGACAGCAACGCTCCGCGTCTCCGCCGCACCACGGTTCCTCGCAGGCGGGTTTCGCGAGGTTATCCCCAGCTCGTCACTTTCTTTCAGTGTTGTGACTAAAGGGGCTTGCCAAGCGAAGCGGGAGGCTCTAATTCACCGACCTCACCTGATGACAGCAACACATTGCTTCATCAGTGTGACGCGCGCCGGTAGCTCAGCTGGATAGAGCACCAGACTACGAATCTGGGGGTCGGGAGTTCGAATCTTCCCCGGCGCGCCATCTCCCCTCCTAAAAAACACTCTGAATCAGCAGTTTACGGGGAATGGCGGTTTTGTCATTTTCTTCGCTTTCCGTTGCGCCCCCAGCTGGGGCGCATATGGGGCGCAAGACCCTGAATTATGGGGCGAGAAAGCCCCGACTGATCGCCTGATGATTCGTGATTTTCGCGCCCCAAAGCCCAAAACGGGTGTCTGTGGGGCGCAATGCAGGTGCTTCCCTGTCCTCCGGGTTTCGCCGGCGCACTTCTCATTCCTTGATCTCGCCAGCATCCGTCTAATGGGAGGGCCTGTATAAACGGCTTCAGCGCAATCGCAGGAGGTCCACCGGACGTTAGCTAAGCCACGGCGGCTGGCGTCTCTTCGGGCGTCCTGGAGGGCAGGGGCGTGAGATAGGCCGCCAGATGTGCGTCGAGCGCACCGATCGCGATATCGTCCAATGCGGACGCCCGGAAGCCGATGAAGCCATCGGGGCGGATGAGGATGGCGCCGGTGTCGGAAACGCCGGTTGCTGGCGGCTCCAGGCCGATGCTGCGCCCATCGATGATCGAGACGGTGGGATGCCAGCGGGCGCGTAACGATTCACGGCCCGGCGTATTGTCGAAAACGATGAGATGGTGGCTCGTTCCGCTCAAGCGATGCCAGGTCGGAAGGCGCGTGCCGATTGCATCCTTGGCCGGTTGCTGCGCGATCAACGCGCTTCCCGCGTAGCTTACGTCGAGCATCGACCGTTTCCGCAGGGTGAGGAGAACCTCGGCAGGACTTCCCGGTGGGAGTGAGGGCGCGGGATCGCTGCCACATTGGGCAACGAGCCCCATGATGAAATTATGGATTTCATCCGAGACCTCGAGGACGTGCTGGTCGGCCATTCCTCGCTCGACGGCATAGCTGTCGAGAATCGTCGGTTTGGCGGCTCCGTGGAGCACCAGGGCGAGTTTCCATGCGATATCGGCCGCATCCATGAAGGCTGCATTGATGCCTTCGCCGCCCAGCGGGCTCGACATATGCGCCGCGTCGCCAAGCAGGAAGCGTCGTCCGTCACTCAGGCTGGGAACGGCGCGCTTGTGCATCCTGAAATAGGAGGCCCAACGCAGATCATGCAGACCCACGTCAGTGCCGACGCGTGCGTTGAGCAGCGTGCTGAGCTCGGCCTCGGTCGGAAGGGCGTCGCGCAGATCGTTGTCATCGCGATTGACAAAAATCAGCCAACGATCGTCGGGAAGCGGCGACACCAGGACAAAGCCGTCAGGTCCGACGATGACGCGGCCATGGGCGGGCGGCGTGGAAAGCCTGAGCGCCACATCGGCGACGATGTAGCGACCGTCGTAGGTCTCGCCGACGAGATGCTGCCCCATCGCGTGTCGGGTCACGCTGTGCCCGCCGCCGGCTCCCAGCACATAGGCCGCAGCCAGGGTCTCCGTGCGGCCGTCGATCTCGAGCGTCACCTGGACGCCCGTCGGGTCCTCATCGATCGATTTGACGTCAATTCCGTATTCGACCGCGATGCCCTCATTCGCCAGGTGCTCGCGCAGGATGGTCTCCGTGCGCCACTGGGGCAGGCTGCACTGGAACTCGTATTTGCTGCCGATGCCGGCGAGATCCGCGCGCGCCAATTCGCGCAAGCCCGGCCCGAGGATCTGAATGTACTCGATACGCGTGCCGGCCTTGAGAAAAGGATCAATCAGGCCGCCGCGATCCAGGATTTCCAGGACGGCGGGCTGGATGACCGTGCCGCGTGTTTCGTGGTGCGGCGCGAGCCTTTTCTCGACGATGCGCGGCCTGACGCCGTGGCGCAGAAGTTCCGAGGCAGCGAATAACCCCGCCGGGCCGCTCCCCACGATCAGAACCGTGGCAGGGGCTTGAGGTACGCCTTGCCCATCGGAACGCAGTGCCATCGCTTTGCCCCCGCAACAGATCTATTCTTGAACCTTCAGATATGATCGATGTGTATACTGCAGTTCAGCGGGGTTTGCGAGCCTTCCCGGCCTTCACTCTGATAGCGTCGGGGCGAGCACGCGCATCGAGCGGGGCGCGCGCTTATAACAGCGAAAAGGCCGGCACCTCTCGGGTACCGGCCTCGTGAAGTCCTCCGGCTGGCGATCGCCAGCCGGCACTTCCAGAGAGCTTAGAAATCGCGCTGGAAGCGGATGCGGCCCTGCCACTGATCTTCGGAGCCCTTCTGGTAGACGCTGTCATTCCAGCGGCGGCTCGGATCGAACTTCGCGTAGAGGACTTCGACGCCGATATCCATCGCCTTGACCGGCGACCAGATCAGGCCCGTACCTGCCTGGTAGATCTTGTAGTCGCGGAAGATGGTGTTGCTGGTGACCTTGCTGCCGTAGTCGACCTGCCAGAAGCTGCCGAACAGGGTGGAGCGCAGGCTGGGCGTCCAGTAGTGGATGAAGTTGCCGAGAACGTTCCAGCCTTTGGTCTTTTCCAATTGACCGTTGACGAGCACCGCATCCGCCGTGGGGATGTAAGAGGAGGTGTAGGTGCCCAGCGTCGGCCCGGTGATGCCGAGGTAGTTCAAGCCGCCCTCAGCATAGGCAGCCTGCAGCCATAGGGCGTCACCCGCGGCAAGCGCGGGCAGGTTGAGCTTCAAGCCGGCCTGGATTGCGTAGCCCCACTCGGTGTCGACACGACTACCGAAGTTTTGGTTCCCATAGATGGTGCTGGCATTCAGCTGACGGACGGCACCTGACAGCTGAGCCGAACCCCAGCCTTGATCGACGCGTAGAGCGGCAACGACGTCGGGCATGCGCTCACCGGCGACCGCGTAGTAGCCGCGACCAACGCCGGTCCCGGCGGTGACGTTGCGCTGGTTACGGTCTTCGAGGGCGATCGTTGCCGAGAAGCCCTGTCCAAAGGTCGCGGTGTAAGCGAGCAACTGGGTGTTGCCGTTGTCCGAGCCCATCGATGTGCCCGGAGCGGAGGCGAAGTTCGCGGCCGACGCGTAGAAGTCGAAGAACGACTGGGCGACACCGGCCGTGATGCCGGCGAACTGAATGAAGGCCTTGTCGAGGTTCGAATTCGTCGAGCTGCCCTGCGGGCCATCATAGGAGGCGCGGAAGGCGCCCGAATCACGCGTCAGCTGGAAGCGGAAATAGGCGCGGACCACGCCCCATTCGGAAGACGTGCGGGCGTCGACGTCGAGCTGGCCACGACCACGGAAGCCGGTGGCGTCACGATTCCGGCCCTGTCCAAGGCCGTTGTTGAGCGGCTGCTGGTACATGAATTCAGCGCGGACGCGGCCGGCCAGCTTGATGCAGGTGTCGCTGCCAGGAATGTAGAAGAACCCCGCGCCATGCACGGAGCACACGCGGACATAGTCGACCGGTGCCGCTTTGGTCATGGGAAGATCGGCGGCTTGTGCTCCCGCAACGGCGGCAAAGCCAGCAGCGCTGCCGAGCAAAAGGCTCTTGATCAGCTTCATCGTAAATCTCCGGTGTTCAAACTTGCTGCAGAGCGCTTGCGTCGTGCAGTTCGTCTTAGGTTCACCAGAAAGCGAAGATAAGCAATTGCATTGCGGCAGATTATGGGCAATCAAATCTGTTAGATGAATAGGTGTGATCGATGAAACACAATTAGTTAGCATAATCAATTATATATCTACTCAATAGTGAGGGTACTGTTACGCGCTTGACTTCCCGGAGTGATTCCAGCGAATTGGGAGTTGATATTTGGACTGACCTCCAGATATTGACCCAACTCAATAGGCGGCGCTTGCGCCGCCTTCTTTTTACTTCTCAACGTTGTGAGTTTGCTGCGCCGGCGGTCGCCTGGTGTGCGCTGGCGCACTTACAATGGAGATCGACGCACGATCTAACCGGTTAGCGCATCAAATTGCCGCCTTGTGCAAATTTCCAGCGAGTGAGATTCGCGGAAGGTAGCTCATTCTATCGAGGTGATGCGCTGGGGCTGGCAGAGGATCGTATGACGAGCGTCCGGAAAGAAGAGACTTCACTGAGGCAGGAGGCTGTCCTTGGGAATGAAGTTCTTTCACAACTCCTGAAGGTCAGGCAGAAACTCATCAATTCCTTCAAGGAGGAACTGCGTCACCAGGGTGTTACTCTGGCGCGCGCACGTGCGCTGCTGGCCTTGTCCAAGGAGGGAGATCTCACACAAACCTCAGTGGCCGCCTACCTCGAGATCGAAGGTCCAAGCGCCGTACGGCTGATTGACGAGCTTGAGAAGTCCGGCCTGGTGCTTCGGCAGCAGGATGCGAATGACCGAAGGATCAAGAATCTTATCTTGACTGATGAGGGAAAGGAGATGTCGCAGCGGCTTCTGGAGAAGTGGCAAGAGATCTGCGACAAGACAGTTTTCAATATAGAAGTCGATGATCAGAGAAGCTTGCTATCCAATATGAAAGCCATGTTAGTCAATTTAAACAAGTAAGGCTAAATTATCTATGTAACAGCTTTGTGACGATCTGGGCATATTCCCTCGGCTTTCGGCCAAGCCATGCATCGGCCACATCGGCCAGAAAACTCCTGTCCTGTTGAAGCGCCGTGGGCTGTCTTTCTGTCGCCGGGAATGGAAGGCCTCGACCCGCCGGGAAGTCGCCGTCGCAGGCCACTTGCCCGGCACTGAGGAACATTCGCTTGCCTTGTTCGCGCAATCTCAAGCGAATGCCGTCCTGAGGGATTCGCAAAGCGCTCAGGCCTTTTCGGCCGGGCCCTTGTGCGCGGCGTCCGTACGCGCCTTCAGATCGCGCAGTGTAACCAGTTCGAGCTCCGTTGGAGGTGGCGTCACAGGGAGTTCATCTGCGAATTTCACCGTCCAGCCACATGTGTCCTGGACCTGCTGCCGCGTCACGCCGGGGTGCAACGACACGACCGTGAATTCCTTCGTAACCGGATCGGGCTTCCAGATGGCGAGATCCGTGATCAGCAAGGTCGGCCCCTTCGTGTCGATGCCGAGGCGCTGCCGATGATCGCCGCCCTCACCATGGCCAAAGGAGGTGAAGAAGTCGATTGTCTCGACCATGCCCCGCCTTGACTGCGCCATCGTGATATAGATTTCCTGCGAGGAGGTCGCGATTTCCGGTGCGCCGCCGCCGCCCGGCAGCCGTGTTTTCGGGTGGTGATAATCCCCGATCACGGTCGTATTGATATTCCCGAATTTGTCGATCTGCGCTGCGCCGAGGAAGCCGATGGAGATGCGTCCGCCCTGCAGCCAATAGCGGAACATCTCGGGCACGGAGACCGTGGTGGTCGCCGTTTCGCACAGTTCGCCGTCGCCAATGGACAAGGGAAGCACATCCGGAGCGGTCCCGATCGTGCCGCTCTCATAGATCAAGGTGATGTCGGGCGCATGGGTGAGCCGCGCGACATTGCAGGCCGCGGATGGAGCCCCGATTCCGACGAAGCAGACATCATCGTTCTTCAAGGCGCGCGAGGCGGCAATCGTCATCATCTCGTTGGGGGTGAACGTGCTCATGCTGCCTTCCTCAGATTCGCGACCCGGGCTGCGAAATCCTCAATGCCCGCTTCGATGACGTTCTTCTGCATCCATTCACGAAACCGGTCGCGGTCGGCGGCGATTTCGTCCCATTCGAGATAGGCGGCGTTGTCGCGCTCGTAGTAACCCTGCGTGTAGGATGGGTGGGAGCCGCCCGGCACCACGGCAATCGCCGTCACGGTCCATGCCGGCAGTACCGTCAGGTTCGGGTGAAGGTCGTCGAAATCATCGACCACTTCCTCGACGGTGACGACCGCTCTCTTGGCGGCCAGAACGGCTTCCTTCTGGATGCCGATGATGCCTTCCACCAAAACGTCGCCCCGTTTGTTTGCCTTCTGGGCGTGGATGAAGGTGACGTCCGGACGCAGCGCCGGCACGGCGGCGAGAACCTCGCCGGTGAAGGGGCAGGTGACCTGCCTGATGTTGGGGTTGACCTCGGCGAGGCCAGCGCCGCGATAGCCGCGAAAGACCGCGCAGGGCAGTCCGGCCGCTCCCGCCTCGTAGGCGTTGGCCATCGCGGCGTGGCTGTGCTCCTCGATCGCGATGGGATGCGGAAAGCCGTTCTCAATCGCATCCCGCATGCGTCGCAGCAGCCCGACCCCCGGGTTGCCGGCATAGGAGAAGATCACCTTCCTGGCCATGCCCATGCCGATCATCTGATCGTAGACGAGGTCAGGGGTCATGCGGATGAGCGTCAGGTCCTTGAAGTTCTGCCGAATCGCCTCATGCGCCGCCGCTGTCGGGATGAGATGGGTGAAGCCCTCAAAAGCAGCGATATCGCCATCATTGAGGTTCTCGGCGACCGCTTGGGCCAGTGGCAGGAACTTCGCCATCGGCTATCCTCTCCCGAAAATTGTTCGAATTGCGAACATATGTTCTGTATGTGATACTTTAGTGCTGCGACTCGTTGGGAGTCAACGCTCAGTTGAGGGTGCTGGAACAATGGAGACGACAGCCGAGAAGCCTTCCCGTGATCTCGTGGGTTCACTCGGGCGGGGGCTCGTCGTGCTTGAAATTCTTGCCGCCCATCCATCCGGGATGACCCTGGCGGAGATGGCCGCGAAGGCGGGGCTGACGCGCGCCGGGGCGCGCCGCTTCCTGCTCACCCTGGTAGAGGTAGGTTACGCCACGCAATCCGGCCGGATTTTCTCGCTGTCGCCCAAGTTACTGTCGGTCGCGCGGCTCTGGCTAGGTGGGACTGGACTATGGTCCTATGCGGAGCCCATCTTGCGGTGGGTTGCGGAAGAGCTGGGCGAATCCTGTTCGGCGTCTGCCCTCTCGGGCGATGATGTCGTGTATGTCGCGCGCGTGCCCGGTCCTCATATCGTCATGACGGACCTTCATGTTGGCGCGCGGTTGCCGGCCTATTGCACGTCGATGGGGCGCGTTCTGCTGTCCGGCCTGACGGCTCATCAGCTCGAAGCTTTCCTCGCGCGGACAAAACGCGGGAAGCGGACGCCGAACACGGTCACGGATCTGCGCGAACTTGGCGCGCTCATCGGCATGGCGGCAAGCCAGGGCTATGCCATCGTCGACGAGGAATTGGAACTCGGCCTGCGATCGATCGCCGTGCCCGTCCATGATCGCTCCGGCGACATCGCGGCAGCGATCAATGTCTCCACGCAGAAAGACCGCTTCTCCGTCGCTGAGATGGAGAGGGTCTTTCTTCCCGTGCTCATCAAGGCGAAGCGCCGTGTGGAGGACTTCTTCGTTCTCCAATGACAGCCAGATCGTCCAAGGCCGACCGCGTTTCCGCCGGCGGAGGCGCCGCGCTACGCGACGGGCTGGCTGAACCCCGCAAGGCTATTGGCCAGGGGGGTGGTGCCGGCGCCGGGGTGCTCGGGCCTGATGTAGAGGCCATCCCTGACCGCTATCGGCTCCTCGAAGTGATCCTTGATCCAGGGGATATACTCGAGAATGCTGGCCGCCGGGTGCCAGAACGACAGATGCACATGCACCTGGCTCATCTCGCCCGCGTGGGGGGCAATCGGTAAGCGATGCGCGTGGGCGAGATCCGCGACCTGAATATACTCGGTGATGCCGCCAAGCCGGGTGACATCAGGCTGCACATAGTGCACCGCCCCGGCCTCGATGAAGGCGCGGAAAGCGTCGAGCGTGTAGAGCTGTTCGCCGAGCGCGACCGGGATGCTCGTCGCGCGGGCGAGCGACGCATGCGAGCCCACATCGTCATACCACATCGGCTCCTCGAACCAGAAGATGTCGAGATCCTTGGCGGCGGCGCAGAATCTGAGGCATGTCGGCAGGTCCCATTTGCCGTTGCCGTCGATGGCGATGCGAATCTCCGGCCCGACCGCGCGTCGTACGGCTGTGAGCCGCGCGATGTCGGTCATCGGATTGTCGTGGCCCACCTTGATCTTGATGCGCTGGAAGCCGTCCACCTCAATGGCGCGCCGGGTGCCTTCCAGGACCTGCTCAAGAGAAAACGACAGCCAGCCGATATCGGTATTGTAGGCTTCCACGCCGGCATGGTGAGCCCCACCCAGGTAGCGCCAGAGCGGAAGCTGAGCCTGCTTTGCCCTGAGATCCCACAAGGCGATGTCGACAGCCGCGAGCGCGAGATGCGTGATGCCGGCGCGCCCCACCCATTGCAGAGCGGGATAGCGCGCGAGCTTCGTCCAGAGCCGGGCATGCTCCGTCGCGTCCTCGCCAACCAGCAATGGTGCATAGCAGTCGCGGATACAGGCGGTGATCAGCCGGTCGGAGGGGAGATGGGCATGGGTGCCTGTGAAGCCGAAGCCCTCAAGGCCCGTGTCCGTCGTGATTTTCGCGCCGACGACGCCCCAGTGGGTAATGTTGTGGGTGGAGTCGGAGATGGAGCTGGCGGTCAGCGGCAGATGAAGGATGAAAGGCTCTACAGCGACGATCTTCATGGGGTGTATCCCGCTTGGGTCGGAAAGGGGGAGGGCGAACAGGTTGGCGCGTCCTGTCTGGGCGCCTTGTCTGCGAGCCTTGGGATGTCAGTGCAGGAGTTGCGCCAGGAAGACGCGGGTGCGCTCATGGCGCGGCGTGCCGAAGAACGTGTCGGGCGGCGCTTCCTCGACGATGCGGCCGCGATCCATGAAAATCACGCGGTCCGCCACCTGTCGCGCAAAACCCATCTCATGGGTCACGACCAGCATGGTCATCCCCTCTTCAGCGAGGGCAACCATGGTGTCGAGCACTTCCTTGACCATCTCCGGATCGAGGGCGGAGGTGGGCTCATCGAACAGCATGATCTTCGGCTGCATGCATAGCGCCCGGGCGATCGCGACGCGCTGCTGCTGCCCCCCTGACAGCTGCGCTGGGTATTTCTCGGCCTGATCCTCGATGCGCACCTTGCGTAGAAAAGACAGGGCGACGTCGCGTGCCTCCGGCCGCGCCTGCCCGCGTACCTGGACCGGGGCCAGCATGCAGTTCTCCAGCACGGTGAGGTGGGGAAACAGGTTGAAATGCTGGAAGACCATGCCGACGTCTCGTCGCAAAGCGATCAAGGCGCGGCGCTCGCCGCTGAGAACGGCGCCGTCGATGACGATGGATCCGCTCTTCACCTGCTCCAGACCGTTGATGCAACGGATCAGCGTGGACTTGCCCGAGCCCGATGGCCCGCAGATGACGATGCGTTCGCCGCGTCGCACGTCCAGATTGACGTGATCGAGCGCCTGAAAGGACCCGAAGTACTTCGTGATGTCCTGGAGAGCTACGAAGGGCGCGGTGCTGGACGCGGCATGTGCCGACGGCGCCAGGCTGGTCATTGTCATCAAGTCTCCCAAGGGCATGTGGCGGTTTTTGAGGCCAGTGCGTGCCGGCCTTGTCCATCGTGAATTTCAGAAGGCTGGCGGGTTCACCATCAGGGGCAGCCGCCTCCTGCTTGCGCAGATCCTAACCGAACAATCTTCCATGGAAAATAGAAAATTTTTTATCTAAGATATTGCATCGGGCGCCGAGACATGGGAAATGATGCCGCTATGGCAAGCTTCGTCCGTGCTACATTGGCTGATCAGGCCTACCGCGAACTGCGAACCCGCATTCTCAACGGCCAGTTGGCCGGGGGGCGGCGGCTGTTGCCGGAGGAACTGGCGGTCGAGTTGTCGATCAGCCCCACACCCATCAAGGAAGCGCTCCTGCGGCTCGAGGCCGACGGACTTGTGGTTTCGCCGCTGCGCAAGGGTGCGGTCGTCAGGCGCTTTACAAGCGCGGAGGTCGAGGAGATCTATGAAGCGCGGATCATGATCGAGATGAACGCCGTGCATAAACTGTTCGGCAGGCACCAGATGACGGCCGAGTTCGTGGCGTCGCTTGAGCAGACTCTGGATCAACATGCCCATTTCGCGCATATGGATACGCCTGATGATCTTGCTATGGCGCTTGTCTTCGACCGCGAGTTTCATCAGAAGATCATTCTCGCGGCGGGGAATTCGCTCGTGGCCGAGTGGCATATGCGCCTGCTGGAACAGACGCATACGACGTTCATCTACAATGCGTGGGATCATATCCGCTCCGTCGGCGAGCACCGCGAGGTGATCGCCGCGATCGCCGGGGGATCGCTGGAGAAGACCTGCGAGGCGCTCGAATTCCATCTGCAATGCAGCCGCAGGGATGCCTTGGCGAGTGTTGCGGCCGCGTTGGAGGCCGATAACGACGGGTCTTGAGGTGCTGTCTGGTTTGGGCTTCGAGTCGCCTAAAGTATTATTTCTTGCATCCTGGTCAGTTACGATTTTTGGGTAAGTATATATAGCGCCGGAAAAAGGCATCGTAGCGTTTTCGTGAGTCTGGTTCCTGGTGATTGCGTTTTGGTAAAAAGGAAGTTCTGTCTCCATGTTGCCGGCTCGTCTCCGGCAGTGTTGTCTTGTGATGGTGCATTGCATGTCGGCCTGGAGAAGAAGGCCCTTGAGAGGTCTTCGCTGAACGGGTCGTGAGGAACGCGCGCCAGTCTGCGCCCGAACCCGGGAGGATGGATGTTCTATTTCGATTTTTCGGGAACGCTTGCCCGGTGGCCCGAGTTCGTACACGCGGGCCTGTTCACGATTCTGCTGTCGGCCGCGGCAATGCTGCTTGGTCTTGTCATCGGTATTGTCGGAGCATTCGCGCGCCTGTCATCGATAAGGGCCGCGCGCCTTATCGTGGGCTCCTATGTCGAAATCATCAGAAATACGCCATTCCTCGTGCAGATATACATCGTATACTTCGGATTGCCCGCGATCGGCATACGACTGGACGCATTGACGGCGGGCATCCTGTCGCTCTCACTTTATGCCGGAGCCTATGTCACGGAGATCGCCCGCGCCGGCATCGAGACGATCGACAAGGGACAGGTCGAGGCCGCGCGCGCATTGGGTTTGTCGCCTTACCTCACGTTCCGTCACGTCATCCTCAAGCCGGCCATGGCGGCAGTCTATCCGGCACTGACGAGCCAGTTCATCCTGATCATGCTGGCGACCAGCGTTGTCTCGGTCATTTCCATTCCTGAGCTGACGGGCGTTGCCAACGATATACAAGGCCTGACTTTCCGTAGTCTGGAGGCTTTCCTGATCGTCGCTGTGATTTATCTTGGGCTGACTGCGGCTTTCAAAGGCCTGTTCGCAGTCTTCGATCGCACGTTGTTTGCCTTCAAATATGTCGGGCGGTGAGGAGAAGCGTCATGTTCCAGACTTTTTCCTTCAACCATGTCCTCTTCCTGGCACAGGCGGGACTATGGACCCTGCTTTTGTCCTGCATGGCCCTATTTGGCGGGGCCATCTTCGGAGCGCTGATCATGCTGGCGCGCATCTCGCTCTATGCGCCGCTGCGCTTCGTCGCGAAGGCCTATATCTATGTCATTCAGGGCACCCCGCTGCTGGTCCTGCTCTTCATCGCCTATTTCGGCCTCGCCTTCGCGGGTTATGACGTGCCGGCGCTGGTCGCGGCCGGCTTCGCCTTCACCCTCTATGCGGCCGCCTTCCTCGGCGAGATCTGGCGCGGCTCGATCGAGGCGATCGGCAAGGGGCAATGGGAGGGCGCGGCCGCGATCGGGCTGAACTGGCCCAAGACCATGCGCTTCGTCATCGTGCCGCAAGCGGTGCGCGTCGCCATTCCGCCGACGGTGGGCTTCTTCGTCCAACTCGTGAAAAACACGGCGTTGGCGTCCATCATCGGCTTCGTGGAACTGACCCGCGCCGGCCAGATCGTCGCCAATGCCACCTATCAACCGTTGAGCGTCTATTTGACGGTCGCGGCGATGTATTTTGTCCTGTGCTCATGCCTGTCGTTCGCGAGCCGGCGCCTGGATGAGAAGTTTCACAATAATGGCGTCCATCAGCCGATAACCTAGGGAGAACAACATGCTTCGTGTATTGAAAGCCGCAGCCGTAGGACTGGCGCTTGTCGCCTCAGCGGGCGCCGCATCGGCGCAGAACCTGCTTGATGACATTGTCAAGCGCGGAACAATCAATGTCGGTGTCAGTCTTGGCACTCCGCCCTTCGGATTGACGAATGACAAGATGGAGCCGGACGGCTATGACGTCGGGCTTGCAAAGATCATCGCCCGCGATCTCGGCGTGAAGTTGAACGTGGTCGATACGGTTGCCTCCAACCGCATTCCGAATTTGACCAGCGGAAAGATCGACATCGCCATTTCGTCTTTCTCGGTTACGCCGGAGCGCGCGAAGGCAATTGCCTTCACCAATACGGTCTATGTCGATCAGCAGGTCTTCCTGACCTCGAAAGACAGCGCTCTGACGAGCCTGGCCGATCTCAAGGGCAAGAAGGTCGGCGTAACACGGTCCACAACGAATGATATCGCGGTGACGAAGCGTGCCGTCGAGGGCACGGTCATCCAGCGCTATGACGATGACGCCTCCACGAGTCAGGCTCTGCTTGCAGGCCAGGTGGAAGGCATCGTGACGAGCGGCGGGTTGGCGGCCGCCTTCATGCAACGCAATCCCAATCTCGCCGTGAAATTCGTGGTTGCGTCGGCACCGATGAGCATCGGCCTGCGCCGCAATGAAGGTGACTTCATGCATTGGCTGAATACGGCCATTTTCATGGCATGGACCACGGGTGAAATCCAGGAACTGCAGAAGAAGTGGATGGGAACCGTCAATACATCCCTCCCGACTTTCTAAGAGAGGGCCTCAATGCCGGGCGCCGGCGGCGCGCCCGGCCTTGCATTCATGAGGTGCCGTGACGGCGAGATGGTGATGAAAGCTGAACCAGACCCACCGGACGCGCTCGACGGGCGCGTGATCTTACTCGGACCTGACGACAACGTGGTTGTGGTTCGCCGGCGGATCGAGGCGGGCAGCGCGCTTCGCTTCGCTGGAAATGAAGCGGTTTTGCCGAAAGATATCCCACTCGGCCACAAGCTTGCGTCCAGGGACATCAAGTGCGGCGACAAGATTATCAAATACGGCGCGCCTATCGGCTCGGCAACCGCGGATATACGCCCAGGAGAACATGTGCATGTCCACAACATGAAGAGCGACTATACCGCGACCCACACGCTCGATGACGCACGCGCGCGCCACGGAGACGCGCCATGAAGCCCGGTTCGATTGCGCCAATGCGCGGCTTCCTGCGGGCGGACGGACGCAAAGGCATCCGCAATGTGGTCGCAGTCGCCTATCTCGTGGAATGTGCGCACCACGTTGCCCGCGAGATCGCCTGGCCGTTCCGCGATCAGGATGTCCATCTCATCGGCTTTCCCGGCTGCTATCCCAACGGCTATGCGCAGCGCATGATGGAGGAGTTGTGCACGCACCCCAATGTGGGCGCGGTGCTTCTGCTATCGCTGGGTTGCGAAAGCTTTGACAAATATGGGCTTGCCCATGTGGTGCGGCAGAGTGGCCGGCCGGTGGAAACGGTCGTCATCCAGGCGAGCGGCGGCACGCGCGCCTCGATCGCCGAAGGGCAATCCTGGGTGCGGGCGCAGCTGCCCCTGCTTGCGGCGCAAGAGCCGGTGCCGATGGGGATAGACGAACTCGTTGTCGGCACCGTCTGCGGGGGGTCCGATGGAACGTCGGGCATCACAGGTAATCCCGCGGCAGGCCGTGCGTTCGATCAGCTTGTCGGAGAAGGGGCTGCCTGCATATTCGAGGAAGCGGGCGAGCTCATCGGCTGCGAGCATATCATGGCGAGCCGAGCCATTACTCCGGAACTCGGCGCTGTTCTGCGGGACAGCGTTGCAAAGGCGGCGCGATACTACGCGACATTGGGATATGGTTCTTTTGCCGCGGGGAATGCGGATGGCGGCCTGTCCACCATCGAGGAAAAATCGATGGGCGCCTATGCGAAGTCCGGTTCGTCGCCGATCGCCGGGCTCATCAAGCCGGGGGACCGCCCCCCACGGGGTGGCCTCTATCTCCTCGACGTCGTGCCGGACGGCGAGGTCCGTTTCGGGTTCCCGAACATCAATGACACCGCCGAGATCGCGGAGCTGATCGCCTGTGGCAGCCATGCCGTTCTGTTCGTGACGGGACGCGGCTCGGTCGTCGGATCCGCCATCTCTCCGGTCGTCAAGATCTGCGCCAATCCGGAAACCTATCGCCGTATGGCGGAGGATATGGATGTTGACGCCGGCCGCATACTCGCGGGGGAGGCGACCCTCGACGACGTGGGGCGCGAGATCCATGAGCTCGTGGTCTCACTTGGCCAAGGCGGGCGCACGAAGTCGGAGGAGCTTGGCCATCGCGAATTTGCGCTGACCTACAAGAGTTTTGAGCCGATCGGACCGGCTTGCTTGCCGGCTGCCTGACACGGTCAATGCCAATCAAAGGATACGTCTCGATGACTGACAATTTCACGGCGCGGCTGGAGCGCTGCTATACTGGCGTCGTCCATGATGTCATGCGGGCCATGGGCCTGCGGGACTTTACGCTGCCTGCGGAAATCAGGCCGAATATGCCCGAGAAGGTCCTCGCCGGCCCGGCCTTTACCATCGACGGGCGGGTCGATCCGAACGCGGATCCGCACCAGACATTGCTGGAATGGACCGGGCTTCTCTCGAAAGCAAAGTCCGGTCATGTCTGGGTTTCCCAGCCGAATGACCGGGTCGTCGCCAATATGGGTGAGTTGTCGGCCGAGACATTGAAGAATAAAGGCGTGCCGGGCTGCATCGCGGATGGCTATGTTCGCGACAGCAATTTCCTGCTGGCGCTGGAGTTCCAGACCTGGTCGCGTGGCTATACACCCCGTGACATCGTGGGCTACTGGCTGCCGCGCGCTTTCGATGTCGATATCAAGATCGGCGATGTCGTGATCGCGCCCGGGGACTACATGATCGGCGATCGCGACGGGCTGATCCGGATCCCGCAAGCGCAGGTCGAAGAGATCGTTGCGGCTGCGGAGCAGGCGATCGCGACGGAAAATCTCGTTCGCAAGGCCATTCTGGAGGGTATGGACCCTCAAGAAGCCTATTTGCGCTTTGGAAAGTTCTGAGGCCGATGCCATGAAGATTAGCGATGTTGAAGTGCGCTGCTGTCGGCGGCTGCCAGATGCTTTCGATGCGGGCGCGTTCCGAACCGGCGATTTCTCGGCGTTCCAGTTTCTGGCCGTCACCATGAAGACGGATGAGGGGCTGAGCGCGACAACTTTCGGCTTCGCCGGGCGTTCGGCCGAGGGCGCGGGCAAGCTGATTGCCGATACCTTGCGGCCTTTCATGCTGGGGCGCGATCCGCGCGATCGGGAAAAGGCGTGGCATGAGTTTCGGACGGCCGACCGCTGGTGGGGGCATCTGCCCATCTACGGCTATGGTCCGTTCGATACGCTGCAGTGGCTCTTGTCCGCAGAGGCCGCCGGACAGCCGCTTTACAAGTATCTTGGTGCTTATAGGGACGATGTTCCCGTCTATGGCAGTTCGATGATCCTTTCAAAGCCGGAGGATTACGCAAAGGAAGCCCTGCGCGCCAAGGCGGAGGGGCTGAAAGCCTACAAGCTGCATACGCCGGGCAAGGATCTGGAGGAGGACCTGGAGGCTCACCGCCTTGTGCGCGAGGCCGTGGGGCCCGATTTCACGCTGATGTCCGACCCTGTCTCGACTTTCAACCTGGAGCAGGCGATCCGCTTTGGGCGCGCGTTGGAAGGGCTCGGCTACTACTGGTATGAAGAGCCTCTCTACGATGAGGATGTGCATGCCCTGCGCGAGCTGACGCGCACCCTTGAGATACCTCTGGTCGGCACGGAAGTGCTCGCCAAGCATCCCTACAGCATCGCCGAATGCATCGCGACCCGCGTCGTTGATCGCGTGCGCGCCGATGTCTCCTGGACCGGAGGCGTTACCGGCGTCATGAAAACCGCGCGGCTGGCGGAAGCCTTCGGCGTCAATTGCGAGATCCATACGTCGATCTTTCACCCCGCCGAAATCGTCAATCTGCATTGCTGCGCGGCAGTGAAGAACTGTGATTTCTTCGAGCTGCTCTATCCGGCTGAGGGATTTGCCTTCGGCCTGAAGGACCCCCTGCCAATCGAGAACGGTGTTGCGAAGCTGCCATCGCGGCCCGGGCTCGGTGTCGATCTCGATTGGGACGATATCGATCGCTGCACCGTAGCGATCGTCTGAGCGAGATGTGTGATGAAAGCTCTCTCCATCGATCAGCCCGGCACCCTCTCGTTCACGGAGCAACCCTGGCCGCCAGCGGGTAATGGCGAGATCGGTATTCGAACAGCCTATATCGGCTACTGCGGATCTGATCTGAACAGTTTTCGTGGGAAAAACCCCCTGGTCAAATATCCGCGCGTTCCGGGGCACGAAATATCCGGCGTCATCGAGACGATTGGTGCCGATGTGCCCGGCCACTTTCAGGTCGGTCAGCATGTTTGCATTCTGCCTTACTTCAATTGTGGCGTTTGCAATGCGTGCCGCATGGGCCGGCCCAACGCCTGCAAGCACAATGAAACGCTCGGCGTGCAACGGGAAGGCGCGCTGACCGAGTTCATCGCGGTGCCGCATGGCAAGATCATCCCTGTCGATGGATTGGCGTTGCGCGATCTGGCCTTGATCGAACCGCTGGCGGTGGGCTTCCACGCTGTGCGCCGGGCCGAGGTGGCGGAAGGCGAGCGGGTGGTGGTGCTCGGCTGCGGTGTCATCGGTCTGGGCGCGGTGCTTGGCGCCGTCACTCGGGGCGCGCGGGTCATTGCTGTTGATCTGGCGGCGGCCAAGCTTGCTCAGGCGAAGGCCCTCAGGGCCGAGGATGTTGTTGACGCCTCGCAGGTCGATGTGGCGGCGGCCATTTCCGAGCTCACGGGAGACGATGGCCCGCAAGTTGTCATCGAGGCCGTTGGAGCGGAACAGACCTTTACGCAGTCGATCGATATCGTCGGTTCGTGCGGCAGGGTCGTCTACGTCGGTTATGCGAAGAATCCGGTAACTTATGAGACCAGGTTTTTTCTGATGAAGGAGATCGATATTCGAGGATCGCGCGGCGCTCAGCTCGTCGATTTTGAGAATGTTATTGCGGCGATGAAGCGACGTCCGGAGATCGGCAATCTCATTATTTCCCGTGTGGCGTCCTTTGCAGAGGCCGCGGATGCGATGCGCGCATGGGACGCCGATCCAGGCGCCTTCACGAAGATCCTGATCGATGTGCGCGGCACCTGAATAGCCGGCTTCGCGTGCGCGTCCAGCGTGTTTTCCTGGATGAGAGGGGCTCTTGTCGCAGGCGAGCGCGGAGAGCGTGTATAGAGGAATAAGCAAATGCAGCTGCCGGGCTATGACACAATGAAGGATGTCTTCGGGCTAGCCGGCCACCATGCGCTGATCACCGGGGGAAGCAGCGGACTTGGCCTTGACGTGGCCCGTTGTTTTCTGGCTGCGGGCGCGCGGGTGACGATTACCGGAACAGATGGATCAAAGCTTGACCAGGCTGTGCGAGAACTTGGTGAAAACGCGGCTGGCTTCATCTGCGATGTCACGCAACTCGATGCGGCGAACGATTTCGCAGGCATGGTGGAGGAAAAGCGCGGCGCCGTTTCAATCTTGGTCAACAATGCCGGGCGAACAGTCAAGCAATCGCTCGATGCGATGTCACCGGAAGATTTCCAAGCCGTTCTCAATATTCACGTCTCAGGCGCCTTTGCGTGTTCGCGGGCGTTCGTCAAGCAGATCGAGGCGAGCGGCAAAGGCTCGATTCTCTTTACGGCATCGATGAGCTCATTTCTCGGGATACCGAATGTAATCGGCTATTCTGCCGCGAAGGCCGCGCATGTGGGTATGGTGCGTGCCCTGGCCACTGAGCTTGCGCCGCGCGGTGTGCGGGTCAATGGGGTGGCTCCCGGATGGATCGATACCCCGCTTTTCCGCAAGGCGACAGCCAGCGACCCGGCGCGGCGGGCCAAGATCGATGGGCGTATTCCCATGAAAAGGCTTGGAAGCGGTGCGGATATCGGTTGGGCGATGACCTATCTTGCCTCGCGCGCGGCGGGCTATGTGACAGGGCATATCCTGGTCGTCGATGGTGGCGCGCTGCACGGCTTCTGACGCGGCGGAGCGGGGGATCCCGGTGTTGCCACAGAGCCAGCGTCGGGCGTGCTCGCCGTTCTTGTGGAGGTGATTTGCGATCGGGGATGCTTCCCAAGGCCTGGTCAATGCTTTAATTATTGGCTCATGAAAACGCAGCTCCTCTTTCGTGACGATGCTTATCTGCGCGAGGCCACGGCGCGCGTGACCGCCGTCGACGATGCCGGCGTACAGCTTGACCAGACCATTTTCTATGTGCAGGGCGGCGGCCAGCCCGGTGATCGCGGCACCATGACCTTGGCGGATGGTGCCAGTCTTCCCGTCTTGAATGCCGTCTACGGCGCGGATCGCTCGTCCGTTCTGCATCAGATCGGGGAGGGCGCTCGCCGGCCGGAGATCGGTGAGAGTGTGGCTCTCGCGCTCGACTGGCCCATTCGCTACGCACGTATGCGCGCGCATACGGCGCTGCATCTGCTGTCGGTCATCCTGCCCTATCCGGTGACCGGTGGTTCTGTGGGCGATGGCGAAGGGCGGCTCGATTTCGACATTCCCGAAGCCAGTCTCGACAAAGATGCGCTCAGCGCCGAACTCACGGCCATGGCGGCGCGGGACGCTGTCGTCAGTGAACGCTGGATTGCCGACGATGAGCTTCTCGCCAATCCCTCGCTCGTCAAGACGATGTCGGTCAAGCCGCCGATGGGGACGGGCCGCGTCCGGCTCGTCGAAATCGCGGGTCTCGATCTGCAGCCATGCGGCGGCACGCATGTGCGGCGTACCGGCGAAATCGGCAGCGTCGTGGTGACCGGCATCGAGAAAAAAGGCAAACAAAATCGCCGCGTCCGGATCGCGCTTGCCTGACGTGGCATCGGCAACATATTCAAATTAAACACGAAATTTTGGAATCGGCCCATTTTCCTCGATGCTTGAAAAAAATAAATTATAATTTATAAGTTTGATGGCGAGGTGGCCCATGAAGCTTGTCGGCATTAGCGTTTATCCCTTGGCTGCAACATTTGCGCGCCAGTATGGCGGGCTTGCCAATGTGCCGCCCGAAATTCTGGCGCCTGCGAGCCATTTTCGGCGCATCCCGCGCACCGGCCAATATGCAACGCTCGTCAGGGCGACGGCTGACAACGGCTTGAGCGGCTGGGGTGAGGGGTTTGGCCTGCCTTATCCGCTGGCGGTTGCAAGCCTGGTCGAGAACGTGGTCGCGCCGGTGATCATCGGGCAGGACCTCGGTGAACCGGTCAGCATGCTGGCGGATCTCGCGACCTATTTTCGGGCTCTTGGCCATACACGCGGCTCCGCCATCGAGGCCCTCGCGGCGGTCGATATCGCGTTGTGGGATCTGATCGCCAAGAGCGCCGGCCAGCCGCTCGCAACACGGCTCGGTGGCTCGCCCGGGCCGGTTGAAACTTATGTCAGCCCTGTCGCGCTCTTGCCGACACCCGATGCATCGGCGGCGGCCGCGCGGGAGCTCATCGCTCAGGGCTATCATGCTGTGAAGCTGAAGATCGGCCGGGGCATCGCGGTGGACCTCGATCATATCTCAGCTGTCCGCGAGGCGCTTGGCCAGCATCAGCTCATGCTTGATGCGAACTGCGCTTATGGCGTGAGGGACGCCATCGCTCTTGCGGAAGGGCTGCGGGATCTTGATATTGCCTGGCTGGAGGAGCCCATCCCGCCGGATGATCCGGCAGCGCTCGCCGCCGTGCGGCGCGCCTCGCCGGTGCCGATCGCTGCGGGAGAGAATGAATTCATTTTGCCGGCTTTTGAAGCGCTGGCAAAGGCGGGTGCGGTCGACATCCTCCAGCCCAACATTACCCGCGCCGGCGGCGTCAGCGGCCTCATCGCCATCGGCGAACTCTGCGCGCGCGAGGGGCTGAGGCTTGCGCCGCATGGCGTCGGCACCAGCGTTGGCGTATCGGCCGCGCTGCATGTTTGCCGAGCCTTGCCAGCGGCCTGGTGCTACGAGGCCAACCGCCTGCCGAATGCCTTGCGGGACGAATTGCCCCTGGCGCCGCTATCCCTGGCGGACGGGAACCTCGTGGCGCGCGACGTGCCGGGGCATGGCGGCGATCCGAATGTTGATCTGCTGGGCGCGTTCCTGCCGCCCCAGAGTGAAGCTCCGAAGGTGCCGGCATGACATCCGCCTTGCCCGATCCATCCGAACTCGGCCAACTGGTCGGCAAGCCCGGCGAGACGTTGCAGGAGACGCTGCACCGGACGCTCCTGGAAATGATCCTGTTTGGATATTTCGAGCGCGGCGCACGCCTCTATCCGCAAGAGCTATCGCTGAAATTCGGCGTGAGCCTGACGCCTGTGCGCGAGGCACTGATGCGTTTGGCGACGGAAGGCTATATCGAGGCGATCCCTCGGCGCGGCTTCCATATCAGGACCCCCACGCCGAAACAGGTCGCGGACCTATGGCAGGTGCGTTTCGGTCTTGAAGTCATGGCGGGCGAGCTGGCTATCGGTCGTCTGGCGGCGGGCGACATCACCCTGAAAAGTCTCGGCCCCCTGGAAAGCATCCAGGGCAAGCTGGAGGCGGCGCCGAAACGCATGTCACATCGGTTGCATGTGGATCTCAATGGACGCTTCCACCATTCCTTGGTGGAACTGAGCGGTAATGATCTCCTCATTTCGCTGTATCGCTCGATCCAGATGCAATTGCTTGGGGCGTGGATCCAGCGCGGCCTCAATTCCTGGCGCGATCGCCTTGAAAGTGAAGGTGTCGAACATCATGCCATCATCGCCGCGCTGCGCGCCCGCGATGTGGAGCAGTATCGCGCGGCGACGCGCAAGCATATCGACAGATCATTGCAGGGCGCCCTCAACGATTTATCTGCTCAAGATCGGGATGGGGCGTCCGAATAGACGACGACAATAGAACGAAGGAAAGGGGAGGGATATGATGAAGATGATAGGGTCGAAACGGCTGCGTTGGATTGGCGGAGCGAGCCTGCTCATAGTGGCGGCCGCGCTGCCTGCGACGGGAGCAATGGCGGAGACGATCCGCATGTGGACGTTCCTGAACCCAGCCGGGAATGCGCCGCGCGAGAAGGCCCTGGCCGAGATCATCACCAAGTTCGAGGCGGCCAATCCGGGTGCCAAGATCGTGGTCGAGCCCCAGGTCTGGGACCAGATGACGCCGAAATTCCTCGCGGCAAGCCGCGGCGGAAACGCGCCCGATGTCATCTGGGTGATCACCGATCTTCTCGGAGATGCCATCAAGTCCGGGTCCATGGCGGATCTGCGCAAGCTCTTCATCGACAAATGGACAAAGGAGCAGGTTGCCGATCAGGCCGGTGCCTATTGGGATCAATGCGCCATCAACGGCAAGCAGTATTGCCTGTTCACGTCGCGAAATTACATCTCGGTGATCTATCGCACGGATCTCCTGAAAGAAGCGGGTATCGATCCGGCGACTCTGACGACTTGGGACAAGTTTACCGATGCTGCGAAGAAGCTCACGGTCAAGGACGCTTCCGGCACTATAACCCGGTGGGGTTTCGGCCAGGGCTTCAGCGAGGCGCAGGCCGATCCCCAGATGATGATCCCCGCGACGCTCGCGGAGCAGGGCACCATCTTTGAGGAGAACGGCAAGGCGCGCTTCGCGACTCCCGCCGGCGTGGCGGCGCTCACGCTGCAGACGGAGATGATCAGCAAGCACGGGGTGACGCCGAAGCAGGCGGCCACATGGACGCCGGACGATCTGATCGAGCAATTCTCGGCCGGGCGCCTTGCGATGTACACAGGGGCGAACGTGCGCGTCTCCAGCGTCCAGGCGAAGATCGGCGCCGACAAGGTCGGGCAGATGCTGTGGCCGGGCAATGGAACGAAGCCGCATTCCCCGGCTGTCATGGCCGGCTGGGCGGTCGGCGTGTGGTCTGGCTCGAAGAACCAGGAACTCGCCGGACGCTTCTTGGAATATATGACTGGCCCTGAAGGTGATTCTATTTGGGTAACGGTGGGTGGACAGGCGCCGACACTGGGAACGACCATCAAATCTCTGGCGTCTTACTTTGACAAGCCAGGCAACGGCTATATGACCGTGACCACCGAAGGTGCGCGCAATTTCGGGTGGCTTGCCCCCATCGATTTCGGCGTCGGTGGATATCGGCAGGTCTTGAACAAGGCGGCGCAGAATGTCGTCGTGAACGGCGCCGAACCGAAGGCGGCACTCGAAGAGGCGGAAAAGGAATTCAACCGCCGCAACAACCGCTGATGCGCAATGCGGGGCATGCGGCGATCTCGCATGCCCCGCCAGGCACATTGTTACTTCGGGCAGAGTTGCAGCCCCAGTCTGTTTGACGTTTCGAAGGTCCGGACATGAGGCGCGCCTGACGCATCATGGAATTGCTGCAGACATATTCGCGAACCAAGGCATGATA
Source organism: Hyphomicrobiales bacterium (assembly GCA_930633525.1). Taxonomy (NCBI): domain Bacteria; kingdom Pseudomonadati; phylum Pseudomonadota; class Alphaproteobacteria; order Hyphomicrobiales; species Hyphomicrobiales bacterium. The sequence goes on from CAKNFP010000001.1 coordinate 500,666, forward strand.
CCGACATGAGACCGAGCGCGATCGCTTATGTTTATATAGCGCCGGCCTTTGCGCTACTCCTCTTCGTTCTGTTCTCCCCCGTGCTTTACGGATTCTGGTTCACGCTGTTCCGTATCGAGTATGGGGCGCCGACGGATTTTGTCGGTCTTGGCAATTATGTGCGGCTGATGGAGGATCCCTCCCTGCTGCCGACGCTTGGCCGCAGCGGTGTCTTCACGGCGGCCTGTGTCGTGTTCACCATCATGATCGCCATGGCGCTCGCCATCTGGATCAACCGGCTGCCGGCGCGCACGGCCTTCCTCGTGCAGATGGTCGTTATCGTGCCGTGGATCATCTCCGCGGTTGTCGCGACCCTTCTCTTCCGCTGGGTGTTCGTCAACGATATCGGTGTCGCGAGCTATGTCATCCAGCTTCTTGGGTTCGATGCGGTGCAGCCATTGAACAATCCGACCGGCGCAATGGTTCTGCTTGTCGCCGTCTCGGTCTGGAAGCGTATCGGTTACGCGGTGCTGGTCCTCCTGGCGGGCCTCAAGAGCATACCGGATGACTATGATGAGGCCGCACGCATCGACGGTGCCAATAACTGGCAGATATTCCGCATGATTACGCTGCCGTTGCTGAAGACCCCCCTGTTGCTCATCGCCATCGTCCTGACGTTGTCGACCTTCAACACCGTCGAGACACCCTTGGTGATGACCGGCGGCGGTCCCGGTGACGCGACACGCATCCTCGCCATGGATGTCTACGAGCGGGCCTTCACGAACTACGATCTCGGCTCGGCCACGTCGCTCGCCATCGTCACGTTCGCGGGCAATATCCTTCTCGTGATGTCCTATGTGCGGCTCGCCCGCTGGCAAGCGTGAGGATGCGGCCATGACCTCCGCAACATTGTCATCGCCCGCCGCCGCGCCGATCCGGCGTTTCGTGCCCAGCCTCGGCTGGCTGTGGAGCGGGCTGTTCGGTTGTCTCGTCATCCTCAACATCGCGCCACTGATCTGGGGTATCATCACCTCGTTCAAGGGGCAGGCGGACCTGTTTCGGTTTCCCCCGACATTCGTCAGCTTCACGCCCACGCTCGAGAACTATGAACGTGTGTTTTTGAGCGGCTTCGGCGGAAACCTCGGCATCAGCCTCGTCAACGCGCTGGTCGCCGTGGTTTTCTCCCTCGTGCTCGCTCTTCCGGCGGCCTACGCGTTCGATCGCTTCAACTTCCCCTTGCGACGGGTCCTTTTTCTAGCCGTGGTCGCAAGTATACCGTTGTCGATCGGCGCCGCAGCGCTGCTTATTCCCAATTACGTCTATTTTGCATCGCTCGGGCTCACGAATACGCCGATCGTCTTGCCGATGCTCTATGCGGCTCATCAGCTGCCCATGGCGATCTGGGTGATCAAGGGCACGATCGAGGGAATTCCGCGCGAGCTCGATGAGGCAGCAACGGCGGATGGCTGCACGACTTTCCAGATCCTGCGCTACGTGATCCTTCCGCTGGTGCGCCCGGCCTTGGGCGCCGCCGCCATCCTCGTTTTCGTGGGCTCATGGAACGAATTCGTGGCGAGCTCGGTGATGGTCGATTCACCCTCACTGCGCACCGTGCAGCCCGCGATCTACAGCTTCATCGGGTTCTTCGGGCGCGAGTGGGGGCCGCTGACGGCCTCCGCCACGCTCGCCATCCTGCCCATTCTCATCATCTTCGCCCTGTTCGGCCGGCTCATGGTGTCCGGCCTCACCAAGGGCTCCGTCAAGGGATGACCGATATGACATTGTCTCGTCTCGATGGCCGCATCGCCGTCGTCACCGGTGCCGGGCGCGGCATCGGCCGGGCCGTGGCAGAGGCCCTCCATGCGCGTGGCGCGCGGGTCGCCATCGCCGATATCGACGGTGACACGGCGCGGCGGACGGCTGATGCGCTGGGAGACGGCGCGCTCGCGGTCGTCGGGGATGCCGGGCGCGGGGACGATGTGGTGCGGATGGTGGCCGAGGTCGAGCGCGGCCTCGGCGGCATCGACATTCTCGTCAACAATGCCGGCCAGGACAATGCGCTCTCCATCCTCGACATCGACGAGGCGGAGTGGGACCGGCTGATGACCACCAACCTGAAGAGCGTGTATCTTTTCACGAGGGCGGTCTTGCCGGGCATGATCGCCAAGGGGCGCGGGCGTGTCATCAGCATGTCGTCGCTGGTCGGCCGGCAGGGGGCGATCAATGGCGGCATCCATTACGCCACCACCAAGGCTGGCATCCTGGGCTTCACCCGCACGCTCGCCCGGCAGATGGCGAAGCACGGGATCACCGCCAATGCGGTCGCGCCGGGCCTGATCGATACCGATCTCATCCGCGAGAACGTCACCCCGGAAACACGGGAGCGGCTGCAGCAGGCCATTCCCCTGGCGCGGCTGGGCGCAACCGCCGATGTCGGCAGCGCGGTCGCCTTTCTGGCATCGGACGAGGCCGCCTATATCACGGGCGCGACGCTCGACGTGAACGGCGGTTTCTGGATCGGTTGAGGGGAGCGTATCATGCAGGTCATCACCCGCATCGGCCTGGACGAGGCCAACCATGTGCTCGATGCCGCGCAGCGGCAGGCGGAGGCGATCGGCGTGCCGCAAAACATCGTGGTGGTCGATGAGAGCGGGCATCTCGTCGCCGCGCGGCGCATGGATGGCGCCAAGTTCATCGCCATGGACATCGCGATCAACAAGGCCCTCACGGCGGCCGGCAGCCGCAAAGCGACACGGGATCTCGCGCCGGTGGTCGTGCCGGGGCAGGCGGCCTTCGGGATTCATGCCCAGGCGAACGGCCGCTTCACGACGCTCTCCGGCGGCATTCCCCTCACCCTCGAGGGCGTTGTCGTCGGCGCTGTCGGGGTCAGTTCCGGCTCGACCGCTGAAGACCAGGAGGTGGCGGAAGCCGGAGCAAGTGCCTTCACGGAGCGGTTTGCGGCCCATGTCGGATGAGGCGACGGCTGGGCCTGTGATCGGGCCCGCCCCGGATGCTTTTGATGTCGTGATCGTGGGTGGCGGCAGCAGCGGCTGCGTGCTGGCGAACCGGCTGTCCGCTGATCCGCGGCGGCGCGTGCTGCTCATCGAGGCGGGGCGGGACATCAAGCCGGGGGAGGAAGCGCCGGCGATGCTGGATATCTATCCCGGCCGTGTCGCTTTTGACCCCGTCAACCACTGGCCCGCGCTGCCCGCCTATTTCCGGCCCGTCGCGCATAACGCGGCCGAGCGCCCACCACTCGGTCGCTATGAGCAGCCGCGGCTGATGGGAGGCGGCTCCAGCATCAACGGGCAGGTCGCCAATCGCGGCACGCCCGATGACTATGACGAATGGGAGCGGCTGGGCGCCACCGGCTGGAACTGGCAGTCGGTGCTCCCTTATTTCAAGAAGCTTGAGCGGGATCTCGACTACGGCGGCCCGCTCCACGGCGATAGCGGGCCGATCCCGATCCACCGTGTCCCGCGCGAACGCTGGCCGGCCTTTTCGCTCGCAGCGGAAGCGGCGCTGGAGGAGGCCGGCTTTCCCGCGCTTGGCGACCAGAACGGCCGCTTCGAGGACGGCCATTTCCCGATGACGCTCTCGAACGACGGCGTGCATCGCGTATCGACAGCGCGCGCCTATCTCGATCGCGAGACCCGTCAACGTCCCAACCTGGTCGTCATGGCGAATACCTCCGTCTCGGGCCTCGCCTGGGACGGGCGTCGGGTGGTCGGCGTCCAGCTGCGCGCGGCAGACGGCGTGATGCGGAGCATCGGCGCGCGCGAGACCATCGTGGCCGCGGGCGCCATTCACAGCCCGGCGCTCCTGATGAAATCCGGCATAGGGCCGGCGCCGGATTTGCACCGGCTGGGGGTCACACTTGTGCATGACCTCCCGGGAGTCGGCCGAAACCTGCAGGAACATCCCGGAATTTCGCTGTCCGCCTATCTCGCGCGCGCGGCGCGGCTGCGGGGTACGACGCGCCGGCATATCCATCTCGGCCTGCGCTACAGCTCGGGATCGGCCGAGGGGATGCCGTCGGATATGTATATGATGGTGGTGGCGAAATCCGCCTGGCATCCTCTCGGCCGGCAGATCGCGACCCTGCTGTCCTGGATCAACAAGCCCTATGCGCGCGGCAGCGTGACCTTGCAGGGGGCTGATCCAGCGATGCCGCCGCTCGCGGCCTTCAACCATCTGGCCGACATCCGCGATGTCACGCGGCTGACGGCCTCGGTGCGCTTCATGGCACGGCTTCTCGCTTGCGAGACACTGGCCGGCCACGTCGCCCATGCCTCGCCATCGCGCTACAGCGGCTTTGCCAAGGCACTTGGGCGTTATAGCCTGCGCAACTTCCTCATCACCGCGCCGGCGGCGGTGGCGCTTGATGCGCTGCCTTTCCTGCGCGCGCCGTTTTTCAGGCATTTCGTGGCTGGCGGCATGAGCCTCGCGGATCTCCTGGCGAGCGACGAGGCGATCGCCGCTTATGTCCGCGATAATGCCTTTGGCCAGTGGCATGCCTGCGGCACCTGCCGCATGGGTTCGGCGGGAGATCGCGAGGCGGTGACAGATCCGGCCTCCGGCCGCGTCCATGGCGTCAGTGGGCTGCGAGTGATCGACGCCTCCGTGATGCCGACGGCGCCACGGGCCAATCTCAACATTCCCGTCATCATGCTGGCTGAACGGCTGGCCGATGCGATCCTCGCGACAGGTGATTGACATGACCCACCTTGCCGCCGGACTATGGCGGCATAGATAAGCAGCGGCTGTGAAAGCTCCGGAACTGACTGAGGCGGAACGGAAAGGTCGCAGGGATGGGCGAGACGGCGAAGGCGCACCATGCCGCACGGGTTTATTCCACATTGAGCGATGGCGCCTCGGCGGCGCGATCAGCCGTCGCGGCATCGTGGTCGCGGTCGGTCACCCAATATGGTCTGGATCCGGACCAGCACCGTCCACCGCATCGCCTTGACCGCGCCGCGTTCGATCTGGCCTTCGAGCGCACGGAGCGGCTCGTCCGGCTCGCGCAGCCGACGCTCGACCGGCTGTTCGATGCCGTCGGGGACGCTGGCTGCTGTGTGCTTCTAACCGATCGTGACGGTGTGCCGCTCGATCGCCGCGGGGCGGCCGGTGACGATACGGATTTCCTCAATCTCGGCCTCTGGACCGGTATGGTCTGGAGCGAGGCGAGCGAGGGCACCAATGGCGTCGGCACATGCCTGGCGGAGGGGCGCGCGCTCACGATCCATCGCGATCAGCATTTCCTCACCCGCAATATCGGCCTGAGCTGCACCGTGTCGCCCATCTGGGACGCCGAGGGTCGATTGGTCGCCACGCTCGACGTCTCGACCTGCCGGGCTGATCTGACCCCGATCATGCTGCGTTTGATCGCCACGGCGGCTAATGAAGCGGCGCAGGGCATAGAGGCGCGCCATTTCCGCGACACGTTCAACCACGCCCGCGTCATGCTTGGGCCGGATCGCGGCAAGGGCGCCGTCGGCCTCATCGCCGTCGATCGCGAGGATCTCGTGATCGGTGCCAATCGCGCGGCCCGCATGGCCTATGGTCTGACGGACGCGCGCCTTGGCTCGCCGTTTCCGGCTGCCGACCTTTTCGAGGGGCCCGATGGCCCCGGCGAGGATCTCGCCACCGCTGAGCGCGGTGCCGTGCAGCGCGCGTTGTCTCGCGCCAAGGGCAATGTCTCGGCTGCAGCCCGCCTGCTCGGTGTCAGCCGCGCCACCATGCATCGCAAGCTCTCGCGCTTCGGGCTCGGCCGCAACCATTGACCGCTCGCGCACACCTGTCGCAGTCCTGCGACATGGTGCGCTGCAAAACAGGCGGAGCCCGGCTGACATTCCTCAGCATCCAGCGCGATGATCCACTGCATGAGACCGCAGTCGATATGCGGCCGTGAAGCAACACATGCAGGAGGAAACCTTGAACAAGCCAGAGATCGTTCGCGCGACGGCTACGCCCTTCAAGGCGCGTTATGGCAATTTCATCAATGGCAAGTGGGCCGAGCCGCTGAGCGGCCGCTATTTCGAGAACACCTCCCCCGTCAACGGCAAGCTTCTGTGCGAAGTCGCCCGCTCCGACGCCAGCGACATCGAGGCGGCGCTCGATGCGGCGCACGCGGCCAAGGATGCCTGGGGTCGCACCAGCGTGGCCGAACGCGCGCTGCTGCTCAATCGCATCGCCGATGTGATGCAGGACAATCTCGCGCTCCTCGCTGAAGCCGAGACCTGGGACAACGGTAAGCCGATCCGCGAGACCACTGCCGCCGACCTGCCGCTCGCCATCGACCATTTCCGCTATTTCGCCGGCGCCATCCGCGCGCAGGAGGGCGGGATCTCGGAGATCGACCACGACACGGTCGCCTACCATTTCCACGAGCCGCTCGGCGTGGTCGGCCAGATCATCCCGTGGAATTTCCCGATTCTGATGGCGGTATGGAAGCTCGCCCCGGCGCTCGCCGCCGGCAATTGCGTGGTCCTGAAGCCCGCCGAGCAGACGCCCGCCTCCATCCTCGTGCTGGCCGAACTGATTGCCGACATCCTGCCGCCGGGCGTGCTCAACATCGTCAACGGCTTCGGCCTCGAGGCCGGCAAGCCGCTGGCGTCCAACCCGCGCATCGCCAAGATCGCCTTCACCGGCGAGACGACGACGGGCCGGCTGATCATGCAATATGCCAGCCAGAACCTCATTCCCGTGACGCTGGAACTCGGCGGCAAGTCGCCCAACATCTTTTTCAAGGACGTGACGGCCGAGGATGACGACTTCCTCGACAAGGCCATCGAGGGCTTCGTGATGTTCGCCCTCAACCAGGGCGAGGTCTGCACCTGCCCCAGCCGTGCGCTCGTCCATGAGGCGATCTATGACCGCTTCATGGAAAAGGCGCTGAAGCGCGTCGCGGCCATCAAGCAGGGCAACCCGCTCGACCCCTCCACGATGATCGGCGCGCAGGCCTCCTCCGAGCAGCTCGAGAAGATCCTCAGCTACTTCGACATCGGCCGCCAGGAAGGCGCCGAGGTGCTGGCCGGTGGCTCACGCAATGAACTGCCCGGTGACCTCGCCGGCGGCTATTACGTCAAGCCCACGGTGTTCAAGGGCCACAACAAGATGCGGATCTTCCAGGAGGAGATCTTCGGACCGGTGGTGTCTGTCACCACCTTCAAGGACGATGCCGACGCGCTCGCCATCGCCAATGACACGCTCTACGGCCTCGGCGCCGGCATCTGGACCCGCGACGGCAACCGCGCCTATCGCTTCGGCCGCGCGATCCAGGCCGGTCGCGTCTGGACCAACTGCTACCACGCCTATCCCGCCCATGCGGCCTTCGGTGGCTACAAGCAGTCCGGCATCGGCCGCGAGAACCACCGCATGATGCTCGACCACTACCAGCAGACCAAGAACATGCTGGTCAGCTATTCACCGAAAAAGCTTGGCTTCTTCTGAGTAAGGTTGATCGTGGGTCATGGGGCAGCCGCTTGGTTGCCCCTGGCAAACTTGGCTCAACGCAAGGAGGATGCCCTATGGCTAAGACCATGAAAGCCGCCGTCGTGCGGGAATTCGGCAAGCCGCTCGTCATCGAGGAAGTGGCCGTTCCCGAACCGGGACCGGGCATGATCCAGGTCGCGATCAAGGCCTCGGGTGTCTGCCATACGGATCTGCATGCGGCAGAGGGTGACTGGCCGGTGAAGCCAAAGCCGCCATTCATCCCCGGCCATGAAGGTGTCGGCTTCGTCTCGGCGGTCGGCGCCGGCGTCACCCACGTCAAGGAAGGTGACCGGGTCGGCGTGCCGTGGCTCTATACCGCCTGCGGCCATTGCCGGCACTGCCTGGGCGGCTGGGAGACGCTCTGCGTCGAACAGCAGAACACGGGCTATTCCGTCAACGGCGGCTTCGCTGACTATGTCGTCGCGGACCCGAATTATGTTGGGCACCTGCCCGCGAATATCGGTTTCGTGGAGATCGCACCGATCCTCTGCGCCGGCGTCACCGTCTACAAGGGCTTGAAAGTCACGGACACCAAGCCCGGTGACTGGGTCGTCATCTCCGGCGTCGGCGGTCTCGGCCACATGGCCGTGCAATATGCCAAGGCGATGGGGCTCAATGTCGCCGCCGTCGATATCGACGAGGCAAAGCTCGCCCTCGCGCGCCGGCTTGGGGCGACCTTGACCGTGAACGCCAAGGAGGAGGATCCCGCCGCTGTGATCAAGCGTGAAACCGATGGCGGCGCTCAGGGCGTTCTGGTGACGGCGGTCAGTCCCAAGGCCTTCGAGCAGGCGATCGGCATGGTCGGGCGCGGCGGCACCGTCTCGCTCAATGGGCTGCCGCCCGGCGGCTTCCCGCTCGATATCTTCGGCATGGTGCTGAACGGCATCACGGTCCGCGGCTCGATCGTCGGCACCCGCCTCGACCTGCAGGAATCGCTCGATTTTGCCGCCTCCGGCAAAGTCCAGGCGACGGTCTCCACGGCCAAGCTCGAAGACATCAATGCAGTCTTCGACAAGATGCACAAAGGACAGATCGAGGGCCGCATCGTTCTCGACATGGTGTCCTGAAGATCCTCCCGAGCGCGCTCCCTCGCGCAACCTGGCCGGGCGGCGCTGTCACCGTCCGGCTTCTTTTTTGGGAACAATGGCGTCAACGATATGCGAGGATAATCATCATGACGGAGGTGTCCGCAGCGAGGGTAACGGCGACGCCAGCGGCGGTTGCCTTGATCGAGAAACTCAAGGCGCAGCACGGTCCCATCCTCTTTCACCAGTCGGGAGGCTGCTGCGACGGGTCATCGCCCATGTGCTACCCGCAGGGCGAATTCATCGTCGGCGACCGTGACGTCAAGCTCGGAGAGATCGAGGGGACGCCGGTCTATATCAGTGCCTCGCAGTTCGAGGCATGGCAGCACACGCAGCTTATTCTTGATGTCGTGCCGGGGCGTGGTGGCATGTTCTCGCTCGACAACGGGACGGAACACCGTTTCCTGAGCCGTTCGCGCCTGTTCTCCGGCGAAGAGATGTGCGCCCTGCCCACGCCGTCACGCGGCCGCTGACCAAGAGCTGAAAAGCTTACCTCCCCCAAGCAGCAAGCCCCGCCTAGGCGAAAGTAGCATCACAACACGGCGCATAGCCGCTATGCGCGCCGGTTGCCCCGTTACGCTTGGCTTTCCGGCGTCTCTCGACTATCCGGGATGATGGCAAGAATTGCACAAGGACTGTGCAGCCATCAAAGCAACCGGATCGGGACGAGTCCGGCGCTGAGGGAGTTCTCGATCCATGGCAAGGCCGCAAGCGGTTGCGTCCGGCGGAGGAAATTCTGCGTCCGTAGAGCCTGCGTCTGTCCTTGGGGGGACAGCGGCCTTCGGTGCACCGCTCCTCGTGCTGGCTCTCGGCCACATGCTCTCCAACATGCTTCGCACCTTGCCGGCGATCGCCACGGATGTAATGGCGCTTGATCTCGGCGTGAGCGCGGAAGCGCTCGCCAGCCTGACGGGCGCCTACCATTTCGCTTTTGCCGCTGGCCAGATTCCAGTCGGCGTGGCGCTCGATCGCTATGGCGTGCGCACGGTCTCTCTGACACTTTTCACGATCGTCACCGTGGGGGCCGCGCTGGCAGCCGTCATCGGCGGGGCGACCGGCTTCCTCCTGGCGCAGATCGTGCTCGGCATCGGCTGCTGCGGCATGCTGCTCTGCCCGATGACACTGGCCGCGAAAATGTTGACACCGGCGAAGTTCGGGCTGTGGTCAGGCCTCATCCAGGGCGTCGGCAACTGCGGGATGCTGCTGTCGGCGAGCCCGCTGGCCTGGCTCATCGAGACGTCCGGCTGGCGTGCCGGCTACGCCGTCGCCGCGATGGCGAGCATCGTCGTCGCCGGCCTCGTTTTCCTGCTGGTGCCCAACACGCCTCCCGAGCGGGGAGCCGAGCACGCCACGTTGCGCTCGGAAGTGCGGGAGGTCGTGCGGATCGGTATGTCCGCCCGCATGCGTGGCATCATCATTCTCGCCCTGGCGTCCTTCGCGGTGATGATCGGCATCCGCGGCCTCTGGGGTGGCCCATGGCTCATGGATATCAAAGGCGTGAGCCGGGTCGAGGCCGGCACCGTGCTGATGCCGATGACGGTCGCCCTCGTTATCGGCCCGATCGCATTTGGTATGCTGGACCGGCGCATCGGCCACCGTCGCGCTCTGATCATCGCCGGCCACACGATCGCCGGCGTGATGCTCCTCGTGCTCGCTACCGGCGGTCCGGGCGGCCTGTTGTCCAACCTCCTCGGCCACGCCCGTTTGCCCGTTACCTTTGACACCGCCGTGCTTTTCGCGTTCGGCGCGACGATCGCGGTGCAGCCGCTGCTCTTTGCCATGGGTCGCTCGATCTTCTCGCCTGACAAGGCTGGCAAGGCGCTCGCGGCGATCAATTTCGCCTTCTTCGCGGGCGCGGCGGTCTTCCAGCCGGTGACCGGCGCGGTATCCACGCTCTGGGGCACGGCCGGGGTGATCGTCTTCCTCGGCTTGCTCGTGCTCGCCTGTACACTGGTCTTCGCCGTTCTCACGCGGCCGGCGCAAGCGGGCGTCGGCGCGAAGCGCGCGGAACCCGCATGATGTCGGCATTCACGGCGATGCAGGGACGCTGGGGCGGCCGGGAGCTCGCGCTTCTCGGCAAGGTGTGCATGGCGCATTTCGTCAGCCATTTCCACATCATGACCTTGCCGGCGCTGATTCCGCTTTTGCCCGCGCATTTCGGCGTGGGTTTCATCGAGATCGGCCTGGCGCTCACGGTGTTCAATCTCGTCACCTTGGTCGCGCAGACACCGGTTGGCTTCCTGACCGACCGCTTCGGCCCGCGTCGGCTGCTGATCGGCGGGCTTGTCCTTGGAGGGGTGAGCTTCATCGGGCTTGCTGCCACCCAAACCTATCCGCTCCTGCTGGTCGGCATGGCCTTCGCCGGCCTCGCCAATTGCGTTTATCATCCGGCCGACTACGCCTGGCTCTCGCATGGCATCGATGGCGGACGCATGGGTAAGGCGTTTTCCTTCCATACCTTCGCCGGCTATTTCGGTGGGGCGATCGCGCCGGCCGTGCTGCTCGGGATCGCGGCTTTCGGTGGCGTCGCTCTGGCCTTCGCAGTCGCGGGAGCCATTGGCTGCATCGTCGCCATCCTCATCGCGCGGACGCCTGACGACAGCGCGCGCCAGCCGCGTCGTGCTCACACGACCCCGGAACCCGGCGCGACCCAGGCCAGCGGCGGCATCAGCGGGCTTCTCAGCCCCGCGATTCTCATCCTGATCGTGCTCTTCATGCTGCTCAATCTCAGCACGGGCGGCCTGCAGAATTTCTCGGTGTCGGCTCTGACGACCGGCTATGGCGTCGACCTCGTGATGGCCAATACGGCGCTGTCCGGCTTCCTGTTCGCAAGCGCCTTCGGCGTGCTCGCCGGCGGCATCCTGGCGGATCGCACCAGCCGCCACGGCTATGTGGCGGCGGCCGCCTTCGGTGTCACCGCCGTTCTTGTCGCGATCATCGCGGTGACGCGGTTGCCCGCCCCCGCGCTCGTGGTGATGCTGACGCTGGCGGGTTTCCTGTCGGGCGTGATCGCTCCGTCACGCGATATGCTGGTGCGCGCCGCGGCGCCGCGCGGCGCCGAGGGCCGCGTGTTCGGGATCGTGACGACAGGGTTCAACATCGCCAATTTCTCGGGCCCGCTCTTCTTCGCCTGGCTGCTGGATCGCGGGCTTCCGTCATTCGTCTTCGCCGCGACGGCCGGGTTCATGGTGCTGACGGTTGCGCTGACGCTCTGGCAGGAGGCGTCGGCGGCGCGCTCCAGCAGAAACACGTCCGGCACAAAGGGGTAGCGGCCTCGCCCCAAGCGGCGTGGGATCAGGGCGTTATCCGATCAACTGGAGCCACGTTCCTCAGGCGGCGGTGTCGGAAGACGTCGACTTCACGACTGCCTTCTGCCCGCGTTTTTCCAGGGGGTCTTTTTCCTCGAGGCGGTCGCGGTAGAGCGTGGCCTGGACCAGCAACATGAGTGTCACCGGTGTGGTGATGGTAACAAAGACCCCGATCAGGATCTCATGGACGACGGGCCGTGTCTGAAGCGCCGAAAAACAGACGATCGAGGCGACGAGAATGCTCGCCATGCCGAGGGTCGCGCCAAGGGTCGGCGCATGGACGCGTTCGTAGAAGCTGCCGAGGCGGATGAGACCGATATTGCCGGTGAGGGCGAGCGCCGAGCCGAGAAGCACGAGAAAGGCTGTCAGCAGCGCGGCCCAGGCGGGGAGGGCGGCAAGGTTGTTCATTCGATCACCTCACCACGCATGAGGAACTTGGCAAGCGCGACGGTGGCGACGAAGCCAAGCAGGCCGATCGCGAGCGAAATCTCGAAGTAGAGCGTGCGTCCGGTACCGATGCCGAGCACAAGCAGCAAAAGCATGCCATTCACATAGAGCGCGTCCATGGCCAGCACGCGGTCCTGCGCGCGCGGTCCACGCATGATGCGCCATGCAGCGATGGCCATCGCGAGCGCCAGGAAGATCTGCGCGACGAGGAGGGACCAGCCGAGGATCGCCACGCTCATTCGAAAATCTCCATCAGCAGTCCTTCGTACCGGTTCTTGATGATCGCGCTCCAGTCGTCGTCGTCATAGAGATTGAGGACATGGATCACCAGTGTACCATCCGCCGGGTCGAGGCTCACCCAGGCCGTGCCCGGCGTGGCCGTCAGGATGCAGGCGAGCGCGGCGAAACCATAGGGCGATCGCATCGCCAGCGGTATGGCGACGAAGCCGGGGCGGCGCGTTGGCTTTGGATTCACGATGATCCGCACGACATTCAAATTCGAGCGGACGATATCGACCAGCGTCCTGCCGAAGAGGCGCAGCATCGCCCACGGCCTGCGGACGCTGAGCGGGGGAACGTCAAGCCGCGTCAGGACAAGCGGGCCGAGCAGCGCACAGATTCCGCCGAGCAGAAACTGGCCCGGCGAGACGCTCTGGTTGAGGATCAACCACATCACCAGAAGCAGAAGGGATATCAGGGGGTAGGGGAGCACGCGTCTCATAGCTTGCCTCCAACCGTTTCGGTCCCGGCAGGGTCCGTCTTGGCAGGCGGAGCGGCGAAGACCGCGCCGATATAGGCGCCCGGGCGATGCAGGCCCTCGGCGGTCATCTGCATGTAGCGCATGGCCCCGCCCGCCTGGACGGTCAGTGCAATGCACAGAAAGATGAGGATAGCCACGGGGGCAAGCTCGACCACACGCACATGGGGCAGATCGCGTTCGATCGAGGCCCAGAACGTGCGGATGCCGGCGCGTGTCATCGCAATCAACGTGGCCAGCCCGGACATCAGGATCGTCGCGAACACGGCCCAGGACGCCCAGCTCTCCGGGGAGCCTCGCGTCGGATCGACAAGCGCCGACAGGATCGCGAATTTGGCCACGAAGCCTGACAGGGGCGGCAGGCCGGACAGAAGCACCGAACAGGCGATGAAGGCCGAGCCGAGAAGCGCCATGATCGCCGGAATGGCAATGCCGACCTCGTCCTCCTCCAGTTCATCGGGATCATCAAGACCATAAGCCTCCATGGTCACGGCGAGCACGTCGTCAGCCGGGGCGCGGCCACGCTCCACGAGCTCGATGAGCAGGAAGAAGGCCGCGATGGCGAGGGTCGATGAGACGAGATAGAACAGCGCGCCGCTCGTCACCGCTGCGCCGCCGACACCGATGGCCGCCAGCAGGGTGCCGGACGAGACCAGCACGCTGAAGCCCGCGAGCCTCGCCATTTCCTGCGACGCCATGATCCCGATCATGCCGAAGAGGATGGTCGCGATACCCCCCACCAGCAACCAGTCACCCCCGAATAGCAACGAGACGTCGTCATCGCCCGATGACACCAGGAAGCCAAGCCGCAGCACCGCGTAGACGCCGACCTTGGTGAGGATCGAGAACATCGCCGCGATGGGCGGTGACGCCGCGGCATAGGTGCTGGGTAGCCAGAAGCCGAGTGGCCACATGGCCGATTTGACCAGGAAGGCGATGCCGAGCACCGCCGCGCCGATCTCGAACAAGACGCGCTCGTCGGCCGGCAGGCCGGCGATCCGGGTGGCGAGCGCCGCCATGTTCAAGGTGCCGGCCGTTCCGTAGATCAGGCTGGCGCCGATGAGGAACAGCAGTGAGGCGGCAAGGTTGATGGCGATGTAGTGGAGGCCCGCCTTGACGCGCGCCGGGCCGGAGCCATGCAGCGCCAGCCCGTAGGACGCGGCGAGCATCACCTCGAAGAAGACGAAGAGATTGAAGATGTCGCCGGTGAGGAACGCGCCATTCAGTCCCATCAGCAGGAATTGGAACAGCGGGTGGAAATAGCTGCCGGCCTTGTGCCAGCGCGCCAGTGCGAACAGAAGCGTGGCTGAGCCCAGGATGGCCGTAACCAGCAGCATCATGACCGAGAGCCGGTCGGCGACCAGCACGATCCCGAACTGCGCCGGCCAGTTGCCCAGCAGATAGACATGGCCGCCGGCATCCTGCGCGCTCTCGAACCACACCAGCAGAATGGCGATAACGAGCAGCGTGAAGGTGGAGGCCACATTGATGCCGGCCGCGACGAAGCGATTGCGCCCGTCGAGAAGCAGCATGAAGGCGCCCGCAACCAGCGGGATGAGGATAGGCGCGATGGTGAGGTGTTCGAGCCAGTTCACTGGTCCACCTCACGGCCATCGACGTGATCGTTACCGGTCAGGCCACGCGACGCCAGCAACACGACGAGGAAGAGCGCCGTCATCGCGAAGCTGATGACGATCGCGGTCAGGACGAGGGCCTGCGGCAGCGGATCGGCATAGCTCGCAAGGTCGCCTGTGCCCGAGGCGCCGAGCACAGGCGGAGCGCCGGCGCGCAGCCGCCCCATCGCGAAGATGAAGAGATTGACCGCATAGGACAGGAGTGACAGGCCGATGATGACCTGGAACGTGCGCGGACGCAGAAGGAGCCAGATGCCCGAGCTGCAAAGCACGCCGATGGCGATGGCGATGACGAGTTCCATCAGCGGGCCTCCTCGATGGCTTCAGCCTCGGCCGCCTTGGCGGCTGCCATGGCGCGGTAGATGCGGATCGACTGATGGGCAAGGGCGATCAGCACCAGCACCGTGGCGCCCAGCACCAGCGAGAACACGCCGAGGTCGAAGAAGAGAGCACTTGCCAGCGGCACTTGGCCGAGTACCGGCAAATCCGCATACTGGAACGCCGAGGTGAGAAACGGACGGC
The DNA here is from genome assembly GCA_930633525.1 of Hyphomicrobiales bacterium. Classification (NCBI taxonomy): domain Bacteria; kingdom Pseudomonadati; phylum Pseudomonadota; class Alphaproteobacteria; order Hyphomicrobiales; species Hyphomicrobiales bacterium. Next base: position 515,892 of record CAKNFP010000001.1, read on the forward strand.
CGAAGGCGAACGCCGCTAGGCCGGTCGCCGCCGAAGCCAGCAGGCCAGCGCCGATCCAGCGGACCGGCAGGATGCGCAGGCGCGCTTCCACCCAGCGCGCTCCGCCCGCCATGTACTGGAGGATAAAGGCGATGGCGAACGTCAGTCCCGCGACGAAGCCGCCCCCCGGAGAGTCATGGCCACGCATGAAGAGAAAGACGGCCATCATCGCCACGACCGGGAACAGCAGCCGCATGATGAGGCCAGGAACGATCATGTAATGTACTGAGATACCCGTCTTCGGCGCTTCGTAGCGGTCAGCATCATACTGGTTCTGGAACCGCTTCTGCTTCGGTGCTTCCACCGAGATGCGGGCCGGGCGGAAGCGGCGCAGCAGCGCGAAGACCGTGATTGCGACAATGCCGAGCACGGTGATCTCGCCCATGGTGTCGAAACCGCGGAAGTCGACCAGGATGACGTTCACGACATTGCGGCCGCCACCCTCCGCATAGGCGCGCTCGAGGAAATTGTTGGAAATGCTGTTGAGCTGCGGGCGCGTCATGACCGCATAGGCCACCGCCGCCAGGCCCGCGCCGCCGACGATGGCGATGATGAGATCCCGCATGCGCCGCAACCGTGCGCCAAAGCTGATGGGGCCGGTATCCTCCAGGCGCTGCGGAAGCCAGCGCAGGCCAAGCAGGAGCAGGACCGTCGTGACGATTTCCACCAAAAGCTGGGTGAGCGCGAGATCCGGCGCCGAAAGCCAGGCAAAGGTGATGCAGGTGGCAAGCCCCGCGCCTCCCATGATGATCACGGCGGCGAGGCGATGATATTTGGCCTGGTAGGCCGCGCCGAGAGCGCAGCCGCCGCCGACGATCCACAGCAGCACGAAGCTTGGATCCACCGCAAAGGGCCAGTCGACGTCGAGCGACAGCGAACCCGTGAACAGCGGCCAAAGCCCCGCCAGAATCGCGACAGCCAGCAACAGGCGGAGCTGTGGCTGCAGTCGCGTGGTGCCGACTATATCGGCGATCCGACGCGCCCAGCGCCACGACAGGATGACGATGGCGCGCTCGAAAATGCGCTTGCCTTTGAGCCGGCGCAGGAGAGGCGCCCCCTCGATATTGCCCGAGAGGTAGTTTTTCAGCGTGAAATAGATCACCACGCCACCGACCAGCGCCACGAAGCTCATGATCAGCGCGAGGGTGAAGCCGTGCCACACCGCCAGGCTGTAATAGGGCAATGTAGGGCCGAGCACACCCTCGACGGCCGTGGCGAGCAAGCTGCCGACCGTCGGCCCGGGCAGGACGCCGATAAGCAGGCAGATCAGCACCAGCAGGCCGATCGGCACGAGCATCCAGATCACGGGATCATGGGGCTTGCGCGGCAGATCCGTCGCGACCGGCCCGAAAAAGACCTGGTCGATCAGGCGCAGGGAATAGGCGACGCTGAACATACCGGCCAGCGTCGCGAGATAGGGCAAAGCGGAATCGAGCGCCGAGTCCACATGGGTCTCGATGGTCTCGGTGAAGAACATCTCCTTGGAGATGAAGCCATTGAGCAGCGGCACGCCGGCCATCGAGGCTGCCGCCACCATGGCGAGCGTGGCCGTGATCGGCATGGCACGGAACAGGCCGCCGAGCCGCCGGACATCGCGCGTGCCGGCTTCGTGATCGATGATGCCGGCCGCCATGAAGAGCGAGGCCTTGAAAGCGGCGTGGTTGATGATGTGGAAGATCGCCGCGACCATGCCGAGTGGGCTGCCGAGCCCGAGCAGAAGGGTGATGAGCCCGAGATGGCTGATGGTGGAATAGGCGAGGAGGCCCTTCAGGTCCTGCTGGAAGAGCGCCATGAAGGCGCCGATGAGCAACGTCAGCACGCCCACCGAGGCGAAGATCCAGAACCAGTACTCGTGGTTGGACATCACTGGCCATAGCCTTGCCAGCAAGAACACGCCGGCCTTCACCATCGTTGCCGAATGCAGATAGGCGGAGACGGGCGTCGGGGCCGCCATGGCGCGCGGCAACCAGAACTGGAAGGGGAACTGCGCGCTCTTCGTCAGGGCACCCATGGCCACCAGCAGCAATGTCGGCAGGTAGAGCGCATGGGAGACGATGCGATCGCCCGAGGCGAGCACGACGTCGAGGTCGTAGCTGCCGACGATATGGCCGATGATGAGCATGCCGCCGAGGAGGCAAAGGCCACCGGCCGCCGTGACCGTGAGCGCCACCCGGGCGCCGTCACGGGCATTCTGGTTATGATGCCAGTAGGCGATGAGCAGGAACGAGAAAAGACTCGTCAACTCCCAGAAGAACACGAGTTGAATGAGATTGCCGGCGAGGACGATGCCAGTCATCGCGCCCATGAAGGCGAGCAGGAAAGAGAAGAAGCGCGGCGCCGGATCCGCCGGCGACATATAATAGCGCGCGTAGAGCACCACCAGAAACCCGATGCCGAAGATAAGAATCGAGAAGCACCAGGAAAACCCGTCCATACGGGCGATGAAGTTCAGCCCATAGTCCGGCAGCCATGGATACTCTGCGCGGACAACCTGCGCATTGCGCACCACTGGCAAGAGTAGAATAGTAATGATGAGATTGACCAGCGCCACGGTGCCGGCAAGCCAGGCTTCTGCGTTGCGTGCATTGGTCGGAAAAAAGGCCGCGACGGCGCTTCCCACGAAGGGAAGAGCGATGAGAATGGTCAGATAGAGCGCGGCATCCGGCATGTGCGACGGCAGAACCTCTTGCGAAGTTGATCACAGGGGTGGGGGTGTTGCTCAAGTTCGTTCATTATGGTTGACTTGGGGTGGCAATTGCAATGGCCTAAGCCCATGAATTTACGCCCCGAACAATGTCGCGCGGCCCGTGGGCTGCTTGACTGGACACAAGATCAGCTCGCGACGGCCGCCGGTGTGTCCCGGAGCACAGTGCGCGACTTCGAGTGCCATCGGCACGAGCTGCAGCGCACGACGGAGACGCTTGTGGTGAAGGCTCTGGAGGAGGCCGGCGTCCGCTTCCTCCCAGCCAACCGCGAGGGACCCGGCGTTCGGCTCAAGAAGCCCGCCGCCCCGCTGGTCGGAACGCGTCCCTCACCGTGACGGGCGCAATCAGCCGGACCCGTGAGGAAATCCAGAGCATATTGGTTCCACACGGAACCACATCATTCCGGGGCGGGCCAGAGGGCCCAAGAGGCAGCCGATTCTAGAAGCGGCGTTCCAGCCCCATCTGCCAGAAGTCGGCTTCGAGCCGTGTCGCGTCGCGAAAGGTGCCGGCGAGTTCCGCGAAGCGCGCCGCATCGACGGAAGCCAGCCGCTCGTTCAGCCAGCGGCGTTCGGCGTCGGCGGCGTCCTGGAATTCGTCGCTCGCGTACATCGCGATCCAACTCGCATAGGGATTGCCGTCGCGCTTGAGGAACGGCTGCGTGTTCAGCCAGGTCGCGATCTCCGCATAGCCGATCATGCACGGCACGAGCGCCACATGGAGATCGAGCAAGTCGCCCCGGTTGCCGGCGTCGAGCACGTAGCGCGTATAGGCCATCGTCGCCCGCGCCTCGGGCACGCGCATCAGTTCGTCCTCCGCGACGCCCCATTGCCGGCAATAGTCGACATGGAGGCCGAGTTCCACGTCGACGATCGCCTTCAGCATGTCGAGGCCCTGGCGGAGCTCGGTGATCGTCCGGCTCTTGTAGACGGCGAGCCCCCAGGCCCGGGCGAAATGGATGAGAAACAGATAGTCCTGTTCCAGATAATGCCGGAAGGCCTCGCGGGGCAGCGTGCCGGCGCCGAGCTGGCGCACGAAGTCATGCTGGCAATAGGCACGCCAGTCCTCGGCGCAGGAGGCCTTCAACCGGTCGAACGGTGAGAGTGCGGAGGCATTCATGGCAACACCCTCAGGCGCTTGGGGATGACCCGGCCGAATCCCGAACAGATACGGCCGGGCTGGGTCGAGGGACGTGTCAGCGTCTGCCGGAGGCGACGCGCTTGGCCACCGCCGGCTCTTCCGCCTCATCGGCCGAGAAATCGAGCGCCCGGTCGCCATTCTCGTCGCGAATGCGTGTCGGCAGGCCCATGTGGTTCAGGAGGTCGAGGAAGGGGCGCGGCGGCAGTTCCTCGACATTGGCCATGGTCCCCACATCCCAGTCGCCGCGGGCGATCAGCATGGCGGCCGCAACCGGCGGGACGCCGGCCGTGTAGGAAATGCCCTGGCTGCCGACTTCCGCATAGGCTTCCGCGTGATCGGCAACGTTGTAGATGAAGACCTCGCGTTCACGGCCGTCCTTCACCCCCTTCACGAGGTCACCGATGCAGGTCTTGCCGGCGTAGTCGGGCGCCAGCGACGACGGATCCGGCAGCACCGCCTTGACCACCTTCAGAGGAACGACCTCAAGGCCTTCCGCCGTCTTGATCGGCTGCTCGGACAGGAGGCCGAGGTTGTTCAGCACGGTGAAGACGGTGACATAGCGCTCGCCGAAGCCCATCCAGAAGCGGACATCAGGCACATCGAGGTTCTTCGACAGGGAATGGATCTCGTCGTGGCCGGTCAGGTAGGACGTGCGCGTCCCGACGACGGGAAGGTCCCAGTCCTTGCGGACTTCGAACATCTTGTTCGAGGTCCATTGCCGGTTCTGCCACGACCAGACCTGGCCGGTGAACTCGCGGAAGTTGATCTCCGGGTCGAAGTTCGTCGCGAAATAGCGGCCGTGATCGCCGGCATTGATGTCGATGATGTCGATCGAATCCATGCGATCGAAATAGTCGTCGCGCGCCAAGGCCGCATAGGCATTGACCACGCCGGGATCGAAGCCGGCGCCGAGCACGGCGGTGACGCCGGCCTTGGCACAGGCCTCGCGGCGCTTCCACTCGTAGTTGCCGTACCACGGCGGCGTCTCGCAGATCTTCAGCGGATCCTCGTGGATGGCGGTGTCGATATAGGCGGCGCCGGTCTCGATACAGGCCTGGAGCACCGCCATATTGATGAAGGCCGAGCCCACGTTGAGCACGATCTGGCTCTTCGTCCTGGCGATGAGGGCCTTGGTGGCCTCGATGTCGAGCGCATCGAGCGCATGGGCCTCGAGGACGCCCGGCCTCTTCATGGCCTTCTTCTCATGGACGGACTGCACGATGGCGGCGCATTTCTCGGCGGTGCGCGAAGCAATATGGATGTCGCCCAGGACGTCGTTGTTTTGCGCGCATTTATGCGCGACGACCTGAGCAACGCCGCCGGCGCCGATGATGAGGATGTTACGTTTCATTGCGGCTCGGTGCCTCCTAACCACGAGTTCAGGGATGGTTCGCCTCAGGAGAGGCTCGCTTTGTAGTCTTCGAACGAGAATTGCTTGATCAGGTTGATATCGCCGTTGAGTTCGCGGAGCGCGATGGACGGCATACGGACGCCGTTGAACCAGTTCTTCTTGACCATGGTGTAGCCGGCCGCATCCTGGATGGAGATGCGGTCGCCCACCTTGAGCGGGGCCTCGAACCGGAACTCCCCGAAGATGTCGCCGGCGAGGCACGACTTGCCGCAGACCATATAGGCGTGGGCGCCGGTGTTCGGCTCCAGTTTGGCGCTCTGGCGATAGATCAGGAGATCGAGCATATGCGCCTCGATCGAGCTGTCGACGATGGCGAGATCCTTGCCGTTATTGAGCGTATCGAGCACCGTCACTTCGAGGGTCGTGCTCTTGGTGATCGCGGCCTCGCCTGGTTCCAGATAGACCTGCACGCCATAGCGCTCGGCGAAGGCCTTCAGGCGCGCCGAGAAGGCCTCGACCGGATAGCCCTCACCCGTGAAGTGGATGCCGCCGCCAAGGCTGACCCAGGAGACGCGCGCGAGGAGGGAGCCGAAGCGGTCCTCGATGGTCGCGAGCAGCCGATCGAACAGGGCGAAGTCGCCGTTTTCGCAGTTGTTGTGGATCATGAAGCCGGTGATGCGGTCCATGACGCCCTCGATGCGGACGACATCCCATTCGCCGAGACGGCTGAAGGGGCGGGCGGGATCCGCGAGATCGAAGTCCGACGAACTGGCCTGGGGGTTCAGCCGCAAGCCGCGTTGCAGGCCGGCGGCCTTGTCCGCATAGCGCGTGAGCTGGCCGATGGAATTGAAGATGATCTTGTCGGCGTGCGTGACGACCTCATCGATCTCGTCGTCGCCATAGGCCACGCTATAGGCATGGGTTTCGCCCCCGAACGTCTCGCGGCCGAGGCGCACCTCATAGAGCGACGAGGATGTCGTACCATCCATATAATCGCGCATCAGGTCAAAAACCGACCATGTGGCGAAGCACTTCAGGGCAAGCAGCGCCTTTGCGCCGGAACGTTCGCGCACGTCCTGGATGATGCGCAGGTTGCGCAGGAGCCTGGATTTGTCGATGAGGTAGTACGGCGTTTCAATCATGATGGCTTGGCCTGAGCGACCCGCTCGACAACCAGCGCGATAGCGCTGATGTGAACGGCGATGGTTGTGGACGAATCCCGGATTCGCGGCCGTGGAGCGGGGCGCGCAGCCCTGCTCAGCAGCGACGCCGCGGCCTGCTCAATCAGTTCGACGGCACATCGCCACGACCGCTCGGAAATGAGGCGGGTTAACGATGCGCGCGCCGCATGACAGGCAGGCGACGTCGCTTAAGCGGCGTATCGATTCGAAGCACACCGATGAGATGGAGGAGGCATCGCGCCAAGCCGCCGGTCGGCTGTGCCAGCCCCGGCGTATGCGATCATGCTGAGCCTCTTCAGCCGACTAGACCGTATAGACGCTTCGACCGCGGCTTTGCGATGAGAATACATCGCGCCATTGACCGGAGCGCGCGCCTCGGCGGCGTTCAAGCGAAGAAGTTCTTCCGTTTGGGAGGCATTCAGCAAAACTGCGCCCATCCCCAATTGGAAGAGGGCGTCGTACGACATGGCGTCCTCCCCAACCAGCAGATGTTACCCGCAATGGGCGGGCGCGCCGCTTATAGCGGCTCGGCCGGGGAAATTCAACCGGTGTCACGGCCATGGCGGCCGCAACGGCTTGCAAGTCGCTGTCGGAGCAGGCTGCGGTTCAGCGTTTCAGGCGCGGAGCTGGCTGACGTTGCGGGCACCCTGGCGCGGGAGAGGGGTCTGCTCGTGGGCCGCGTTGAGGCACTGGCCGATTTCCTCGGCGCTCGTCGCTTGGCGCAAATGGGCAAGCAATTCGGGCTGGCGCAGCAGGCGACACATCGGGGCGAGATTCTGAAGGAAGCCATCCTTGCAGTGCGTCGGCCAGATGAAGGCGAAGACGACATCGACGAGCCCGCCGTCCTGGGCGCCGAAATCGACCGGCTGTTCCAGCCTGGCGAAGGCCGCGGCGGGCTTCGCCAGGTCGTCGAGATGGGCATGGGGAATGGCGACGCCGTGGTTGATGGCGGTTGAACCGAGACGCTCGCGCGCGTTGAGCGCGGTCAGGAGCCTGTCCTTGGCAATGCCTGTCCGCCGGCTGAGGGTGGCTGCGAGCGCATCGAGAGCTGCCGATTTGCCGCGCGCGTCCAACTCAAGCGTGATGTCGTCGGTATTGAGGAAATCCATAATCTGCACCCGTTCCTCCATGGATGCTGGAGGTGTTCACGGCAGCGCCGCGCCTTTTGCGGTGCTGCTGCCGGTTGTGAAAGTGAATATTCGCCGTTTCGAATGGACCGGCTCCAGGCACGACAAGCAAAAGCCCGCACAACTGCGCGCCGCGATTGTCATGGCTGCTGGAGTGTCCGATAGTCGCTGGCCGAAACGGTCATCGCCGAGACGTTCTGGCTTTGATCATCGGGCTAGAAGATGATCCCGCGGCAAGCATGCATAAAGCCATCCTGTCCTCGGTGGAGGCCGAGGGCGAAAGGCTTCAGTCAGTGGCAAGCTGCAAGACCCTGAGCGTCACCGGTTTCCAACAGTCCGGATGTCCTGATCCGATTGGAAAACAACGCGTTACACACCCATTCCAATAGCCAGCGATGGGGGATCAACCTCCGAGAAATCGACATCACGATAACTAAGCATGGCGAGCGGAAAGTAACTCGACGCCATAGGAAGTCAAGCGGACGCGGAACGGTGACCTTTAACCGACTGTTAAGCGGTTAATTCTTTTGCGATTTCTCGCTTTTCAGCGGTCTACTGGCGCCGAGGCTTACGTGCAATAAGCCAAGAAAATCGCACGCGGGTTGGCGATTTGCCACCGATTCGACGCAAATGTATCTCCATGCGACTTTGCGTCGCCGCGATATCCAATATATTCCGTATGATGGAATTAATTTCTGAATCTTGATCGCAGCCAGACATCGCTGTAAGTACAAATCAAGCAAACAGAAATTTATTCCGTAGAATGGAATTTCCGATGTCCGCTGTCCTTCTCGAACGCCCTGCCCCATCGGTCGCTTTGTTACGGCTCAATCGTCCGGAGGTCCGCAATGCCATCGATGACGGCGTGCGCGCGCTGCTCGTCGATCATCTGGCGGCGCTCGATGCGGACCCGGACATCCGCGCCGTCATCATCACCGGTGGTGAGAAGGTGTTTGCGGCCGGGGCCGACATCAAGGCGATGTCCATCATGAACGCGGCGGACATGGAGGCGAGCCCAGGGGCCGCCGCCTATGCCGCCATCCGGGCTTTCAGGAAGCCCGTCGTCGCCGCTGTGTGCGGCTTCGCCCTCGGCGGCGGCTGCGAGCTCGCGATGCATGCGGACATCATCGTCGCGGGGGAAGGCGCCAAGTTCGGGCAGCCGGAGATCAAGGTCGGAATCATGCCAGGCGCCGGCGGCACGCAGCGCCTCCCCAGGGCTGTGGGCAAGTTCAAGGCGATGAAGCTGCTCCTGACCGGGGATTTCATCACGGCGCGCGAGGCGGATAGTCTGGGGCTCGTCTCGGAGGTGGTTCCGGACGCCGAGGTGCTTCCTCGGGCGCTTGCGCTCGCCACCGCCATCGCCGCTCTGCCGCCGATTGCGGCGCGGGAGATCAAGCGGGCGGTTCTCGATGGCGCGGATCTGCCCCTTGGCGAGGGGCTCGCGCTCGAGCGCGGGGCTTTCGTGCAGCTCTTCGACACCAAAGACCAGAAGGAGGGCATGAACGCCTTCCTCGAGAAGCGTCCCGCCGTTTTCAAGGGGGAATGAGATGGCCATCGACCCGCAGTCTCCTAGCCTCACCATTGGCATCGTCGGTGCCGGCGTCATGGGCCGCGGCATCGCCCAGGTCGCGGCGGAGGCCGGCATCACCGTTTTGTTCGCCGATGCGCGCAAGGGCGCGGGGGAGGAAGCGCGCGATTTCTGCGCGGGGCTGATCCGCCGCAAGGTCGACAAGGGCCAGTTGAGCGCGGCTGACGCGGATGCCGCCATCGGGCGCATCCGGCCAACGGATGCCGGTCCTGAGGCCGGCTATGTGCCTTTCGCGCCTTGCGATCTGGTGATCGAGGCTGTCGCCGAACGCATCGACATCAAGACGGCACTCCTCAGGGATCTGGAGACTGTGGTCCGTGATGATTGCATCATCGCCACCAACACCTCCTCGCTCTCCGTGACGGCCTTCGCGGCGGCGGCACGCCTGCCCGGTCGCATCGCGGGCTTCCATTTCTTCAACCCAGCGCCGTTGATGAAGATCGTCGAGGTCATCGGCGGCGTCATGACGGATGAAAGCGTGGTCGAGGCGCTGCTCGCCATCGGGCAGCGGATGGGCCACTACGCGGTGCGCGCCAGCGACACGCCGGGCTTCATCGTCAATCACGCCGGGCGCGGCTATACCACCGAGGCGCTGCGCATCGTCCAGGAGGGCATCGCCGGTTTCACCGACATCGACCGGATCATGACCGAGACCGTCGGTTTTCGCATGGGACCCTTCGAACTGCTCGATCTCACGGGCCTCGACGTGTCCCACCCGGCGATGGAGGCGATCTACCGCCAGTATTACGAGGAGCCGCGCTACCGCCCGGTCGTCATCACCGCGCAGCGCCAGACCGGCGGCCTGCTCGGCCGCAAGACCGGCCGGGGCTTCTATGCTTATCCCGACGGCAAGATCGAGCGGCCCTCCGAGCCGGTTGCGCCCGCCGTGCCCGAGGGCGCAACCATCTGGATCAGCCGCCGCCACCCGACTGCCGCCGCGCTCCTTGAGGATGTGCTTGCCGCGGCCGGCGCGACTTTGGAAACGGGCGAGGGCCCCAGCACTGACGCGGTGATCCTTCTCACCCCGCTGGGCGAGGACTGCACCACGGCGGCGCTGACGGAGGATGTCGATCCCGCCCGGGCGGTTGCCGTCGATTGCCTGTTCGGCCTGGAGAAGCGGCGCACGCTCATGCGCAATCCAGCGACCAGGCCGGAGGTGGTGACGGCGGCGCACGGTCTTCTCGCCGCAGGCGGCCATGCGGTCACGGTCATCAACGACAGTCCCGGTTTCGTCGCGCAGCGCATCGCGGCCGCGATCGTCAATATCGGCGCCGATATGGCGCAGCAGCGGGTGGCTCAGCCTGGGGATATCGACCGGGCCGTGGAACTCGGGCTCGGCTATCCCAGAGGCCCCCTCAAGCTCGGCAATGCTGTCGGGCCCACGCGCATACTCGCGATCCTCGAGGCGATGCAGGACTTCTACGGCGATCCGCGCTACCGGCCAAGCCCCTGGCTGAAGCGCAGGGCACGGCTGGGGCTCGATCTTCACGCGCGGGATTGACGATGCGCAGGCGGGAAATCGCGCTGGCTATACCGGAGGCGGAAGGCGACAGCGCTCGTGATCCGCAATTCGTCACCGCGCTCGCGCGCGGGCTCGACGTGTTGCGCGCCTTCCGGCGCGGGGATGCGCCCCTTGGCAATCAGGAGCTGGCGCAGCGGACGGGCCTGCCGAAGGCGACTGTCTCGCGGTTGACCTATACCTTGAGCAGCCTTGGCTTTCTCACCTATGCGCCTGTGACGGCGAAATATACCCTCTCCGTCGGGGCGCTGGCGCTGGGCTTCACCGCGCTCGGCAGCATGAGCGTCCGTGATGCCGCACGTCCGCACATGCAGGCGCTCGCTGATGAAACCGGTGTGTCCGTGGCGCTTGGAGCGCGGGACGGCACCTCGATGGTCTATATCGAGCATTGCCGAGGTGCGAGCCCGCTGCACATGGGCATCGAGCTCGGATCCCATATCAGCCTGGCGCGGTCGGCGATGGGGCGGGCCTTCCTGGCCGGGCTCGATCTCGCGGAACGCGCGCAGCTCATGGAAACATTGAGCCATCGCGACAACTGGGCGGAGATCCGCCAGGGGATCGAGGATACGCTCGCCGGCTATGCCGAGCGTGGCTTCGTCGTGCTGATCGGCGACTGGCGGCCGGAGATCAATGCTGTCGGCGTGCCGCTCATCCTCGGCAGCGGCGGTTCGCTCACCTTCGCGCTCAATTGCTGCGGGCCGGCGGCCCTGCTCTCTCGAGACGATCTGATCGACCGGGTGGGGCCACGGCTCATGGCTGTGGCGGATGCCATCCGCAAGACGATGGGTATGGAATGAAGGCCCGTTGGGGCCTGTATCAGGGGATGGACAATGTCGGACGCGTTTATTTGCGACTATGTGCGCACGCCTATCGGCCGCTTCGGTGGCTCTCTCTCCAGCGTTCGCGCCGATGATCTCGCCGCCGTCCCGCTCAAGGCGCTGATGGCGCGCAATCCCGACATCGATTGGGAAGATGTCGACGATGTCATCCTGGGCTGCGCCAACCAGGCGGGCGAGGACAACCGCAACGTGGCGCGCATGGCCCTGTTGCTCGCCGGCCTGCCGCTGGCGGTCCCCGGCAGCACTGTGAACCGGCTCTGCGGCTCGGGCATGAACGCGGTGATTAATGCCGCACGCGCGATCAAGGCCGGCGAGGCCGACCTCATCATTGCCGGTGGCGTCGAATCCATGTCGCGCGCGCCCTTCGTGATGCCGAAGGCGGAGGCGGCTTTTTCCCGGCAGGCTGAAATCCACGACACGACGATCGGCTGGCGCTTCATCAACCCGGTGATGAAGGCGCAGTACGGCGTCGATTCGATGCCTGAAACCGGCGAGAACGTTGCGGCTGATTTCCACATCAGCCGGGCCGATCAGGACGCTTTCGCGCTGCGTTCGCAGCAACGCGCCGTGGCCGCGCAGGAGAACGGCCGCCTGGCCAGGGAAATCGTCCCCGTCTCCATTCCGCAGCGCAAGGGCGAGCCGGTGGTGGTCGCCAAGGACGAGCATCCGCGCGGCGACACCACCCTGGAGAAGCTCGCCAAATTGCCGACACCGTTCCGCAGGGAGGGCGGCTCCGTGACGGCCGGCAATGCCTCCGGCGTCAATGACGGTGCGGCGGCGCTGATCATCGCGTCAGAGGCCGCCGTCAAGCGCTACGGCCTGAAGCCGCTGGCCCGCGTGGTCGGCGGGGCTGCGGCTGGCGTTGCCCCGCGCATCATGGGCATCGGCCCCGTGCCGGCGACCAACCGGCTCTGCGCGCGCCTCGGCCTCTCGCCCACTGATTTCGATATCGTCGAGCTCAACGAAGCTTTCGCCAGCCAGGGCATCGCCGTGTTGCGCGAACTGGGCCTGAAGGAGGATGCCGCCCATATCAATCCGAACGGCGGCGCGATCGCACTCGGCCATCCGCTCGGCATGTCGGGCGCGCGCATCACCGGCACGGCGGCGCTGGAACTGAACTTGCGTGGCGCCAAGCGGGCGCTCGCGACCATGTGCATCGGCGTCGGCCAAGGGATCGCGATCGCGATCGAGGCTGTCTGAGGCAGGCTGCTGCGCGAATTGGCGCCGACGGTGCCTCTTCGCTCACGACTGGATATCGCGCCGGGCCATGCCTTCGGCGCGTTATCCGAATGGGGGCCGCTTCCCTGCAGGTCCAGGTTGGGTGCGCGACCGGATCTGGACGGGATCTCGTTTGTCGCTATGTCTCCAGGTACGTTGCCCGACCATCCGAGAACTGCCATGAAGGCCGGGACTGCGGCCGGGGAGCATGCAACTCATGAAGTCGCCCTCAGATGCGCCCGATCGCATGGGTGTCACGCGCAACGACGTCCATGAGGCCAACCGGCTGTCCTGGAACGCAGCGACCGTCGCGCATAATAGCCACAAGGGTGACCAGGCGGCCTTCTTCCGGAGCGGCGGTTCGACCCTGTTTCCTGAAGAGGTCGCACTGCTCGGTGATGTTGCCGGTCTCAGCCTGCTGCATCTGCAATGCAATTCCGGCCAGGACAGCCTGAGCATCGCGCGGCTCGGAGCCGATGTCACGGGCGTCGACATCTCCGACGAAGCCATCGCCTTTGCCCGTCAGCTTGCGGCCGACAGCGGCACCCCGGCCCGTTTCGAGCGCGAGGATCTGCTGACCTGGTTCGATCGGGCCGCCACGGAGGGGCGGCAGTTCGACCGGGTCTTTGCGTCCTATGGCACGATCTGCTGGCTGTCGGACATAAAGACCTGGGCCCGTGGAATCGCGGCGGTTCTGAAGCCGGGCGGCCGCTTTGTCTTCGTGGAATTTCATCCCCTCGCGATGGTCTTCGATCCGCAATGGCGGCCGCACTATCACTATTTCAACACCGGGCCGGTTGCGGAATCAGGCGTTGGCGACTACGTCGCTCAATCGGGCGACGGCCTTGCACCTGCGGGGTATGAAGCTGGCGTGACAAATTTTGAAAACCCGCATCCTTCCTTCGAATTCGCCTGGGGGATTGGCGAGGTGGTCTCCGCTCTTCTGGGTGCTGGACTTACGTTCGATCAGCTCGCCGAATATCCCTATGCCAATGGCTGGCGCGGTTTCGAGGACATGCGCGATCTCGGTGGCGGACGCCTGGCTCCCCCTGACGCGATGCCACGCATTCCGATGATGTACAGTATCGTCGCAAGCAAGAGCTGAAAGCCGACAGGCTTGTCTTCGCGCCATAGCTCGTGGCGATCGCTCGCCGCATATCCGGCTTCGCCGTGATGGTGGCGTTCACTCGGCGCCGAGATAGGCCTCACGCACCCGCGGGTCCGACCGCAAGACCGCGGCGGAGGCTGACAGGGTCGGCTGCCCCATCTCCAGAACATAGCCGTGGTCGGCGACGGAAAGCGCCATGTTCAGGTTCTGCTCGGCGAGCAGGATCGCGAGGCCCTTCTTCCGCAAGGTGGCCAGCGTCTCCGCCACGCGATCGACCATGGCCGGCGACAGCCCGAGGGTCGGCTCGTCGAGCAGGAGCACCTTCGGCTCCGACATCAGCGCCCGGCCGATGGCGAGCATCTGTTGTTCGCCGCCGGACATGGTGCCGGCGAGCTGGTCGAGGCGTTCCTCGAGACGGGGAAAAATCGTCATGATGTCCGCCATGCGTGCCGACACATCAACGCCATGTCTGCCGCGATAGCCGGCGAGCAGATTGTCCTGCACGGTCATGTGCGGAAAGACATGGCGCCCCTCCGGTACCAGCGCGATGCCCTGCTGCACCCGGCCGGAGGTCGGCAAATTCTCGACAGCCACGCCATTCAGCAGAACGCCGCCGGACGCGTTCTCCAGCCCCATGATACCCTTGAGGCTGGAAGACTTGCCCGCGCCGTTCGAGCCGACAAGGCAGGCGATCTCCCCGGCACGGACGCTGATGCTCAGCTTGCTGATGGCTGTGATCGGTCCGTAGTGAACCGCGAGATCCCGCGTGACGAGCGCGCTCATTGGGTCTGCCCCACGCCGAAATAGGCTTCGTTCACCATGGGATGGTTGCGGACCGCCGCCGGCACGCCTTCCGTGATCTGTTCGCCGTGGTGCAGCACCACGAGCCGGTCGCAAACGCTCATCATCATGCGAACATTGTGCTCCACAAGGACGATGGCGAGCCCGCGCTGCCTGAGCTGGCGCAACAGCGCCGTCAGGGTGGCGGCCTCCACGGGATTGAGCCCGGCGGCGGGTTCGTCGAGGAGGAGGACCTTGGGGGCGGTGGCGAGCGCTATGGCGATAGACAGGAGCCGCTGCTCGCCATAGGCCAGCGAACGAGCCAGCGTTCCGGACTTTTCCCTCAGCCCGACCTCCGCCTCGAGTTGCCGCACGATCTCGGCGCGCGCCGTTTCGTCGGCCCGGAAGCGGGCCGACTGGATCAGGCTCGCGGCGAAAGAGACGGGCCGTCGGTTGTAGACGGCGATCAGTATGTTCTCGTAGACAGACAGATCGCCGAAGATCGTCGTCTGCTGGAAAGTCCGTGCCAGGCCCAATTCCGTGAGCTGATGGGGAGCTAGCGCCGATACATCTTTCCCGAACAGGCTGATGCCGCCGCTGGTCGGCCGCACGAAGCCGCTCGCCATGCTCATGCAGGTCGACTTGCCCGCGCCATTGGGCCCCATGAGGCCGAGGATCTCGCCCTTGCGCAGAGAGAATGACACGTCCTTGAGCGCGACCAGGGCGCCGTATCGTTTGGTCAGCCCGGCGACGGCGAAGACCGGTGGACCGGATGGCGGCTCGCTGGCCAATTCCGCAACCGGGGCCGGCTCCGAGTCCGGACCACGCAGAGGCAATTGCGACGCCCCAGATGCCGCCATCCCCGCCATCCCCTGTTTCGATGGCCAGAGCGACACGAGGCCCTTCGGCAGAAGCCTCACAACCACGATCAGCAGGACGCCGAAGACGGCAAAGCGCATCTCGCCGGCCGAGCGCAGGACCTCCGGCAGCCAGGCGAAGATGGCCGCACCGATGATTGGGCCGATGAGCGACCCGCGCCCGCCAAGGATGACGATCAGCACCGCCGTCGCTGAATAGAGTGGGGTCAGCAGGTTGGGAGTGACGATCAGGATCTTGGGGATGATCAAAGCGCCGGCGATGCCGCCCAATGCTCCCGATAGCGCAAGGTTCTGCACGCGGACGCGCAGCGTAGGAATGCCGACGCTCTCCGCGAGGTCGATACTCTCCCGCACGGCAATCCACGAGCGCCCGATCGGTGAGCGCAGCAACCGTTTGATCGCGAGATAGGCGAGGCCGGTGACCAGCAGCACGATCGCCAGATAATATTGCTGGAAACTGGCGAAGGGCGCGAGGAAGGCGAGGGTCGGGCGCGGCATCATCATGCCCATCGGCCCGCGCGTGAGATCGACCCAATTCTCGGCGATGAGGCGCAGGATCTCGGCTGCCGTCATGGTGGCGATGGCGAAATAGGCGCCGCCGATGCGGAGCGAGGCGAAGCCGATGAGCGCCCCGAGCAGCATGCCGGGTATGGCGCTCAGTGCGACAGCCAGCCAGAAGTTGACTCCCAGATAGACATTGATGAGCGTCGCGAAATAGGCGCCCAGCCCGAAGAAGGCGGCATGGCCGAAGGAGGTGAAGCCGAGATAGCCGAAGACCAGATTGAGGCTCAATCCCAGCAGCGCATAGACCGCGCCGAGAACGATGAGGCCCGAGATGTAGTTCGAGAGACCAAGCGCCGGAACGCCGGCCGCGACGACGCAGATGGCTGCGAGCCAGAGCCAGTCCAGCCGCTTGTCTTTCGGGAGGGAGAACGAAGTCATCATCGCGCCTTGAACAAGCCCTGCGGGCGCACGAGCAATGTTACGATGAGCAGAGACATCAGGATCGCCTGCGCGATACCGTCGATGACGAAGCCGCGCAGGAAGATCTCCAGAAAGCCGATGCCGATACCTGCGACAACCGCGCCGACGACGCTGCCCATGCCGCCGATAACCACGACCACGAAAGCCTTGATGACCACGTGTTGGCCGATATACGGCGTGAACAGGGAGATCGGCACCATCAGCGCCCCGGCGATGCCGGCAACACCGGCGGCCAGCAGGAAGGTTGTGGTGCGCACGCGCTTGACGTCGATGCCGATGACCTGCGCGGCGAAATTATCCTGGGCAACGGCGCGGAGATCGCGGCCGAGGCTCGTGTATTTGAGCAGCATATGGATGAGGATAAGCAGAATAAATCCGCCCACGATGACCAGGATGCGCTGATAGGTGATGACGACATCACCAATGTGGAGGGCGCCGATAACCCCGTCGATACGCCGCGGCGCCGGGCCGTAAGTATAGAGTACGGCCTCAATTATAAGGATACTTGCGGCATAGGTGCCTATGAGGGCGGAATTGCCGCCATCGCGTCGTTGCAGGACCGGTCTGACGGCGACCGTATCCACGAGGAAGGCCACGGCGACGGCCGCGATCATCCCCAGCGGCACGGCAATGACATAGGGAGCGCCCAGCATCGTCGTGGCGAGCACCACGCCGAACCCGCCCAGCATGTAGAACTCGCCATGGGCGAAGTTGATGATATGCAGGACCCCGAAGACCAGGGTAAGGCCCAGGGCTATCAGCGCGTAGCTCATGCCCGCGCTGAAACCGTTGAAGACCTGCTGAGCGATCGACTCTATCATAGCCGGGCCTCACTGCCGCTGGATGCGGCCGTCCTTGACCTCGACGATGAAAGGCGTGCTGAGCGCCTGGCCGGTCTTGTCGAACTTCAGTTCACCGCGGGGCGTGGTCCAGGTGTCCTGGTGTATGAGCGCGGCGAGCTTGGCGATATCAGTCGTCCCGGCTTTCTGTATCGCCTGGGTTACAACGCTGGCGCCCTCGAACCACAGCAGTTCAAGCTTCTCCGGTGCGATGCCCACTTTCTTTTTGTAGGCCTCGACGAAGGCCGCGTTCTCGGCGCCGGACATGCTGGGCACGTAGATATCCGTGCAGATCGCGCCCTCGGCGCCGCCGCCGGCCAACTCGACAGCGCGCGCGTTCAGGATGCCGGGTGCCAGAACGAGATATTTGGGCTTGTAGCCGAGCTCCTTGGCGACACGCATGATGTTGCCGTATTGCTCGACGTTGTTGCCGGCGAGATAGAGCATCTCCGCTCCCGAGGCCTTCGCCGCGGTTACAAGGCCGCTATAGTCGCTCGATGAGGTGTCGTAGAGCTGGTTGAAGACGATGCGATTGTCCGGATCCTTGGGGAACATGGCACGAAGCCCGGCCAGATAGGCGCGGCCCGTGTCGTTATTCTCGCCGATATAGGCAATGCCCTTGGGATTTGCTTTCTGCATGTATTCGACAAGGACATCACCGTCCATCTTTACGGTGGAGTTGAAACGGAAAACCTTGTCGTAGCCGGACGTCGTGACATCGGGGTGCTTCGCGGCGACCGGCAGGTAGAGCAGTTCCTCGGCCGTGGCGATCGGCAGCCCGGCGAGCGCGACGGTGCTGCCATAGGGACCAATGACGATCTTGATGTTGTCCTGGTCGACAAGCCGCTGCATGCCGCTGACACCCTCGACCGGCGAATTGCCGTCGTCATAGACCACGAGCTCGAAGCGCCGGCCGTTGAGGCCGCCCTTGGCATTGGCCATGTCGATCGCGATCTTGGCCGCCTCGACCGCCTGGCTGCCGAGGACAGTGCGAACGGGCGCGAGCATGCCGATCTTCACCGGCTCTCCCTGCGCCTGCGCCAGGGGCGCAAGAGTTGTGCTGGCCAGGACGATGGCGCCAGCCGCCAAGAAATGTCGCCGCAACATGTATTGCCTCCCTGCGGTCCGGCTTCTATGGCCCGGAACGAGCGCAGACTATGACAGAGCGGTCGCTCTCGTCAAGCATCTCGCCATGCGACTTTACAGAGCGCTCGCTCTCGTTTATTCCCAGGATAAATGGAGACGAGACGCCCATGTCCCACGTTGAATTGTCCGTCGAGGACGCTGTTGCTGTCCTGCGCATTTCCAACCCGCCGCACGGCTACATGAACGATTCCGTGACGGATGAACTGCATCGTGCGCTCCGACGCACCATCGCGCGTCCTGATGTGAAAGTAATCGTCCTGACAGGCGGCGAGCCGGATGTCTTCATCCAGCATTTTGATCTCCACGATGTCGAAGCGGTTGTTCGCAAATTGAACGAGCGCGGCGACCGCTTCGGCGACGGCACGCATGTTCCCGAGCGTGCCATAGACGTGATGCTCCGGCGCATCGACATGTCGCCGAAACCCGTCATCGCCGCCATCAACGGCAACGCCATGGGCGGCGGCCTGGAGCTGGCGCTCGCTTGTGATTTCCGGCTCGCCCAGGATGGCGACTACATGATCGGCCTTCCCGAAATTCGCATCGGGGCCTTGCCCGGCGCCGGCGGAACCCAGCGGCTCGCCCGCCTCGTCGGGCCGGCGCGCGCGCTGGATCTCGTGATGCATGGGCGCCGGCTCTCCCCGCGCGAGGCTCTCGCGGCCGGCATCGTCATCGAGGTGACCGATGGCCCGGTCCTGGAGCGCGCCAGGGAGCGGGCGCGCGACCTCGCCTCGATCCCCTCCAATGCGCTCGCCTCGGTCAAGCGCTTGATCCGCGAGACGGCCGAGCGGCCGCTCTATGAGGGCCTTGACGTCGAGCGGACGCTGTTCATGGATCTGCTGGCCCAGCCGGAGGCCTTGGAGAGGGTCTCCGCGCTCAACGCCCGTGGTGGTGACTTTCGCAGCGTCTGACGGCGCGGCGGGCGGGGCTCATACGGCGCGGTGCGGGATGATCCCGCGCCTCATGCTGCGATGATGGGGCCTATGCCCATTCTGCCAAGATCGTCGCGGTGTCGGTGTCGCGCGCCAGGCCGGTTTGGATCTGGCCGGGCGTGCGGCTGAAGCGCGGCGCGGGCGACGGCTGCAACAGGCCATCGAGCGTCGCGAAGGTGCCGCGTGCCGCGAGATGCGGATGGGCGTGGGCCTCGTTCAATGTCAGCACTGGCATGACACAGGCGTCCGACCCATCGAAAACGTCCCGCCAATGCGCCAGCGGCTTGGCCTTCACCACGGCCGCGATCCGCGTGTGCAGCGCCGGCCAGTGAGAGCGATCCTCCCGCGGTGGCAGCGTCGCCGGGTCAAGACCAAGGCCTTGGAGGAACTGGAGCCAGAAACGGCCCTCGAAGGCGCCGGCAGCGATATGGCGACTGTCGGCTGTCTCATAGGTGCCATACCAGGGCGCGCCGCCGTCGAGGATGTTCTGGCCACGCTCCGTCAGCCACGAGCCCTGCGCGAGAAAGCCGTAGAACTGCGCCATCAGCGTGCTCGCGCCATCGACCATGGCCGCGTCGACAACCTGGCCCTCGCCCGTTGCGCGGGCGTGGAGAAGGGCGCAGGTCACGCCGAAGGCGAGGAACATCGCGCCCCCGCCGAAGTCGCCGACCAGGTTGAGGGGCGGCACGGGCGCGCGCCCTTCCTCGCCAATACTATCGAGGACGCCGGTGAGCGCGATATAATTGATATCGTGTCCGGCCGTGCGGGCGAGAGGTCCCGTCTGCCCCCAGCCGGTGATCCGCCCATAGACGAGGCTCGGATTGGCCGCGAGGCAGGCCTCCGGGCCAAGGCCGAGACGCTCCATCACACCCGGCCGGTAGCCCTCGATGAGGATATCCGCGCGTGCGATCAACGCCTTGGCCTTGGCCTGCGCTTCCGGCGTCTTGAGATCGAGCGTCAGCGTGCGGCGTCCGCGCAGGGTCGGATCGAGTTCCGCCGGCAGGTCGACCGCCGCGTCACCCGCCGTCGGCCGTTCGATGCGGACCACATCGGCGCCCATATCCGACAGCAGCATGCCGCAGAAGGGGGCCGGCCCAACGCCCTCCATCTCGATGACGCGCACGCCCGAGAGCGGTCCGGAAACGCGCATGCTCACAGCGACCGGCCTATGATTTCCTTCATGATCTCGTTGGTTCCGCCATAGATGCGCGTGACACGCGCGTCAGCAAAGGCGCGGGCGACCGGGTATTCCACCATATAGCCGTAGCCGCCATGCAGCTGCAGGCAGTTGTCGATCAGCTTGCACATGAAGTCCGTGGACCAATATTTGGCCATGGCGGCGGTCTTGCTGTCGAGCTTGCCGTCGCAGACCAGCTCAAGGCAGCGATCGACGAAGACGCGACCAATCTGAAGCTCTGTCTGCAATTCGGCCAGGGTGAAGCGATTGGCCTGGAATTCGATGATCTGCTTGCCGAAGGCCTTGCGCTCCTTCACATAGCGCAGGGTTTCCTCAAGCACCCCCTCGGCCGTGGCGATCGCGGCGAGCGCGATCTGGACGCGCTCCCACGGCAGTTCCTGCATCAGCTGCGTGAAGCCCTCGCCCTCCACGCCGAGAAGATTGGAGACTGGCACGCGGACATTGTCGAAGAACAACTCGCAGGTGTCCTGGGCCTTGTTGCCCAGCTTGTGCAGGGGCGCCCCCCGGCTGAAGCCGGGCCGGTCGGCCTCCACCAGCAGCATCGATACGCCCTTGGCGCGCTGGGTGGGATCCGTCTTGACCGCCAGCGTGACGAGATCGCAGTTGTGGCCGTTGCTGATGAAGGTCTTCTGGCCGTTGACGATGTAGTCGTCGCCATCGCGCACGGCGGTCGTCTTGATATTCGCGAGATCCGAGCCGGCGCCCGGTTCGGTGAGGCCGGCGGCGGCGATGACCTCGCCGCTGATCAGCCCCGGCAGCCAGCGCCGTTTGAGCTCGTCCGATCCATAGGCCACGATATAAGGCACAGCGATTTCCGAATGCACGGAGAAGCCGGGGCCGCTGAAACCAAGGCGCGCCTGCTCTTCGAAAATGATGGCCGCGTAGCGCCGATCGAGGCCAAGGCCGCCGTATTCTTCGGGCGCCGACGTGCAGAGAAGGCCGGCGGCGCCCGCTTTCTGCCAGAGTTCACGCGGCACGTAGCCCTGTTCTTCCCACGCCGCGTGATAGGGCGCGACCTCACGCTCGAAGAAGCGGCGCACGAGATCGCGGAAGGTTTCATGATCGCTGTCATAGATGGTGCGTTCGATCATTGGTGTCGGTCTCCTGCCGCGAGACGGCTATTATTGGTCTTCAGACGAAACGGGGCGCGCGTTTTTCCATGAAGGCGCGAACACCTTCCTCGAAATCAGCGGATGCATTCAGGAGCGCGTTGGTATCGCGCTCGAAATCGAGCTGCTCATCGAGCGTATGCCTGCCGCTGCGATCCAGCGCCTCGGTAACGAGAGCCAAGGCCGCCCGCGGCCCGTTGGCAAGATGCCGCGCCACCGTCTCGACTGCGCCTGTGAGTTCCCCGTCAGGAACGGCCTTCCAGATCAGCCCCCATTCCGCCGCCGTCGCCGCCGGCAATCTCTCGCCCAGCATCGTGAGCGCCATGGCGCGGGCGCGTCCGACGAGGCGTGGCAACATCCATGTGCAGCCGCAATCGGGGATAAGCCCGAGCTTTGGCGTGAAGACCTGGACGAAGGACGCGGAGTGGGAGGCGATGACGATGTCTCCGGCGAGCGCGATGCCGACGCCGCCGCCCGCCGCCACGCCGTTCACGGCAATGACCTTGGGTTTCGGGAGTGTGTAAAGCGCGCGGATCAGCGCGTTGGTCTCCTTCTCCATGACCTCCCGTGTCACGGCGGAGCGCTCCTCCCGGCTCGTGCCGAGGCCGGTCAGGGGATCGCCCAGATCCATGCCGGCGCAAAAGCCACGCCCCGCGCCGGTGAGCACGAGCACGCGCGCTTCCGGGTCGTCCCGTATCTGCGCGAGCGCCTGCAGGAGTTCCGCGATCATGGCGCGCGTCAAGGCATTGAGAACCTCTGGGCGCTTCAGCGTCAGTCGCGCAATGCCGTTCTCGACGACAAGATCAATGCTGGTGAAGGTCTCGGGCATCGCCATGTCCTGTCATATCGTTTCGCATTGTCACGATGAAAAGCGGAAGTAATCGGGCTTTGGAACGGCCCATACATCGCCCCACAACTGCTGGCCGCCATCGATGGTCAAGACTTCGCCCGTCACGAAGCGGGAGGATGGCAGCGCCAGATAGATGCAGCCCTCGACGACCTCGAGGGAACTGGCGGGACGGCGCTGGACATTGGCGTCCGTGCGGATCCTGGCCTGCACATCGGGGGGGTATTGCTCCAGCGCGCCGGTCTCGACGATACCCGGCGCGAGACAGTTGACGCGGATGCCGAGCGGCGCCCATTCGACCGCCAGCGTCTTGGAGAGATAGATGACCCCGGCGCGCGCGGCGACGGAATGCGCCATGCCGGGAATGCCCCGCCATATGTCGAGGACGACATTCACGATACGTCCTTCCTCGGCCCGGTCGCGCCAGCGCTGGGCGGTGGCCTGCATCATGTTCCATGTGCCGGTGAGATTGGTGTCGATGACCGCGTGCCACCCCTTGGGCGACAGGTCGATCGCCGGCTGGACGAACTGCCCGCCGCCGTTGTTCACCAGGATATCGACCCGACCGAAGGTCGCGAAGACCTCGTCGAGCATCGCCGCGATCTGATCGGGCACGCGGATCGAGCAGGCATGCGCATGGGCCGCCCCGCCATGGCTGCGGATCAACTCCACGGTGTCCGCCAGCGGTTCGGGTCGGCGCCCGCACAACACGACGGTTGCACCAAGCCGCGCCATGGTGATGGCGATGGAGCGCCCAAGGCCGGTGCCGCCGCCAGTTATCAGGGCGACCTGGCCGGCGAGCACATCCGCGCGAAAGCTCAGCGGTGCAGTGAAGGGATCATCTGCTTCAGCCAAGGAACAGTCCTTTCGGGTCGAGCTGGCGCGCGAGGCTGATCTCCTCCGCCTCCGGCGCCGGCTCCAGGCGGACATCTTCCGCCACAGCCAATGCCCAGCCTGTCCTGGCAACCGCCAGGGCGATAAGGTCGGCCTTGGAGTGGCCATCGCGGGCGAGCACCCGCGACAGCTCGAACTCCCCATCGCCGCCGCGTCGCTCCAGGACGCCGAGTTCGGTCACGATGGTCCGAACGGCGCGGCCCGGGGTCGTGATGAAATGGACCGCCTCGACGAGGCGCCTTGGCGAATGCGCCATGGTGACGAGCACTTCCGAGGCGCCACTGCCGATATCATTGGCGCCGCCGGATCCGGTCAACAGCATGTCGGGAAGCTTCGAGGTATTCAGATTGCCGGCCCGGTCGACCTGGGCGGCACCGAGCACGCCGACTGCGCGGTTGCGCGGTCCGCCTGTCAGCACGCCAAGGGTGGTCAGGGCGTCCGTTTCCATCAAGCCGCCCGACATATTGCGGTAGTTGAACAGGAAGGGGTCGGCAGGGGAGGGCACATAGCCGAACATGCCGGCTTCGACCATCAGCGGCACATTGTGCCCGTCCTGCCGTTCGAGCAGCGACGCCATCCAGGCGGCAAGCGACGAGATGCCAAGGCCGGCAAGGATGCACGAGAGCTCGCCGCTGCGCAGCCGCTTGCGCAGGACCCGCGCGGCCAGGATGGCATGGCGCTCGTTCTCCGATGACACGCGCGCCGCGGCCGGGCCGGCGAGTTCGGGCCATTCGAGGCGCCATCCGTCCTTGGCCCTGCGCCCACGCAAGGCGTGAAGACGATCCGCGCCGAGCTTGGCGAGATAGGCTTCGTGGCTGTCGCAGCCAAGGATCCATTCCTGCGACCAGCGATCGAGCGCTTCCGGGGTCTTCCCGGCATGCCGCAAGTCTTCGAGAAAGGCGTAGTCGTCCGGATAGCCCGGCACTTCGGGCACGGCGTCACCCGGAAGGGAATTGGGATGGCCGCCGAGCGGCACCTCGCAGACCGCCGCGACGCAATGGCCGGGGATCTGCACCTGGTGCGAGTAGCGGCTGATGAAATCGTCGCCCACGATGCGCTCGGCCGTGATGATCACAGCCCGTCGTGCCGCGAAGGCCGCCCAGGCGCCGTCGTAGAAAGGCGGGCAGATGATGGCGTTGCCGAAGCGGTCCGCCGCCAGCGCATGCACGAAGGTGACATCGGGCGCGAGAGGCGCGACCACCGTGGCCGGTTCATCGCCGAAGGGGTTGTCGAGCGTCGCGACCTGTGCCGTCGCGGCGAGTTCCGCCGCCATGTCGCTGCCGGTGAGCGAGCCCGTCGGCATGAAGGGCAGGCCAAGCGCGGCCGCCATCAGGCGCTGCTTGAGGGTGAGCAGCGACCAGCTCTCGAAGGTCACCGAGCCGTCGCGGGCGGCCTGCACATAAACGGGATGCGGCGCGGGCGTCGGAAAAGTTAGCGCGTGGATCGAGGCAATGACCTTTTTCACGAGCCCGGCGCGGATGAGCGGGGCGTGCTGGTTGGCGATAGCCGGTGCCGCGAGCGTGAAGCCCGGATCACGCGACCAGAACTGCCTTGCGACCTCGAACATAGCCGCATTGGGCCGGGCCATCGAGCCGCCGAAATAGAGCGTATCGCCGGGCCGCACGTGACGCGCCACCGCATCCTTGAGGGTGGCGACCCGATCGATGCCGGCCGGCTGCGCCTCGAAGGAGGCCCAACGGGCGGCGATGGCGTCGGTATCGGCAAATGTCATGGGATCAACCGTCATGGGATCAGTCCCAATGTCTTGCGAAACAGCAGCTTTTTCACGCGGCCGGTCTCTGTCCGGGGCACGCTCGTTCCGTCGATGGTGCGGACGGCTTCCGGCCATTTGAAGGGTGCGAGCTTGCCGTCACAGAAGTGCCGGATCTCCTCCAGCGAGAATTCACGCCCCTCTTCCATCGGAATGAGAACCACAAGGACCGTTTCGCCGAGCACATCGTGGGGGTGCGGCAGCGCGATGACTTCACGGATCTCGGGGTGCTGGACGATACAGTTCTCGATTTCGAGGCTGGCAATGTTCTCGCCACCACGGCGGATGATGGACTTCAGGCGATCAACGAAGAAGAAGCGGTTTTCCTCGTCGCGATAGGCGAGGTCTCCCGTATGGAACCAGCCGTCGCGGACGACTTCCCGGAATGCAGCCTCGTTGTTGAGATAGCCGGCAAAGCCCTGTCCGAAACGGGCCGTGATCTCGCCAACCTTGCGTATGTCAACCTCGACGCCGGTGTCGGGATTGACGATGCGCAGATCCACGCCGCGCACGGGGCGCCCGACGCAAGGGTAGGCGTCCGGCAGGTCATAGCAGTCCGCGCCGGCCAGTGTGCCGGGCGTCTCCGTCATGCCATAGCCGTCGAGCACGTCGCAGCCCCACCGCTCGCGGATCTGCCGCCAGCGTCCGGCCGCGCCATTGGCGAACAGGATGCGCAGATTCCGGACGGCGCGGCGTTCGACCTCCGACGGAGGGAGCGTCAGCAGGATGGCGACCACGGCACCCATGGTCCACAGCACCGAGACGCCGCTGCGGTCCGCCTGATCCCAGAAGCGGGACGCGCTGAAGCGGCGCGCCAGCACCATCGTGCAGCCGGACAGCACGCACATCGTCGTGCCCCAGTTCAGCGCCATGCCATGGAGCAGCGGGGTCACCAGCATGACCCTGTCCTGCGGGGTCAGCTTGAGATTTTCCTGATAGCCGGCGATGCCATTGATGATGCTGCTTGAGCGCTGCAGGGCTGCCTTGGGCTTGGCGCCCGTCGTGCCGGATGTGAAGACGATGCTGAGGAGCGCGTCGTCGGGGATCTCCGGGTCTCGCGCCCACACCGGTTCGGCCGCCTTGCTCCAGGCATCCATCATGCCCTCGACGGGCGCGTCACTGAAAATATGCGCGAGGCCGGGGTTGGTCGCCGCGAGGTCGAGCGCCAGTGCATTCTGCGGCTTTGCGGTCACCAATACGCGGGGCGCGAGCGTATCCATGTAGGATTGAAGCTCACCGGGAAGTAGATCCGTGTTCAGCCCGGCGGCTATGGCGCCGATTTTCTGACAGGCGAAATAGATGACAAGCCATTCGATCGAATTGGGCATCAAGATCGCGACGGGATCACCACGCTTGATCCCGCATGAGCGTAGATGCGCCGCCAGATGGGCGGCGCGTTCGGCCGCGGCGGCATAGGTGATAGTGCGGTCGCCAGTAGCTTCGTCGCCGACGAAGTGAATGAAGACGCGATCGGGTGCTTCGCGAGCGACCTTCTCGAAGTGGTCGATCAGCAGCATGGTTCAGGATTCCTGTGGAAGGCCGAGAACGCGTAGGAGGTTGTCACGTAGGAAAAGCCGCTCGGTTGCTTCGTCGAGACCAAGTTGATCGAACTTCTCGAAGTAACGATCATAGCCGATGTACGGCCAGTTGGTACCGAAAATGACCTTACGCTTGCCGCGCGTTTTGAGAAACTGCACGACACTGTCCGGCCAGTGATCGGGCGCATGGGCGCAGGTGCTGAGATAGACGTTGGGATGTTTGAGGGCCATGGCAATCATCTCGTTCTCCCATGGCCAGCCGATATGACCGCCGATGAGCTTCAGCCGGGGAAAATCGAGGGCAATGCGGTCGAGATGGATGGGCCGGCCGGGCTCGGAGGGCATCAGGCCGGCGGTGTGGCCGACCTGCAGCCAGACCGCCATGTCGAGCTCGCAGCATTTGGCGTAGATCGGGTAGAAGCGCCGGTCATCCGGATTGAGATCAGCCGCATAGGGCAGCATCCGCACAAAGCGGAAGCCATGCTGCCGGGCGCAGCGCTCTATCTCTTCCAGCGATTCCATGATGTCGCGCGTTGGGTCGATGCCGACGCCGGGAATGACGCGCCCGGGCATGGCCTTGGTCAGGCCCACTATCCAGTCGTTCTCGACATGGAGATCGCGGGTCTTGCGCGCGTCATAGCCACTGACGAGGATCCGCTCGATATTGTGCCGGTCCATCTCCGCTGCCATTTCCTCGAGCGGGATGCCATCATTGATGACCTCGGGGCGCTTGAAGATATGCTCGAAGATGTGGCGATACTCGGGAAGCCTGCCATAGCGATGCGCGATCTCCCGTGGCATCGGCCGCACACTGACGTCGATTGCTGGCGTCCTTGGCATCAGCTCCTCCTGGTTGGGGTTGGCGACCTTCAACATCACAGAGAGAGCGGTCGCTCTGTCTGGAATGATGTCGCACAGAGCGGTCGCTCTGGTCAAGGCCCTCGTTTTCATATACTGAGCATTGCAGATATGAGGTTTTCATGACGCGCAACAAATCCGAGATGCCACGCCGGGAGGAGTTTCTCACGGCAGCGCTCAACCGGTTCGCCAAGTTTGGTTACATGGGCACGTCGACCCGCGATATCTGTGCCGAGGTCGGCCTCGTCCATTCGGCGATCTACAATTACTTTCCGTCGAAAGAAGCAGTCGTCCTTGCGATCGAAGAGCGCGAGATGAAAGCGATGCTCGATGGGCTCGGCGCGGTCGTCGAATCGTCTGGCCTGGATGCGCGTGACCGGCTGACGGCAACCGTTCGCTACGTCTTCGACCGATCGATCGTGCGGCGCAATGCCTGGCGTCTGATGGCGGATATGATCCGCTCGCTGAAGCCGCGCGCGCGCAATGCCGTGATCGAGCGGCGCGACCGTTTCGAGACCATGGTGCGCAATGTGCTGGTGGAAGCGGTCGATGCCGGGATCATGCCTCCCCAGGATACGCGGCTCGCAAGCCTCACGCTGTTCGGCATGGCGGAGGGGATGTCCGGCTGGTTCCGCAAGAACGGACCCAACACCATGGAAGAAGTGGTGGACCACGCGACCGCCTTCTTCCTGAATGGTGTCGGCGCCACACCGGACACTACGGCCAAGGCGACGGAGAAGCCGGCACGCAAGAAGCGCAGCAAGGCCGTCGCCACGGCATGAAGGAGCGGGCCGAGCTCACGTCGGCCAGTCCAGCCGGCCCTTCGCTCGCCCGTCATATCGAGCGGCAGATCGGCCGCGTGTTCCAGTCGCATGCGATCGCGGTGACGGCCGAAGCCATTGCGGCCTACGCCAACGCGATCGGCGAGACCGACCCTATCTATCAGCTTCGCGGGCAACCGCAGCTTTCGGGCGACGCGGCCCAGCCTGTGCCGCCGACCTTCCTGTTCACGCTGAGCATCGCCAAGCCGCGCCCCTTCGATGTCTACGAGGAGCTCGGGGTCGAACAGGCGCGCATTCTGCATGCCGAACAATCCTTTTCCTTTTGGGCGCCGATCGTTGCGGGGCAATGCCTGACCTTCACGCCCCGGCTCACGGGTGTCAGTGAAAAGCGCGACGGCGCGCTGCTATTCGTGACAACGACGACCGCTGTTGCCGACCAGATGGGTCAGAGGGTTGCCGAACTCGGCACAACCATCGCGGTCAGACAGGCCGTGGCTGGAGATGCGCCGCGCCCTGCTGGTCACCCGGTGATGCCATCCACCATCAGGCCGGCCATCGCCATGCCGCCGATCACGCCGGAAACGCTTGCGCGCTTCGCGACGGCCTCCGGAGATCACAACCCCATCCATCTCGACAGCGCAGCCGCCCACGCGGCCGGGCTCGATGATGTCATCGCCCATGGCATGCTGATTGCCGCCTATGCGGGGCGCGCTGTCGGCCGATGGTTTCCGGGGCGCCGCATCGTGCATTTTGCCACGCGCTTCACCGGGATGACGCGGCTTGGCGATATCATCACGCTGTCGGTCGCGGCCGACGAACCGGGGCCGAAGCCCCGTTCCTTCATCATCTCGGCCCATGACCAATTCGGGGACATGAAACTCCGGTCGAGGGTCGTTCTGGAGACCGCTGTAATCTGAGAGAACCGCACGGTTCCTTGCGAAATAAGCGCGCCTCGCCGCCGTGTCGTCCCCGGCGGGCTGCGTAGCAGGCCGGGAAGGGGACCCACGCGCACCGGTGATTGAAATTTGCAGATTGTCAGCAATCCATGGATCCTCTTCCCGGCGCTGCGCGCCGCCGAGGATGACACGCTTGTTCTACGCGCCTTCGCGTTCTGATGGTCCGAGCCGGGACAGCACGCGCTCGGCACGCAGGAGATGGGGGCGATCGAGCATCTCACCATCGACGCCGACCACCCCCGCATCAGGATTGGCGCGGAAGGCCGCGATGACGGCCCGCGCGCGGGTGACCGCCTCGGCGGATGGCGTGAAGGCCGCATTGATCACGGGAACCTGGGCCGGATGGATCGCCATCTTGGCGACGAATCCATCGCGGCGTCCCTCCCGGCATTCGGCGGCGAGGCCATCGAGATCCCGGAAATTGGTATAGACCGCATCGACGGCCGTGACTGAGGCGGCGGCGGCGGCAAACAAGGTGAGCGAACGCGCCAGCCGGTAGGGCTCCGTATAAGCGCCGCTTGCGTCGCGATTGGTCTCGGCGCCGACATCAGCCGACAGGTCCTCGCCCCCCCAGGTCAGGCCCATCAGACGCTCGCTCGCGCCGGCGAAGGTGCCGAGTGCGAAGATCCCGCGGGCGCTCTCAGCAGCCAGGGCGAGCACACGCGTCGCGCCGTCGGTGGTGCCGGCCTTCGCCTCCCACACGGCGAGCTTGGTGCCAAGCCGTGCCACATCCGCGCCGCCGCAGGCCTTGGGCAGCACGATGCCGTCCGGGCCGGCCTGCATGACGCCTGCGAGATCGTCATCGATCATGCCGGTGTCGAAGCCATTCACCCTGACATAGAGGAGGGGCCGGTCTGCCGTGTCCCTGGTGGCCGTGATGAAATGGGCGGTGATGCGCCGCGCCTCCGCCTTCGCCCCCGGCGCGACCGCGTCCTCAAGGTCCAGGATGAGCGCATCGGCCCCGGACGTGAGGCCTTTCTCGAGCTTGCGCGGGGAATCGCCGGGGACGAAAAGCAGGGATCTCATGGGACCAAGGGATCTCATGGGACCAAGGAATTTCATTGGGCCAGGGGACTTCATGGGACCATCCTAAACTGTTGTGCTGCGCTTCAGCATGAAGGCCTGTCTCACGCATTGGGCGACGAGCGTGCCATCCTGCTTGTAGGCGCGATGGATGAATTCGACGATGCCGGCGTCCGGGCGCGACCGCGACTCGCGCTTGGAGGCGATCTCGGTTGTCACGTTGACAGTGTCGCCCTCGAAGAGGGGCGCCGGGAACTTGATGTCCGTCATGCCGAGATTGGCGATGAGGGTGCCCATCGTGGTGTCGTTGACGGAAATGCCGATCATGAGCCCCAGCGTGAAGAGCGAATTCATCAGCGGGCGACCCCATTCCGTCTCCGTCGCGCAAAAATGCGCGTCGATATGGAGCGGCTGCGGGTTGAGCGTCATGTTGGAGAACAGCATGTTGTCCATCTGCGTCACCGTCCGCGTCAGGCGGTGGCGCATGACGGCGCCCAGGGTGAAGTCCTCGAAATAGAGCCCTCCACGCGGGTGCGGCTGGCGGTGTTCCGGCGCCGTGTCAGGCATGGCGTTTCTCCAAGGGATCAAGTCTGAGGGGGATCAATTCTCCAGTGGATCGAGCTGGATCAGGCTCGCACCCTCTGCCACCTGATCACCGGGCGCTGCATTGATCGCGATAACCGTTCCATCGAAGGACGATGCCAGGACATGTTCCATCTTCATCGCCTCGACAACAGCCAGCCGTTGACCCTTCTTGACCGTATCGCCCGGCACGACGAACACCGCCACAAGCTTGCCATGCATGGGCGCGGCAATGCCGCTTCCACCGGTGAGGTGATCGAGGTCGACAGCGAAGGGATCATGCAGGGCGACGCGCGTCTGCCGCGCGTCCCGGATGACGAGGACGCTATCGGGAGTTGCTGCGATCGCTGTCCCGTCCGTGCCGGTCTCGGCTGGCCGCGTGGTGCCGCCCGCCCAGTGCACCGCGATGGCCGGCGTCTGATCCGCCGCTGGCAACCACTCGATGCCGATGTCGTCGATCCGCTCGCCATCAACCGTGATGGACAATCCCTGACGGCGAGGCCCCATCAGCTGGAAGGCGTCGTGCGCGTCCCAAGGGGACAGGGTTTCTGAGCCGGGCTTGCGCGGCGTGTCGTCGTGGCGATCCGTGACGAGGGCGAGCACGCCGCGACGGACAGCCTCCGCATCGACGGGTTGCGGCACGGCACCGAGGCTGTCGAGGTTGCGCTCGATGAAGCCGGTGTCGAGCTGGCCGGCCCGAAAGGCGGGGGCCTCGCAGAGCTTTTTCAGGAACGCGACATTTGTCCGTGGGCCCGCGATGACCAATTGGCCAAGCGCGCCAGCGAGGCGATCGAGCGCCTCGTCACGCGTCGCGCCGTGGGCGATGACCTTGGCGATCATCGGATCGTAGAACGGCGAGACCTCATCGCCGGCCTCGACGCCGGTGTCCACCCTGAGGCCGTCGTCGGTGGGGAAGCGGAGCGCCCAGAGATGTCCTGTGGAGGGGAGGAAGCCCTTTTCGGGATCTTCGGCATAGACACGCGCTTCCACCGCGTGGCCGTTGATCGCCAGGCCACCCTGGTCGAACGGCAGGGCCTCGCCCGCCGCCACACGCAGCTGGAGTTCGACGAGATCGAGCCCGGTGATCGCCTCGGTGACGGGATGCTCGACCTGCAGGCGCGTGTTCATCTCCATGAAATAGAAGCGGTCGGGCCTCAGGCCCTCGCTGGCGTCGACGATGAACTCGACCGTGCCGGCGCCGACATAGCCAACGGCGCGCGCCGCCTGCACCGCCGCATCCCCCATGGCTTGACGCATGTCCGGGGGCATGCCGGGCGCAGGCGCCTCCTCGATGACCTTCTGGTGGCGCCGCTGCAACGAGCAGTCACGCTCGAAGAGATGCACCACATGGCCGTGGGAATCGGCGAAGACCTGGATCTCGATATGGCGGGGGGCGAGGATGTATTTCTCGATCAGCACCCGGGGATCGCCGAAGGCGCCGGCTGCCTCGCGCTGGGCGCTCTCCAGCGCCGCCGCGAAATCGGCCGGCGCATCGACGCGCTTCATGCCCTTGCCGCCGCCGCCGGCGACAGCCTTGATGAGGACGGGATAGCCGATTTCGGCCGCCTTCTCGCACAGGAAGTCCGGTTCCTGGCGCTCGCCGTGATAGCCGGGCACAACCGGCACGCCCGCCGCCGCGACGAGGGCCTTGGCCGCGTCCTTCAGGCCCATGGCACGCATGGCGGAGGCTGGCGGCCCGACGAATGTGAGGCCAGCCGCCGCGCAAGCCTCGGCGAATTCGGCCCGCTCCGACAGGAAGCCGTAGCCGGGATGGACGAATGCCGCTCCGCCGCGCCGCGCGACGTCGATGATGGCGCCGATGTTGAGGTAGCTCTCGCGGGCAGGCGCCGGGCCGATGCAATGGGCCTCGTCGGCCATCCGCACGAACAGCGCCCCGGCATCGGCCTCCGAATAGACCGCGATGGTGCGCAGGCCCATTCGCTTCGCAGTGCGCATGATGCGGCAGGCGATCTCGCCGCGATTGGCGATGAGGACGGCGGCGTTTGTCATGATCATGGGGTTCGTCATCATGGGGGGCGTCCGGGCTACATCCTGAAAACGCCGAACTGGGTGGCAGGAATGGGCGCGTTCAGCGTCGCCGAGAAGGCAAGCCCCAGCACTCGCCGCGTTTCCGATGGCAGGATGATGCCGTCATCCCATAGCCGTGCAGTCGCATAATAGGGGTTGCCCTCCTCTTCGTAGCGGTCGCGGATGGGCGCCTTGAACGCCTCCTCCTCGGCGAGGCTCCAGGTCTTGCCATCCGCCTCGATATTGTCGCGCCGTACGGTGGCGAGGACGCTCGCCGCCTGCTCGCCTCCCATGACGGAGATGCGGGCATTCGGCCACATGAACAGGAAGCGCGGCGAATAGGCCCGGCCGCACATGCCATAGTTGCCCGCGCCGAAGGAGCCGCCGACGATGATCGTGATCTTCGGGACTTCGGCGCAGGCCACCGCCGCCACGAGTTTCGCGCCGTCCTTGGCGATGCCGCCGGCCTCGTACTGCCGCCCCACCATGAAGCCGGCTATGTTCTGCAGGAAAAGCAGCGGAACGCGGCGCTGGCAGCAAAGCTCGATGAAATGCGCGCCCTTCAGCGCGCTTTCGGCGAAGAGGATACCGTTGTTGGCGACGATGCCGACGGGAATGCCCCAGATGCGGGCAAAGCCCGTCACCAGCGTCGTGCCGTAAAGCCGCTTGAACTCGTCGAATTCCGAGCCGTCGACCAGCCGCGCGATGACGTCGCGGATGTCATATTGCTTCTTCAGGTCGGTGGGCACGATGGCGTCGAGATCGCTCACCGCGCAACGCGGCTCCTGCGGCGGGGCGATGTCGATCTCCGGGCGCTTTCGGCTGTTGAGATTGGCGACGATCCGGCGGACGATCGCCAAAGCATGGACGTCGTCGGTCGCGTAGTGGTCGGCAACGCCCGACTGGCGGGCGTGGACATCGGCGCCTCCGAGGTCCTCGGCGGTCACCACTTCCCCGGTCGCGGCCTTCACCAAGGGGGGGCCGCCAAGGAAGATGGTTCCCTGGTGGCGCACGATCACCGTTTCATCGGACATGGCCGGCACATAGGCGCCGCCGGCCGTGCAGGAGCCCATCACGCAGGCGATCTGCGGAATCCCCCGGGCCGACATGGTGGCCTGATTGTAGAAGATCCGCCCGAAGTGATCGCGATCCGGGAAAACCTCGGTCTGATGCGGCAGGTTCGCACCGCCGGAATCGACGAGATAGATGCAGGGCAGGTTGTTTTCGCGGGCAATGTCCTGGGCGCGGAGATGCTTCTTGATGGTCATGGGGTAGTAGGTGCCACCCTTGATCGTCGAATCGTTGCAGACGATCATGACCTCGCGTCCCGCGACGCGGCCGATGCCGGTGATGATGCCCGCGCCATGGATGGCGTCGTCGTAGAGACCGTGGGCCGCGAGTGCTCCGAGCTCCAGGAAGGGTGTGCCGGGATCGATGAGGCGCATGACCCTTTCACGCGGCAGCAGCTTGCCGCGCGCGAGATGGCGTTCGCGCGCTTTCACAGGTCCGCCCGTCGCCACGACTTCGCGTTTGCTCAGGAGATCGCGCGTGAGGTCAGCCCAGGCGGCGCGATTGGCGGCGGCTGTGCTGTCGTTCAACGAGGCGGGGGTATTGTGCTGCGTCATGTCGTCTAGCCTTGTTCCGCCCTGTATTATTTTGAGTGCGCTTGATTACGCATCATAGACAAGCCTGTGTGATTGAGAACAACCAATAATCCCGATTGCGATTGTTTCGCTTTCGCTGTCATCAGAGGAAATTTTATTGCCGGGTGGCGGGTATTTCATAGTCTTATCGATAAGCCGCGCGTCTCGCGGGTCAGCGATCAGCGGAGCGCCGTCCGACGCCGCTACCAGACGGCCTTGGCCTCCATGGTTGTCCGCCCATGCGCGTCAGCGGTCCACAGGCGCAGGCTGCCGTCGTCCGCATCGCTGGCGTTCAGCGTGAAATCGGCGCCGTCGAACAGCGGGCTGACGCCTCGGAAGTCGAAAGCCGCGGGTGCGCGTCCGCCCCTGAGCGAGGCCGCGAATTCCACGAGCAGCGTCGCCTGCAGCGGGCCATGGACGACGAGGCCCGGATAATTCTCCTCATCGCGGCAGTAGGGCCGATCGTAGTGAATGCGATGCCCGTTGAAGGTCAGCGCCGAATAGCGGAACAGCAGCACCGGGCTACACGGGATAACGCGCTGCCATTGGGCGGCCGGCGTCGCCGGGGTTGTGGGCGTTGCCGCGTCAGCGGTTCGTGCCCCACCACTGCGGGGAGGCTCGGCTTCGCGATAGACGATGTCTTGCCGCTCACGGATCGCCAATCCGCGCGCGGTGGTGATCTCATGGTCGACTGTGACAAAACACAGGATGCCGGATCGGCCCTGTTTGGCCGTCACGTCACGGATCACGGAACGACGTGTGACACTGTCGCCGCGCTTGAGCCTGTCATGAAATTCGAGCCGCCCGCCGGCCCACATGCGGCGGGGTAGCGGTGTCGGGGGCAGGAAGCCGCCGCGCGCGGGATGGCCATCCGGCCCCAGCGCCGCCATCGGCGCGATGGGTGGCGCCAGGCACCAATGCATCGCCAATGGGACATCCGCGCTATCCCATGGTTCCTGCGCATCACCTGCGATTGTCGCAAGCAATCCGCGAACGAGGCGATCCGTCAGCACGTCACGCGCCTCCTCCGAGCAGCCAATCCAGCCGCGCAGATGCGCGATGTCGAGTTGCGATGCCTCGGTCATCTCGTCTTGCCCTCGTGCTGATCAGTCCGCGCGGGCTGCCCCGTCATTGTCTTGCCCCGTCAATC
Organism: Hyphomicrobiales bacterium; assembly: GCA_930633525.1. Taxonomy (NCBI): domain Bacteria; kingdom Pseudomonadati; phylum Pseudomonadota; class Alphaproteobacteria; order Hyphomicrobiales; species Hyphomicrobiales bacterium. Next base: position 551,639 of record CAKNFP010000001.1, read on the forward strand.
ATGGCGCGCCAGCGAATTCGGCCCGGATCGCGTCCGTGTGCTGTCCCAGCGCCGGCACGGGGCCGGGTTGAAGATCCCGCCGTGATGGCGAGCCGACACTCCGGAAAACACCGTCGGGAATGGCGACGTCGATGCGCCTGAGGGCGGGGTGGCTGGAGAGGTCCGCCACCTGCGAGACATTGGACCAGGCGAGCTGATGACGTTCGAGTTTCTCGATCATCGCGGCTTTGGTTTCGGCGGCGAAGATCGGCTTGATGATCGCGTCGAGGGCTTCGCGGTTGGCGACCCGCGACGGGTTGTCGGCGAACCGGGTGTCCTCCGCGAGGTCTGGCCTGCCCAAAACCCCCGCGCAGAACCGTGTCCATTCCTGCGGGTTCTGCACCACCGCGACGATCTCGCCATCACGGCAGGCAAAGGCGCCATAGGGATAGATGGCGGCGTGGCTCAGGCCGGCGCGTGGCGTGGGCTTGGCCGCATAGTCATGATGCAGCAGCGGCACGCTCATCAGGTCAGCCATCACGTCGAACATGGCGATCTCGATGGCCCGTCCCCGGCCGGACGCTGCCCGCTCGATCAACGCCTCGAGAATGGCGGCATGGGCGGTCATGCCCGTCGCGACATCGGCGATGGACACACCGACCTTGACGGGGGCGTCGGGCGTGCCGGTGACCGCGCAGAGGCCGCTTTCCGCTTGGATCAGCATGTCATAGGCGCGCATGTCGCGGAAGCTCGTGTCCTGGGCATAGCCGACGATGTCGACAGCGATCAGCCGGGGATGACGCGCGACGAGTTCCGTCGAGCCGAGGCCGAGGCGTTGGGTGGCGCCCGGGGCGAGATTCTGCACGAAGACATCAGCCCGGGCGATGAGCCGCTCGACAAGGGCGCGGTCCGCCTGATCCTTGATGTCGAGGACGGTGCTTTCCTTGCCGCGATTGAGCCAGGCGAAATAAGCGCTCGTGCCCTTCACGGCGCGGTCGTAGTGCCGCGCGGTCTCGCCGCCGGCGCGCTCGATCTTGATGACGCGCGCGCCTGCATCCGCAAGCCGCACAGTGCATGTCGGCGCGGCCACCGCCTGTTCGATGGCGACGACGAGCAGGCCCTTCAGAGGGAGGCCACTATCCTTCGGCAAGACCATGGCACGGTCCTCAATAGGAGCGCGGCATGCCGAGCACATGCTCGGCGATGTAGCTCAGGATGAGGTTCGTCGAGATCGGTGCGACCTGGTAGAGCCGTGTCTCCCGGAACTTGCGCTCGACGTCGTATTCCTCGGCAAAGGCGAAGCCGCCGTGGGTCTGGACACAGGCTTCCGCCGCGGCCCACGAGGCATCGGCCGCCAGCATCTTGGCCATATTGGCCTCGGCGCCGCAATCCTTGCCAGCCTCGAAGAGTTCGGCCGCCCGGTGTACCATCAGTTCGGCCGCCCGCATCTGCGCATAGGCCTTGGCAAGCGGAAACTGGATGCCCTGGTTCTGGCCGATGGGCCGCCCGAAGACCACCCGCTGGTTGGCATAGGCGGTCGCCTTCTCAAGGAACCACTTGGCATCGCCGATGCATTCCGAGGCGATGAGGATGCGCTCGGCGTTCATGCCCGAGAGGATGTAGCGGAACCCCTTGCCCTCCTCGCCGATGAGATTCTCAGTGGGGATGCGCACATTGTCGAAGAACACTTCCGTCGTCGAATGATTCATCATCGCGCGGATCGGCTGGATGGTCAGGCCGTTGTTCTTCGCCTCCCGCATGTCGAGGATGAAGACGGACAGGCCGTCGGTGCGCTTGGCGACCTCATCCTTCGGCGTGGTGCGGGCGAGCAGCAACATGAGATCGGAATAGGCGGCCCGCGATGTCCAGACCTTCTGGCCGTTCACGACATAGTGGTCGCCCCGGCGCTCGGCGAAGGTCTTGATGGAGGTGGTATCGGTACCGCTGGTCGGCTCCGTCACGCCGAAGGCCTGCAGGCGCAGTTCGCCGGAGGCGATCTTCGGCAGGTAGGCGCTCTTGTGCGCGTCGCTGCCATGCCGCACCAGGGCGCCCATGATGTACATCTGCGCGTGGCAGGCCGCGCCGTTGCAGCCTGCCCGCTGGATTTCCTCGAGGATGGCCGCCGCTGCCGAGAGCGGCAGCCCCGCGCCGCCATAGGCCTCCGGTATCAGCACCGAGAGATAGCCGGCCTCGGTCAGTTCCTGCACGAACGTCTCGGGATAGGCATCCTCCCGGTCGAGCTTGCGCCAGTATTCGCCGGGAAACTGCTCGCAGAGCTTGCGCACCGCACCACGAATTTCGCGAATATCGTCCGTCTCGCCCGACATCTCGAAGGTCATGCTATCCCACCCACGGCTTTCCTCGCCCTTTGGATAGCAAGGCGCGGCGCGGGCGTGAAACGCCGTCTCGCTATTTCAGATATGCCGAAACGGCATATTTCGACGATTATAAATGCTATTCAAGGATGGCTTTCCAGCGGCCGGTCTCCACCAGCACGGCGACCTCGGCCACGGCCATCGCCGCGAATTGCCGGATGGCGGGCGTCGGCGGGCGGTCGACGACGCTGGCCAAGACGAGGCGGCGTGTGATCTCGGGTTCGACGATGGGCCGCGCCGAGAGCACCCCAGCCTCGACATCCGCGAAGACGGACAGGAAGGGCAGGATCGTCGCGCCGAGACCGCGACGGACGAGGTCGATCTGCACCGGCAGCGAATCCGCCTCGACGACCGGCTCGAAGACATAGCCGGCCTGCGCCGCCACGCTGTCGATCAGGAGCCTCAGGCCATGCCGGCGGCTGGGCAGCACGAGCCGCAGGCCTGCGATTTCGGCGAGTGCCGCCACGGGCGCCGCGGCTGGCCGCTCCCCGGCCGGCTCGACGAGGAACAACTGCTCGACCAGCAGGGGCTGAGACCGGATCGTCGATGGCAGCTTGTTCTCGTAGAGCACGCCGAGGTCGATCACGCCGCGCTGTAGCCAGTCCAGCACATGCCCGCTGTAGCCGGAGACCACACGCAGTTTCACACGTGGATGCAGCCGCGAGAATTTCTCGATGAGCACGCCCGAGAGCACATCGGCCACTGTCGGCGGCATGCCGAAGGATACCTCGCCGCTGAGGACCGTTTGTTCGGATCGGATCTCCGCCCGCGCCTGCTCGATCTCGCGCAGGATCACGGTGGCGCGCGCAAACAACGCCGCGCCCTGGTCGGTCAGCTCCACGCCCCGGCCGTGCCGGCGAAACAGCTGCGCGTCGACTTCGGCTTCAAGGGCCTGGATCTGGCGCGTCAGCGCAGACTGGGCGATGTGAAGTCTTTCAGCCGCGAGGCTGATGCTTCCAAGTTCCGCAACATGCACGAAGGTACGTAATTGCTTGACTTCCACCGATTCCCGTCTCGCCGCAGATGTCCGGACTATCGTCCTTCTACCTGAACCGGGCGCGCCAATCTCCAAGATGTTTGGGCGAAAGCCTCAGGCGGAGAGCCCGCCAACCTCAGGCGGTGCGATCGACCTTGCGGGAGAGCAGCGCGAAGGCGAGCGAGATCAAGGTGGTGATGCCGATCGTGACGGCGCTCATGGCCATGCCGAGCTGCACGGAGCCCTGGTCGAACTGGCGCCAGATGAAGGTGGCGATGGTCTGCATGCCCACCGGCGCGAGCAGGAGCGAGGCCACGAGCTCGCGCGACGCAATCGCGAAAACGATCAGCATGGCGGCAACCAGGCTGGGCGCGATAAGCGGCAGCAGGATCCTCGTGAAGGTGACGATCGGCTTGGCGCCTGAGACGCGCGCGGCCATCTCGAGGCTTTCGCCGACCTGACGGAAGGCGGCATTGGCATACCGCACCGGGTAAGGCAGCAGGATGCAGCAATAGGCCAGCAGCAGGATCAGCGGGGTGTTGTAGGGGCTCGCCGGCCACCAGGGCTGGTTCCAGGCGAGGATCAGCCCGACCGCCACCACGACACCGGGAATGGCATTCGGCAGCACGGTCAGCGCATCGAGCACCTGCCGGCCCTTGAGTTTGGTGCGCACCACGAAATAGGCGGATGTCGCGCCGAGCACGCCGGTCGCCAGAGCCGTCGCCAGGCCGAGCAGGAGGCTGTTGCGCAGCGCCTCGATGCCCCCGGAGGCTCCCTCGGTCATGGCCAGGAAGTTGTCGATGCCGAGATTGGAGAGGGCGAGGCCGCCGGAGATCGTGCGCGAGAAGGCCGTTGCCAGGATGGCAAACAACGGCGCGATCGTCGACAGCAGCGTGACCCCCGCGAAGAGCAGGATGACCGGCAGGGTCCAGGCGCCGAGTGCGTGCCGCGTCGTATCCGCCGAGCGGCCGCCCACGGTTTCATACGACCGCGAGGACAGGAGCCAGAGCTGCAGCCCGAAGGCGGAAAGGGAGAGCGCGACCAGCACGAGCGAGAGCGCCGACGCGCCCGACAGGTCGATCGGCCAGTCGGAAACCCGCGTGTCGATGGCGGTGACGAGGACGTCGAAGCCGGCGCGGGCGCCAAGGGCCGCCGGCGTGCCGTATTCCTCGATCGTCATCGCGAAGACGATGAGCAGGCTCGCCACGATTCCGGGCGCGGACAAGGGCAGGGTGACGCGCAGGAAGGCCCGCCAGGGCGTGGCGCCGGAGACGCGAGCCGCGTCGGTCAGCCGGGTTCCGATGGCTCCCACCGTCCGCGACACTGCGAAATAGATCGCCGGGAAAACATTGAGCGTCATGACGATCGCGACGCCCCAGAAGGAAAACAGGAGCTTGCCGAGATCGAACCCCGCGATCTGGAAGAGATAACCGCGCGGTTGCAGGGTCATGATCCAGGCGAGCGCCGCGATATAGGGCGGGATCATGAAGGGCACGAGCAGCAGGACATCCCACAGCGACGCGAGCGGCACGCGGAAGAGGGCGCGGATGACCCCGAGCGGAATGGCGATCAGCGAGGACAAGGCGACCACCACCACGCCGAGCGTGATGGTGTTCAGCGTCAGCCCCAGCAGCTTGCGATCGGAGAAGGCTTCGACGAGCGCGCTGAACGGCGCCGCCAGAGAGCCAGCGCCGAAGTTGGGAAAGATGGCTTGCAGCAGCACAAAGGCGAGAGGGAGCGCCACGACAACGAGGAGACCCGCCACTGTCGTAAGAACAAATCCCTGATCGGCGCGTCCCCCACTGATCACGGCTGCTTACTTTCCGCCGGTCGCGGCGTTGAAGCCGGACAGGATTTCCTTGCGGGCCGCGTAGGCCTTGTCCGTGTCCACCGCGATGATCTTGAGGTCGCCGATCAACGGGCGGTCGGCCTTCACGTCGGTGCGCGCCGGCATCAGGTAGACCTTGGCGACCGCGGCCTGTCCCTCGTCGGACAGCACGTAGTCGATGAAGGCCTTGGCGCTTTCAGGCTGCTTGGACCAGTTGAGGATGAGCATCGGGCGCGGCGCGATCACCGTTCCGGAGGTCGGGAAGATGACCTCGATGCTCTCGCCCTTGGCGGCCCCGCCGAGCGAGATGTAGTCGACCGCGCCGAACACGGCAGCCTTGGCGCCCTGCAGCACCGGCGTCAGCGCGGCGGCATTGGCGCCGGCCACGACCATGCCGTTGGCGTTCAGGTTCTTGAAGAGCTGGAAGTTCTCGCCCTGCAGCGCGGCGACGAGCTCGAAGGTCGCGCCGGATTCAGCCGGGTCCGGCATGGTCACGAGGTCCTTGAAGGGCGGCTTGGCAAGGTCGGCCCAATCAGTCGGGCGCGGCGTGCCGCTCTTCGGGTTCCAGGCGATGGCGAGCGCAGACACGCCCTGCGCCACCGCATCCTTGGTCTTCAGGAAGTCAGGCACCTTCGCCGCGTTCGGGCTGGTGTAAGGCAGGAGCCAGCCACGCTTGCTGAAGTCTGTCGCCGTATCCCAGGAGGCGGAGATCAGCACGTCGACGACCGGGTTGCTGGCCTCGGCCTCGATGCGCGCCATCACCTTGCCGGTCGTGCCCTGGAACACCGACACGGGGATCTTGGTCTTGGCCGTGAAGCCTTTCGCCAGGGTCTCGATGAGATTGGCCGGGCCGGCGGAATAGACCGTGATCTTGTCCTGGGCGGTGGCTGCCGTGGCGAGGCCGAGCGTGATCGCGCCGGCGATAAGTCCTTTGGCCAGAAATGCTCTACGCATCATGGTGTCGTCTCCAGTGAAGCTGGACGGGCTGCCTCGCTCGGGAAAAAGCGCAGTCGGTCCATGGAAATTTTCAGGGCTATGGTTTCGCCGATCGCGGCGCGGCTGGGAGCGATCACGGTGACGGGCAGGCCGGGTGCACCGGCCCCGCCGAGGCGAACGGTCAGCAGATACTGATCCCCGCGGAACAACGCGCGTGTGACGGTGCCGGGGAGGGTTTGTGGCCCGGGGAGGCTGGGCACCAGCGAGTCGCGGCGCAGCAGCAGCCTGCCGTGTCGCGCTCCGTCCCCGCCGACCGGAAGCCGGCCAATGACCATGCGGGCCGCGGGGACATAGATGTCCCCCTCCCGGATCTCGACGTCCGCCATCGTGCCGAGGTGGAGGAATTCGCAGACATCCGGCGAAGCGGGGTCACTGACGAGGCGTTCCGGCGGATCGAGCTGAATGATCTTGCCGGCACGCATCACCGCAACCCGATCCGCCAGCCCGAAGGCTTCGGCGTGGTCGTGCGTCACATAGACTCCGCTGAGGCCGAGTTCGCGGATGAGCGAGGAAATCTCACCGACGAGGGATTCCTTCAGGTCGCGGTCGAGATTGGAAAGGGGTTCGTCAAAGAGGACAAGGCGCGGTTCGGACACAATCGCCCGCGCGATCGACACGCGCTGTTGCTGTCCTCCGGACAGAGATCCCGGCGAGCGGTCGGCAAAGGCCGCAAGGCCTACGCGGCGCAGGGCCTCGCGCGCCCGGCTATCACGCTCCGCCCGTCCGACGCCGCGCATTTCCAGGGGAAAGCTGACGTTCCGGGCCACGCTGAGATGCGGCCAGAGGGCATAGTCCTGAAACACCATGCCGAGCCCGCGTCTCTCCGGCGGCAGCACCTTGCGGGCATCGGCATCGGCGACGATCTCGCCCCCGATGCGGATGCGCCCTCCCGTTGGCGAGAGCAGCCCGGCGATGAGCTTGAGCAGCGTGGTCTTGCCGCAACCGGAGGGGCCGAGCAACGCCAGGATTTCCGAGCCCCCGACGCTGACGTTGAGACGCTCGAGGATCGTCGCGGACCCGTAGGAAAAGGCGATGCCCTCCGCTTCGAGAGCGGGGAGGGCTATTGTCCTCGGTGGAGATTGAAACACGGTCTCAAATCGCAGTTGGCAGAATGACGGATTCCCGCGCCGGACTGGACCGCCGTGAGTTCTCGAACCCGCTTCTATGACGCTTGCATGACAGTTCGACGACAGTGGAGAGCGCAAGCGACAGGCGCGCGCTCAGGCGTCGAGATCAGAGGGGATGAGGGAGGGGTGGCCCCGAAGCTGGGAGCCACCCTAAGCTACCCGGTAACCCAGGCTGGTCAGTACAATTCCGGCACGTACATTTCGGGCGGCACCGGATGGCGGAGGTAGTCGGGATTGCGCACGCGCTCGGGCAGGACGATCTCGGGTTTCGGGACGTCTTCATACGGAATCTGACCGAGCAGATGCGCGATGAAGTTGAGCCGGGCTCTTTTCTTGTCGACGGCCTGGACAACCCACCACGGTGCATGGGGCGTATGGGTGCGTTGCAGCATCTCTTCCTTGGCCCGGGTATAGTCCTCCCAGTGGACGCGGCTCTCCAGATCCATGGGCGACAGCTTCCACTGCTTGAGCGGATCCTCGATCCGCATGCGGAAGCGGAATTCCTGCTCCTCGTCGGTGATCGAGAACCAGTACTTGAGCAGGATGATGCCGGACCGCGCGAGCATATGCTCGAAATCCGGAGCCGAACGGAAGAACTCCTCCAGTTCGTCGGGGGTGCAGAAGCCCATCACGCGCTCGACGCCCGCCCGGTTGTACCAGCTGCGGTCGAACAGAACCATTTCGCCCGCGGTCGGCAGGTGCGCGACATAGCGCTGGAAATACCACTGGTGGCGTTCACGCTCGGTCGGCGCCGGAAGGGCCACCACACGGCATATGCGTGGGTTGAGCCGTTGCGTAACCCGCTTGATCGCGCCGCCCTTGCCGGCGGAGTCGCGTCCCTCGAAGAGAATAACGACCTTCAGCTTCTTGTGCTGGACCCAGTCCTGCAGCCGGATGAGCTCATGCTGGAGCCTGAAGAGTTCCCGGAAATAGATCCGGCGATCCAGCATCGGACCGGCAGGCGACATGCCTTCCGCGACCAGGTCGTCCAGCCGATCCTCTTCGAGCTGCATCTCCAGCTCTTCGTCGAAACTGTCAGCGATCTCGGCTTTAATCCGGTCCAGATCGGAAGGCATTGATATGTCCTGTTGGTGTTGAAGATCAATTCAGGCGTGGGCATCCACGCGCCGCGTGAGGGCCTGTTGCGCGCGCAGCTGCCAGGCCGTGTGCCGCGCGATCATCAGCTCTTCGTTGGTGCGAATGATGAAGGCCCGGACCCGCGAGCGCTCGGACGAAATCACGTCAGCGCCCTCACGGTTGCGGTCGAGATCGAGCTCGATCCCGATCCACTCCATTGCCTCCAGCGTGCATTCACGGATCAGGCGTGAATTCTCACCGATCCCGCCGCAGAAGACAATGGCGTCGAGGCCACCGAGCACGGCCGCCATGCCGCCGATCTCGCGCCGCACCCGGAAGACGAAATAGTCGATCGCCTGTTTGGCATGCGGATCGTCGGAAGCCTCCAGATCGCGCATGTCATTGGAGATGCCGGACAGCCCCTTGAGACCGGATGAATGATAGAGAAGGTCGGAAATCGCCTTGGCGTCCATGCCCTTCTGGTCCATCAGATAGAGCAGCACGCCGGGGTCGATCTGTCCGGGACGTGTGCCCATCGGCAGTCCGTCGAGCGCCGAGAAGCCCATGGTGGAGGCAATCGACGCGCCGTTGCGGATGGCGCACATCGATGCGCCGGAGCCGAGATGACAGATGATGACCCGGCCCTTTGCGTGGAACGGGGCAATCTCTCCAAGCTTGTCCGTGACATATTCGTAGGACAAGCCGTGGAAGCCGTAGCGGCGCAAGCCCTCGTCGTAATAGGAGCGGGGCAGGGCGAAGGCGTCGTTGACGAAGGGGTGGGCGCGGTGGAAGGCGGTGTCGAAGCAGGCCACCTGCGGCACGCCCGGGAAGGCGGCCCGCGCCGCGCTGATGCCGGACAGATTGTGTGGCTGATGCAGCGGTGCGAGCGGTGTCAGGTCCGCAAGCTCCCCCAAAATCTCGTCATCGACAATGGTGGGGGCTGAATAGGCCAGCCCCCCGTGGACGACCCGGTGCCCCACCGCGGCGATCACGGCTTTCGGGAACGCGCCCGCCAGAGCCTGCAGCACCGTGTCGAGCGCGCCGTGATGGTCCGCGACGAACCGCTCTCCCTCGAGCGGGTCTGACAGGACCTTCTCCCCAACGCCGTTCTTCACCGTGAGATGCGGGTCCGTGCCAAGGCCGTCGAGCGAGCCGATGGCGACGCAATCCAGAGCGCCGGCCGTGAAGAGCGCGAATTTCAGGGAAGAGGAGCCGGCATTGATGGTGAGGATATGCTCTGCCATGGGGGCACCTATTCCGCGGCCTGGGGGAGCGCGGCGTCGCCGAGCGCTTCACCGGTCTGGCGCCAATGGTCGTAGAGCTGCGCAACAGCGCAGGAGGCGAGGCGTGCCTTGTCGTTGTCGGCGCGCGAGGTCAGCATGATCGGGGCTTTCGCGCCGACGACGAGGCCGGCGGCCTCGGCCCGGGCGACGAAGGTGAGCTGCTTGGCGAGCATGTTGCCGGCTTCGAGATTGGGCACGATCAGCACATCGGCCTGGCCGGCGACGGAGGAGACGATGCCCTTCGTCCGCGCGGCGTCGAGATCGACGGCGTTGTCCATGGCGAGCGGGCCGTCCACCAGCGCGCCTTTGATCTGGCCGCGGTCGGCCATCTTGGCGAGCGCCGCCGCCTCCAGCGTTGACGGCATGTTGACGTTCACGGTCTCCACAGCGGCGAGAATGCCGACCTTCGGCTTGGCGAGGCCGCAGGCGAGTGCGAGATCGATGGCGTTCTGGACGATATCGACCTTCGTCGTGAGATCGGGCGCGATGTTGATCGCGGCGTCGGAAATGAAGAGGAGGTTCGGCCGGGTCGGCGCGTCCATGACGAAGACATGGCTGATACGCCTGTTACCCCTCAGGCCGCCTTCCTTCTTGACGACCTGCGCGAGCAGTTCGTCGGAATGCACATTGCCCTTCATCACGGCGCGCGCATCACGCGCATTGACCATGGCGACAGCCTTTCGCGCGGCTTCGCCGTGGTCGGCGACATCGACCAGCTGGAGCTTCGCGATGTCCGCCTCAAGATTGTCGGCGGCACGCAGAATGGCGTCGCGCGCCCCGATCAGGATAGGATCGATCAGCCCCTCGCGCATCGACAGAAGGGCGCCGCCGAGCGAATTGGCGTCGTCGGGCACGACGATCGCGGTCGGCATCGGCGGCAACTGCCGGCAGCGGGCAACCAGCGCGCTGAAATGATCGTGCTGATCGAGCAGCAGCAGCGGCAGGTCCTGCTTCTCGAGCACGATGGTATGGGTTGGTGCCTCGACCTCCGCGATGCCCTCCAGCACGAGCGTGCCGTCGGCCTTTTCGACGCGGGTCTCGAAGACGGCATGCGGCGCATCGCGCTTTTCCAGGCAGCGCACGGAAACCTTCAGGCGGTCTCCGAGCAGGGCGCGGCCATGAAAACGGAAGGTCTGGCCGTTGTAGAGCGTGCCGGCTCCCGGAAGGATGGTGCCCAGAACCGACGATACCAGCGAGCCGACCCAGAGGGAGGGCGCCACCGTATCGCAGGTACCGTCATGGTCGAGATCCACGCCCGGCATATGCACCGGGTTGGTGTTGCCGGAGGCGTGCGCGAAAATATAGAGGTCGTTGGCGGTGACGGGACGCTCGATGCTCGCCGTCTGCCCGACGGCGAGTTCATCGAAGGTGGTATTCCGATGCGACAATGCGCTCATCGTCTACGCTCCTGTGCGGGATCAGCTCACGTTGCGGGGACTACGCGGCCTGTTCGGCCGCATCGCTCGTCCCGGCCGCTGTCGGATGGCGCCCGAGCATCGCTTCGAACTCGCGGTAGAGCGCCAGCGCGTTGGGATGCATCGTCTCCACGGGGCCGGCCACACGCATCACCAGATCAAGCGCGCGCTCGCGCTCTTCGGGGGTGTCGAGCAGTTTCGGCAGGCTGGCCTTGGCTTTGTCCGGCGCGAACTGAACGATGAGCGCCTGTTCGTGGATGAGCCTGGCGCGCCCCGCCTCGTCCATCGTCGAAAACGGTTGTTCGGTAGCGAAGACCTGCAATTCCCGCTCAAGCCTGGACCGGCGGACGTAGCCGCGCGCGCGCGACAGCAACTCAAGCATCCGCACCATGCCTTCAGCCTCCGTGCCCTGCTCGATGCGATCGAGCGCGGAGCGCACGTCGGGAAGCATCAGAAGGTTTTCGGCTGTGGCCTGCTCGCGCCCGGCAAGGCCCTGCTTGCCGATCAACTGCATCGGCAGCGAGCCGTAGATCGCATGGAATGCGATTTCCTGCAGCGCGTCCCGGACGTCCCGGTAAAGATCGAGGTTCTGCGCGATCGTATCCGACATCAGCCGTTCCCAGACGAGGAACGGGTTGCTGGCCGCTGCCGGCCGGCGGTCGGCATGGATCTGATCGGCCAGCACCGCGACAGGCGCGACGAGCGGGTTGCGATCGGACACCAGTGAACGCTCCAGCCGCAGTGGCCGGGTCTTGAAGAATTCCTTGGCGGTATCCCCGGTGACAAGCGCCTGGACGAACGGGCGCGCGAAGTTCTCATAAACCGCAGCGCCAACCTCCGAAACCTTGGCCACGGCCGCGAACATGGCCTCGTCGCCGCGTCCGTCGTCGAGCTTGAGGATGTCCTCGACGGTGCGCGGCGCGAATTTGATGTGCAGCCGGTCGTCGCCTTGCTCCAGTTCCATTTCATAAAGGCCAGGAGGCAAGGCCTCGATGGCCCGCATCGCATCGGTAATCGCGTCATGTTCACGTCCGGCGACCTTCGCGGAGACGAAGATGCCGAGATGGCCGATCGATTCATGGAGCAGATAGACGATCCGCTGGCCGCGCGCCTTGATCTCGTTGACGTCGTGGAAGGTGTCGGAGATCCAGTTCAGAGCCTGCTCGGGCGGCGTGATATTGTCACCATGCGAGGCGAAAACGACAATCGGCGAGCGGATGTTCTTCAAGTCTATGCGCTCATCGCCGAAATAGGCCTGGCCGTAGGACAGCCGGTTTCCGACGAACAAATTCTCGATGATCCAGCGGATCTCTTCTTCGTTCATCATGAAGAAACCACCCCACCAGCGCTCGAACTCGAGGAAGCGCTCCGCCTCGGAATCGACCTTGGCGTAAAGGTTGTAGAGCTTCTTCCAGTACGTATTGGCCGGGTTGAGCGTCTCGAAGTTCTGCACCAAAAGGGACCCGTCGAACACGCCATTGCCGAGGTCGGCCATCAGCATGGCTGACCAGACGCCGCCAACACGCCCGCCGAGGTAGCGCATGGGATTGCGGCCGCTGGTACCGGCCCAATAGGCCATCGGCGCGCCATTGATGGTTATGGGGCCGGTCTTGTCCGGATGGGCGGCGGCGAGCAGCATGCAGCCCCAGCCGCCCTGGCAGTTGCCGATGATGACCGGCTTCTCGCCATGGGGGTGGCGGCGCCGGATCTCGTCGAGGAAGGCTGCCTCGGCCTCACGCACGTCCGCCAAAGTCTGGCCGGGCTCCGGCCATTGCCGGAAGACCACGAAATAGACGGCGTGCCCTTGCTGGAAGGCCTCCCCGACCTGGCTCTCGGGCTTGAAGCCGCCGATGCCAGCGCCATGGCCGGCGCGCGGATCGACGATCATGAAGGGCCGGCGCTTTGGATCGATGGTCACACCCGCGGGAGGCGTGATCACGACCAGCGAATAGTTCACGGGTTTGGGCAGGGTGCGGCCGTCGAGCACCGTCTCATAGGCGAAGTCCAGCACCGGGGGAATGTTGTTGTCGCTATGCTCGTTGAAGGCGTTACCCCGCCGGCGCAAGACATCGAGAACGAGGATCGAGCGCTGCGCTGCATCGACGGCGTAGTCCGTCCACGCATTCCAGGGCGCGCCGGCGACGGCGGCCAGCGCCTCCGAGGTCTTCGCGGAGCGCTCGCCGGCTAGCGTGATCTGCTCGCCGGTCATGCGCTTCGCATGGTCGAACCAGATACGCGAGAGGGCGGTCGCGTTCTCCAACTGATTGGCGAACGCCTTGTTCACAGCTTCAGAGCTCATGGGTGTCCCGGTCCTGCGATATCTGGCCTTGCCGCTGTCGAGCCGGGCCTCTCGGCGGGAACACATCGCGCAAACGCGAGGCCCCGCGTGATCGGCGATCTGCGCGTCAGTCGGCTGCGATGGTGCGAGATGCGTCATCCCCCGCATTGCGCCACAATATCCACATTCCCAATGACGGAGCGATGAAGGTCAGCCAAAGAAAAGATGACGCTGGGAGGTGCCCAATATATTCCCGGTGTCATGTCACAGATCTGACAAGAGGATCGTCGACACAGGTGTTGCAGCGCGGGATGCGTGGCGAACAGCCTCAAGGAGGGCTCTCATGTCGACGGGCGAGTCTCATACGAGCAAATCCAGTATTGGCGTCGTCGGTGCAGGGACCATGGGCAACGGCATCGCGCAGCTGTTCGCTGCTGCCGGCCACCCCGTGATCATGCGGGACCTCAAGCCGGAATTTCTCGACCGCGGCATGACGACCATTGCCCGCAGCCTTGAGCGGCTGGTGGTGAAGGAGAAGCTGAGCGCCGCTGAACGCGACGCGACGCTTGCCCGTATCAGACCGACAACAGATTTGGCCGAGTTGGCCGGTTGCACAGTCGTGATTGAGGCTGTGCTGGAAGACTATGACGTGAAGGCAAGGCTCTTGCGCGAGCTGGACGATATCTGCGACAGCGAGGCGATCTTTGCCACCAACACGTCCTCGATCGCGGTGACAAGGCTCGCGGCGGCATCGCGAAATCCCAGCCGTGTCGTCGGGATGCATTTCTTTAATCCCGTCCCGCTGATGCAACTCGTCGAGATCATTCGCGCCCTCCAGACAAGCGATGCCACCTGTGACAGAATCGTCGACCTGACCGCATCACTTGGCAAAACGGCGCGCGTTTCCAAGGATAGCTACGGCTTCGTGGTCAACCGCGTCCTCGTGCCGATGATCAACGAAGCCATCAATTGTGTGCATGAGGGCGTCGCCTCGGTCGAGGATGTCGACGTGATGATGAAGCTCGGCGCCAACCATCCCATGGGACCGCTCGCCCTCGCCGACCTTATCGGGCTCGATGTCGTGCGCAACATCATGGACACGTTGTATGAAGGTTTCAACGACCCGAAATTCCGGCCGAGCCCGCTATTGAAGCAGATGTGCGACGCGGGCTTTCTGGGACGCAAGACCGGCCGTGGATTTTATCATTACGATAAGTAATGAATGGAGATGAATAACGATCATATTGGCGGCGCCGCGCTCGGGCGGCGGCGCATGAGGCCTTTTAAATTCCTCCATGCGCGAGATTTGGCGACATACATTCTTCTATCGCATTCCGGCGCCTGCGCCGCCGCATATTGCGGCGGCACGAACCTCGTTCCGCTCAAGGGTGATGTGGCCTTGCACGCGAGGCGTGCTTGCGCATGTAGGCTTGCGGGCTCAGTCCCATTTCGATGCGGAACGCGTATACGAAGGCCGAGGTCGAGCCATATCCAAGCTCCATGGCGGCCTGCGTCACCCCCATGCCGCCTCCGAGAAGTTCGATCGATCTGAACAGGCGCAAGCGCCGTCGCCATGAGCGCAGGCTCATCCCCAACTCCGCCTCGAAACGGCGGGCCAGGGTCCTTGGCGAGATGCGCAGCTCCTGTCCCCATTCTTCGGGGCTTCGCCCGTCTGACGGATTGAGATAGAGAGCCTCGCACAGCACGGACAGAGGCTCCGTGCGCGGCCAGGGGAAGGCTGTGGGCAAGGGACGCGCCCGCCGGAGCTGGTCAAGTATCAACGCCGTGACGCGCCCTGCGTAACCATCCGAGGGGTCCTCATCCGCGATTGCCGTCGCCTCGATGATCAAGGCCTGCAGCAAGGGCGACACACCGAATACCGTTGGCGCGGCCGGTAAGCCCACACCGGCCTCGTGGGCAATCCAGAGACTGCGGAACTCGGCACCGAGAAGCGAGCCAACGCGGTGGCGTATCCCGGTGGCCAGCCAGACGGCCTGATCAGGCGAGACGACGAACGAACGCCCCTCGGCATAGACCGTCAAAACTCCCGAAATGGCGTAGACCAACTGGTTCCATCGGTGCGAATGCTCGGGGAAAAAGTGGCGCTCGGGAATGATCTGCGCGCGTATGGTCATCGGCGCGGGAGGCAGGGCGCTTGGCGGTGCCGCAATCGGTATCCACGTCATGCGCAATAACCTCCAGCATGGCAGGTAATCGATATAGCGTGTCACCTCATCGAGATACAGCCACTCTGCCATGGGCTAAGTATGACGGGAGCGGAGCCTTCGGCTGCCCGCCGCCGAGCGCGGATCGTCGCGAAGGAGAGCCAACTATCACGCCCCTCGACTGCCGCAATCCGCCTCTTTCGATCGCTCTGGAGTTGGCTGCCGGGCGCGACCACCCGCAATTGTCGATCGCAGCCACGGCGCGCGCATGCGCCCGAAGGCAAGCCATTGTGCTGAGCGGAAACAGGGCCTGTCCCTGATGCGGAGCGGACAAACCGACCACGCCTGCGCTCTCCGCTCGATCCATCACCCCAACGTCTGAAGTCCCGATGTCATACGCCGCCGCTCGCACACCAGGCCAACCATCCCCAACCACGCTTTACCCCTACGCGCGGAGCAATGTCGCGAGGCTGACCATCGCGCAGGCGCTCGCTGGGGCGAATGCGGTGGTTGTCTATGCGACCGGGGCGATTGTCGGGGACATGATGGCCCCTACGCCTGCGCTGGCGACGCTTCCGATCTCCATCTTCGTGGTTGGAATGGCGGCCAGCACCTTGCCCGCCGGTGTCATCGCCCAGCGGCATGGCCGCCGTGCGGCTTTCATGACCGGAACCGGGTGCGGCGTTCTGGCCGGACTGCTCGCGTCCCTGGCGGTGATGCTGGGTTCGTTCTGGCTTTTCTGCACGGCGACGTTCTTCGGCGGTGCCTATGCCGCGGTCGTCCTGTCCTTTCGTTTCGCGGCCGCGGATTGCGTGCCGCCCGAGATGCGGCCGCGTGCTTTGTCTCTCGTCATGGCCGGCGGGATATTTGCCGGGGTGATCGGGCCGCAGCTCGTCACCTACACCATGTATCTCTGGATGCCCTACATGTTCGCGGCAACCTTCCTGGCGCAAGGCGCGGTGGCTGCTCTATCCGCTGTGATTCTGTTCGGAGTCCGCCTTCCGAAGCCGACGGCGGCGGACATTTCCGGTGGGCGGCCGCTTGGTGTGATTGCTCGGCAGCCCCGGTTCATCGCGGCGGTGATCTGCGGCGTCGTGTCTTATCTGCTCATGAATTTCCTCATGACCGCGGCGCCTCTCGCCATGCGTATGTGCGGCCTTTCGCAGGAAGCGTCCAACCTCGGACTGCAGTGGCACGTGATCGCCATGTATGCGCCCAGCTTCTTCACCGGGCGTCTGATCATGCGATTCGGCGCGCCGAGCGTGGTCTCGGCCGGGCTGGCGCTGACCGGCGTCGCTGCAACGGTCGGTTTGCTCGGTGTGGATATCGCGCATTTCTGGCTGACGCTCATCCTGCTCGGCATCGGCTGGAACTTCGGTTTCGTGGGGGCCTCCGCGCTCGTGCTGGAGTGCCATCGCTCGGAGGAAAAGGCCCGGGTGCAGTCGCTCAACGACTTCGCGGTATTTGGAACCATGGCAATCGGCTCCTTCCTGTCCGGTGGGCTGCTGGCCGCCTATGGATGGACCACGGTGCTGTGGCTATCCTTCCTCCCGCTCACGCTTGCGCTCCTTGCTTTGGCCGGAACCTATGCGGCGCATCGCTCCAACACTGCGAAGCAGTCCGAATGAAGGGTTTCGGCAGCGGTCGATCGTTGAGTCGCATTGAGGCAAGGCGGATCGCGGAACCTATCCCCGGCCTCGGGGAAGGTTCATTTCGCTGATTCCGTGTGATTTCCGGGGCCGGAAACAAAGGCGGCGACCCGAAGGTCGCCGTGCCAAGCCTTTGATATCTGATAAATTGGAGCGGGCGAAGGGATTCGAACCCTCGACCCCAACCTTGGCAACCCGTCCGGGCGGTTTTCGCTCCAGCAAGTATTAAACCGCAAAACTACGAAAAACCCCTATACCTCAATAGCTTACGTTGACACTGCTTTCCGCGTCCATACGCTGGAATCGCCGTGGATTTCCGTTCTGCTGCTTCCCCCCTGCTTCCCCGGCCATGCTGCACCTGCGCGGGGAAGCAGATTTGGCGGGTCTCGCGCACCTCCTCCCTAGCGGCCGGTCGAACGAAAAGGAAGGCGAGATCTGAAGGAGTTTTATGATGCCGAAATTGACCAAGAGAATTGTTGAAGCCCTGGAGCGCGATCCCGACCGGGACGTGTTCATGTGGGATACCGAGGTGCGCGGATTTGGCGTGCGGGTAAAGCCGTCCGGGACGAAGACCTTCATCATCCAGTATCGGAATGTGGAGCGCCGCACGCGCCGGTTCGTGATCGGGCAGTATGGCGTCCTCACCGTTGAGGTCGCACGTGACCTCGCCAAGAAGAAACTGGCATCGGTCATCGACGGCGGCGATCCCTCGCAGGAGCGCCGGACCGCACGCGAAGGGATGACGGTGGCGGAAGTCTGCGACTGGTATCTGGAGGAGGCTGAGGCCGGCCGGCTGCTCGGCCGCAACCGGCGTCCGATCAAGGCGTCGTCGGTCTCCGGCGATCGCAGCCGGATCGAGCAGCACATCAAGCCGTTGATCGGCACGCGCGTCGTCGCCCATCTGAAGCTGGCCGACATCGAGAGCCTTCAGGCCGACATCTCGGCAGGCCGGTCGGCGCGGGAGCGCCGAGCAGGACGCGGCGGACAGACCTCGGGCGGCGCAGGCGTCGCGGGCCGCGCGATCAGCACTCTGCGTAGCTTGCTCAATCACGCGCGCCGGCTCGGGATCATCGAGCAGAGCCCGGCCAACGGTGTGCGGGTCATCGCCTCCAACAAGCTCAAGCGGCGTCTGAGCGCCGGCGAGGTCCGCCACCTCGGCAAGATCATGAAGCAGATGGAGCGCGAGGGCGAGCACCCGACAGGTCTCGCGGCCATCCGCGTCATGCTGCTGACGGGCTTCCGGCGCATGGAAGTGCTGGCGATGCGCAAGGAGTGGATCGAGCCGGACGACAATTGCGTAGCCTTCCCGGACACCAAATCCGGCGCTCAGATGCGCGCTGCGGGCGACGCGGCGATCATCGAGCTGATGAGCCAGGGACAACGAAGCGCTTCCCCCTTCGTCTTTCCTGCCGATTGGGGCGAGGGCCATTTCATCGGCGTCGTTCGGGTGCTCGACCGGGTGTGCGCCCACGCTGGCCTAGAGAATGTGACGCCCCATGTCCTGCGCCACACCTTCGCGAGCATCGCAGCGTCGCTCGGGTTCAGCGAACTCACGATCTCGGGTTTGCTCGGGCATGGGCCGAGGGGCGTGACGCAGCGTTATGTCCACCTCGACGCTGCGCTGGTGATTGCCGCCGACCAGATCGCGGCCGAGATTGCCCGGCTGCTCGACGGGGGTGAACTGCTCTCCATGAAGCAGGTGAAGCGCGCGCGATATGCGGAGAGCGTCAAAGCGTTCGCCGAAGCGTGAAAGGCGGGCCTCCCTCGTTCGAGGCGAGGCGGTTCGCGCTCCACGGCACGTCCTCGATACCGTCCGACGATTCATCCAGGGTCGCTTGCGATTGACATAGCGTAAGGGTCTACCATATTAGTTAGTATCTGATAACTAACAAATAGGGAAATCCATGCGCAAGCGGGCGGAGCTTCGCAAGGCCGAGATCGTCGCCACCCTCCTGGAATTGGCTGACAGCATCGGGCCGGACCGGGTGACGACCGGAGCGGTGGCGTCGGCGATCGGTATCACTCAAGCGGCGCTATTCCGGCATTTCCCGACCAAGGACACGCTTTGGCAGACTGTGGCCGAGCATGTGGCCGAAGGTCTGGAGGAGGCATGGGACGACGCATTGAGCCGTGGCGATGAGCCTGTCGCCAGGTTGCGTGCCTTGATTGCCGCGCAGTTCGCGCAGATCGCTGCCACCCCCGCACTTCCCATGCTGCTGTTCTCGCGCGAGCTGAATGTCACCAATGCGGAGCTGCGCACCACGTTCAACAGCACGCTCAAGGCTTTTCACCGCCTGCTCGCGCGCGAGGTCGGTGCGGGACAGGAAGCAGGGGTTCTGCGGGGTGATGTCATGCCGGACGATGTGGCGGTGCTGCTGACGTCGCTCGTGCAGGGTGTGGCGATCCGTTGGGCGCTCGGCGCGCGCGATTTCGACCTGCGCGAAGAGGGGTTGCGGCTGTTCGACGTGCAATGCCGCCTTCTGGCTGCAAGGGGAGAATAGGCGATGCGGCGCATCTGGCTTTCGGGCATTCTTCTGGCCTTGGCTGTCGGAGCAGGCTTTCTGTTCTTCACCGAACGGCCGCTGGCGGTGACGGTCGTTCAACCTGAACGCGATGTCGCCCTTCGCATCTACGGGCTCGGCACCGTCGAGGCGCGGATTCTCAGCCGCGTCGGCTTCGAGGTGGGTGCAGCCCTGACCTCTCTTGCCGCCGATGCGGGGGACAGCGTGATCCGGGGACAGGAGCTGGCCGTCCTTCACTCTGCCGAGCAGGAGGCGCGGGTGGCGCGCGCCCATGCAGCAGTGGCGGCCAATAAGGCCAATCTCGCCAAGGCCGATGCCGCTGTCGTGCGCGCCCGCGCGGTGCTCGCGGAGCGCGAGACGGCGAATCGTCGTCAGCAGGGGCTGGTGCGGCGCGACGTGGCCTCGGCCCAGCGCGCCGAGGAAGCCCAACGCGATGAGGACGTGGCGCGCGCCGATCTGGCGGTCGCGGAGGCCGATCTGGCGGTGATCCGGGCGCAGGGCCTGGACGCGGCAGCGGCCCTGCAACAGGAGGAAGCCCTTCTCGCGCATCACCGGCTGGCCGCGCCCTATGATGCGCTGGTCGTCGCCCGCCACGCGGAGCCGGGCACGGTGGTGAAGGCCGGCGATCCGATCTTCACCCTGATCGACCCGGCCTCCATCTGGATTCAAGCCTATGTCGACGAAGAGCGCGCCGGCCAGCTTGCCTCTGGCCAGCCAGGCACGATCCGGCTGCGGTCGCAGCCGTCGGCCGAGTTCCACGGCGCCATCGTCCGCATCGGCATCGAAAGCGACCGGGTGAATGAGGAACGCCGCGTCTGGCTGACCTGCACCGACTGTCCCACCGAGATGTTTCTGGGCGAGCAGGCCGAGGTGCGTATCACCACCGGCAGCCGGGAAAGCGCGCAGATGGTTCCCGAGGTGGCGATCACCGGCTTCGACGGCCACCGCGGCACGGTGTGGACGGTGCAGGATGGGCGGCTTGCTCGGGCGGAACTGACCTTCGGCGCCCGCGACGATCGCGGCCGCGTCGAAGTTGCGGGCGGCCTGCCCGAAGGGGCCGCGATCGTCGCCCGACCGCCGAAGGGCGTGGCTGAGGGCCGGCGCGCCCGCCCCGAGGATGCGCCATGAACCTTGCGCTCAAGGACATCCGCCACGGGCTGTTCCGCTTCGTCCTCACCTGTCTCGGGCTGGGGCTTCTGATGACGGTCGTGCTGGCGATGATCGGCATCTATAACGGCCTCGTCTCGGACGCGCTGGCGGCGGTGAAGGCGCCGGCGGCCGATGTCTGGGTGGTGGAGGCAGGCACCAAGGGTCCGTTCGCGGAAGCGTCCAGCATTCCCGCCGATACGCGCCACGCGGTCGCGCGGATGCCGGGCGTGACCGAGGCTGGCGCGGTCAACTACCAGAACGTCGAGGCTTCCCATGCCGGGCGGACGCTCAGGCTCTACCTCGTCGGCTACGAGCCGGGCCGTCCGGGCGGGCCGCAGGCGATCGCCGAGGGGCGCGGCATCGGCACCAGCCATTTCGAGCTGGTCGCCGACCGCAAGACCGGCCTCGCCCCCGGCGAGACGATCCGGCTCGGGCGCGACCGCTTCACCGTGGTCGGACTGGTCGAGGGGGCGATGAACTCAGGCGGCGACCCGGCGGTCTACGTGACGCTTGCCGACGCGATGGCGCTCCAGACCGAACTCGACCCGGCCGCCCAGCGGGTGCAGGCGGCGCGCGGGGCGGTTTCCGTCAAGTCCGCATCGGTCGCTGCCGTCATCGCGCGGATGGCGCCGGGCGCCGATGTCGATCTGCTGACCGCGACCGTGCGCCAGTGGAAACACCTCGCCGCCATGACCCAGGCCGAACAGGAGGAACTGCTGCTCGCCTCCGTGGTGGACAAGGCGCGCCGCCAGATCGGCCTCTTCCTCGGCATCCTGCTGTCCGTCAGTGCCGTGGTGATCGCGCTCATCATCTACACGATGACGATGGAAAAGCTGAAGCAGATCGCCACGCTGAAGCTGATCGGCGCGCCCGACCGCACCATCGTCGCGCTGATCGTGCAGCAGGCGCTGATCCTCGGGGCTTCGGGCTGGGCAATCGGGCTGATGGCGATCCTCAGCGTGAAGGACTATTTTCCGCGCCGGGTGGTGCTGGAGCCGTTCAACGCCGTGGTGCTGGCCGGCATCATCGCTGCGGTCTGCCTGCTCTCCTCGGCGCTCGGCGTGCGGGCCGCGATGAAGGTCGACCCGGCCACCGCGCTCGGGAGCTGACATGGCGCTCGGCGACATCCTCATCGAGGTCTCGGGCGTGGCCAAGCATTTCGGCGAGGGCGAGACCCGCGTCGATGCCTTGCGCGCGGTCGATCTGACGGTACGGGCCGGCGAGGTCATCGCGCTGCTCGGCCCCTCGGGCTCGGGCAAGACGACGCTGCTCAACATCATAGGCTGTATCCTCGCCCCCTCGGCGGGACGGGTGGTGCTCGACGGCGAGCCGGTGTTCGACGGCAGGTGGCTGCGCCGCGACCTGAGACGTCTCAGGCTCGACAAGATCGGCTTCATCTTCCAGGCGCACAACCTGCTGCCCTTCCTGACTGCCGAGGAGAACGTTGCGGTGGTGCTCGACCTTGCCGGCCTGCCCACCGAGGAAGGCCGGGCGCGGGCGCGCGAATTGCTGGACTATCTGGAGGTCGGCCACCGCGCAAAGGTCAAGCCTGCGCTCCTTTCCGGCGGCGAGGCGCAGCGCGTGGCGATTGCCCGCGCGCTCGCCAACCGTCCCCGCATCATCTTGGCGGACGAGCCGACCGCAGCGCTCGACAGCAAGCGGGCCGGGCTGGTGATGGACCTCCTTCGCAAGCTCGCCGTCGAGCAGGAAGCCTGCATCGTCACCGTCACCCACGACGAAAAGATCTTCGACCGTTTCGACCGCCTGATCCACCTGCGCGACGGCCGCCTCGCCGACGCCTGACCCGGAGCCGTTCCATGCCCGCAAGACGATCCCGCGCCCTTACCATCGCCGCCGCCGTCGCGGCGATCTTCGGCCTGCTGACAATCGTCTCGGGCGGCAGGGCGCTGTTCGGCGGCGTGGACATGGGGGCTGTGGTGCCCTTCGTGCTGTGGTTCAATTTCGTTGCGGGATTTGCCTATGTCCTCGCCGGGATCGGCCTGTGGCGCGGCACGAACTGGGCGCCGATGCTGTCGCTCGCCATCGCCGTGACAACGGCGGCCGTCTTCGCCGCCTTTCTGTGGCATGTCGGCTCCGGCGGCGCATGGGAGGCGCGCACCATGGGCGCGATGGTCCTGCGCACCGGCGTCTGGATCGTCATCGTGACACTTGCGCTGCGGTGCAAAAAAGCCGCCTGACGATTTCCCTACCCAGCCAGCGCCGGCAGCCGAGGCCGTGACCGCACCAGCCAGGAGCCTGAAATGACGCGTTTTGCCGATCGACCTGTCGCTGGCCCGCTTAGTCATCACTGTTCTCGGCCTTACGGTGGCCACAGCCGGCAGGTGGCTCCCCCCTATAACGGCTTCGGCGTGCCAGATCTTCCGGGATTGGCGCCCGTCGATATGACGATCGGGCGTTTTGAACGCCAGCGCGCTCTACGGATGATGTCTTACAGATTAGAATAATTCTAACTTATTGACCGATCTCAATGCCCATGCCACATATTTAGAATAGTTCTAATATGAACGTCGAACAATCGATCGGCTGCGCTTTCGCGAGCGTCCGTGGAATGGGGGGCGCCTCGGAGCCGACCGATCGCACCTTGGAACAAATTCTATGCGCACTGTGCACAAAGAGAATCATCTCATCGAACGCATCGGTTGGCTTCGGGCCGCGGTGCTTGGGGCCAATGACGGGTTGATCTCGACGTCGAGCCTCATCGTCGGTGTGGCGGCGGCGACCGCCGGCCCTCACGAGGTCCTTGTGGCGGGCGTTGCCGGGCTGGTGGCCGGAGCCATGTCAATGGCGGCCGGCGAATATGTCTCGGTCAGCTCACAGGCCGACACGGAAGAAGCCGACATGGCGCGCGAGCGCCGCGAACTGGCCACGCAGCCGGAGGAGGAACTAGCCGAACTCGCTGCGATCTACAAGCAGCGCGGTGTCGCGCCGGATCTCGCCCTTGAGGTGGCCAGGCAAATGATGGCGAAGGACGCATTCGAGGCGCATGCGCGCGACGAACTCGGACTGTCGAGCCATGTGATGGCCAGGCCCGTCCAGGCGGCCTTTACATCCGCGGCGACCTTTTCCGTGGGCGCGGCGCTGCCGCTAGTCGTGGCGCTGCTCGCGCCGGCGGGAGTGGTCGTATGGACCGTGTCCATCGCCTGTCTCGTCGGGCTTGCCGCGCTCGGGGCGGTTGGCGCGAGCGCGGGCGGCGCCGGTATCTGGAAACCGACTGTTCGGGTCGTCTTCTGGGGCGCGGTGGCCATGGCGTCGACAGCGGCCATCGGCGCCCTTATCGGCCGGGCGGTCTGATCATGAGGCGCCTGTCGTTCGATATCCCGATGCTGATGTCGCTCCTGACGGTGCTGGGTATGATCTTGGCGACGGTCGGGACCTGGCCGCCAGCCGAGGGACTTGATATCCTGCGGTGGCCGGGACTGGCGCTCGCCTATGGCGCTGGCGGGCTTCCCGCTTCGTGGACGGCCCTGTCGGCGCTGTGGCGGCAGCATATTCTCGACATCGACCTCCTGATGGTGGTCGCCGCGATCGCTGCGGCGATTGTCGGCGCGCCGTTCGAAGGCGCGGTGCTGCTGACGCTGTTCAGCGTGTCGACGACGCTCGAACACCAAGCGCTCGGACGCGCGCGCCGCGCGGTCGAAGCCTTGATGGCGCTCCGCCCGGAGACGGCGTTTCGGAAGAACGCAGACGGTGCCGTAACCGAGGTTCCCGCCGCGGAGCTTGCCGTCGGCGACGTCGTGATCCTGCGGCCAGGCGCGCGAGTGCCCGCCGACGGCGTCATCCTGCAAGGACGCGGCGGCATCGACGAGGCCAACATCACCGGCGAATCCATGCCCGTCTCCAAGGAACCCGGCCAGCAGGTCTTCGAAGCGACCGTCAATCTCGACGGCATCCTGGAAGTGATGATAGCGAGAACGATCGGCGACAGCACGATCGCGCGCATGATCCGGCTGGTCACCGAGGCCCAGGAGGCGAAAGCGCCGTCCGAGCGTTTCAGCGCGTGGTTCGGACAGCGCTATACCGTCGCGGTCCTGCTCAGCGCTGTTCTCGCCTTTGTCGTCTTTTACTGGCTCGGGCGAAATTGGGAGCCGGCGCTTTACAAGGCAGCAACGCTGCTGGTCGCGGCCAGCCCCTGTGCGATCGTCATATCGGTGCCGGCGGCGATCCTGTCGGCGCTCTCGGCTGCGGCGCGGGGCGGCGTTCTGTTTAAGGGGGGCGGCGCGCTCGAAATGCTGGCAGCCGTCGATACCTTCGCCTTCGACAAGACAGGCACGCTGACCAACGGCCGTGCGGAGGTGACGCGGATCATTGCGCTGAACGGTGAGGATCGGCGTTTCCTGTCCCTGCTGGCCGGGCTCGAAGCCCATTCCGAGCATCACATCGCCGCAGCGATCCGCCGTGAGGCGGTCATACACGGGATCGAACCGGCGCAAGTCATGGATGTCAGCTCCCGTCCCAGTGCTGGAATCGTCGGGCGGGACGAGACTGGCCCGGTCTGGGCTGGAAACTCTTATCTCGCCAGGGAAATGGATGCGTCCACCGATCACGCAGAATTCCGTGAACTTGAGGAGGACGCCCAGACCGTCGTCTATCTGGGGCGAGGATCGACCATTCTGGGTGCCGTCAGCGTGGCGGACGAGGCGAGGGCGAGTTCCGCTCCGGCGCTCGCCGCCCTGCGTGCCGGCGGCGTGCGCCGCATCTTCATGATGACCGGCGACCGTCGCCCGGTGGCCCTGCGCATCGGTGAGGAACTTGGCCTCGGCCCGAACGAGATCCACGCCGAAATGCTGCCGCAGGACAAGGTGCGCCAAATCGGTGAGCTGGCGGAACGCGGCAGGGTCGCATTCGTTGGCGACGGCGTGAACGATGCGGCCGCCCTTGCTCGGGCCGATGTGGGCATCGCCATGGGTGCGGCCGGTTCGGATGTCGCCCTCCAGGCGGCCGATGTGGCCCTGCTGTCGGAAGACATGAAGAAGCTGGCAGATGCGCACCGGCTGGCGCGGCGCACCGCCTCTGTCATCCGGCAGAACCTCACCGTCGCGATCGGCGCCATGCTGGTGCTCGTCACGAGCGGGCTGTTCTTCGATCTGCCGCTGCCGCTGGCGGTGGTCGGACATGAAGGCGGGACCGTATTGGTCGTCCTGAACGGCTTGCGCCTTCTCTCGGACCGTATCCGGCGGAACGCGGACGAGACAATTTCCGCTCATCGGGGAGCGGTGCGCCCAAGCCTATCCGCGCTTCCACCGAAAACATCAACGGCCGACAGGCCGGCATGAAATATCGCATCCTGCGGAAATGGCGGTAGCCTATGCCGCTTCGGCATTGCCGCTCCGTTTCTCTGCAAGAGTGATCAACTTCAGCCTGTCGTCTATGACGGCTGCCGTGCATCCTGACTGACGGAAAGCTGACAGGAATTATTATCGTTCTTCAGGAGCCCATCAGCAAAGCGTTGCATGGTTCCACGCGTAGATGATGGCAACTGAGGAGTTGGAACCATGAAAAAGTCTCTCACGATGCTTGCATTGCTGGCGATGCTGCCGGCCGGCGCCGCTCTTGCCGGTGAAGCGTGCGATGTACCGCTCGAAAAGAGGCAATCGTTCGAAGCGCTGGCGAAGCTTGCAAGCGACTTCGAATGGACCATCGACAGGATGAAGATCGACGATGGCTGTTACGAGCTTCGGGTGACCGATGCCAGCGGCAACATCCTCAAGGTCAAAGTCGACCCGGCGACCCTGGAGGTTGTTGACGGAAAGGTCAAACGCTTCGGCGACGATGGCGGTCCGCCACGGAAGGAGAAGTAGGGCCCCGCGTAGTTCAGACGGTCGGCAAAGGCATTCATTCTGAGGCGTGCGTGCCTTCGCCGTATCTGGAATAACGGGAGCAGGCTGCTGGTTGCGCTATTGCTTGCCAGAGAAAAACACGGCCGCGAAACCGTCCTGCCGCCCCTCTATCGGCGAGATCAGATCAAGCCTGCCGCCCGTGCCAGCGGCGATCGTTTTGGCGATGGCCAAGCCGAGACCCGCGCCGTCCGCCTCTGACTGGCCCCGTTCGAAAGGTTCGGATAGCCGAGCGAGCGTCTCCGCCGGCACGGCCGGACCGGCATTTGTGACTTGCAGGATGCCCTCAGCCGATAGCGCGACACTGACAGGCTCCTTCGGATCGCCATGCTTAAGGGCGTTTTCGAGCAGATTGCGCGCCAGAACGGCGAAGGCGTCCGGATCGATATTGGCGAATACCGGATTGTCGGGAAGCGTCAGTTCGACCCGACCGGCGCTATGGGTGTGTTCGCCGAACTCGCTGACGACCATACGCAGGATGACTGCGATGTCGACAGGCTTCTCAGCCAGAAGGCGGCCGCCCTCGGCCCTTGCAAGCTGCATCAGCTTTTCGGTCAGCCGGGAAAGACGCCGCAGGGCGGTTTCCATGTCGCGCGCATGTTCGAGAGTCGTGTCATCGGGAGCCTCGATGATCATCCTTTGAGCTTGCGCCAGCGCGGCCGCGACTGGAGTTCGTAGTTCATGGGCGGATTTCGCCGCCAGTGTGCGCTCCGCCTGCAATGTCCGTTTCAGGCGTTCAAGAAGCAGGTTCACCGAATGGGCAACAGGTTCGATCTCGGAAGGCAGATTGTCGGCTTTGACCGGCGCAAGATCGCCGCCGCCACGCACCTCGATCTGTGATCGGAAAGTCCGGACAGGGGCCATCGACAGCCGAACGATGAGCCAGACACCGAGGAGGCTGAGGGGAACGATAATGCCGAGCGGCAGGGCGAGATCCAGTGAGGCGTGTTCTGCCGCCATTCGTCGATGCGAAAGCGGTTCGGCGACGGTGATCGTAAGGCTGCCTTGCAGCGCGGCGTCGGAATAGAGCCGATGGGTTTGCGTATCGGTGAAGCCCATTCCCGAGAATGGCGGGAAAACCGCCAGATCCGCATTGTGCGAGCTGAGTAGAACCTTGCCCGCTTCGTCACGCACGATATAGGTGAAGTATTCGTCATGCTGACGCAGCGTCGCCACGCGCTGCTCTGAATCATCGGCATCGCGCCCGAGGATTTCGAGCGCCGCAAGCGGCAGAATCCGTTGCGCGGTCTCCTCGAGCGCGCTGTCGAAGACTTCGTTCATCTCATTGTGCAGCCTGTAAGCCGTAACCACGGCGGCGACCGCCCAAAGCACCGTCATGCCAAGGCCGAGCCACAGCGAAAGCCGCCATTGCAGGCTTTTCGGGCGCTTCATCGCGCGCTTCCGAGACGATAACCGATGCCGCGAACCGTATCGATGACGGTATGTCCCAGCTTCTTTCGCAGCCGGCTGACATGGACCTCGATCGTGTTGCTCTCCACTTCGGCGCCGAACGCATAGAGCCGATCTTCGAGCTGGGTCTTGGTCAACGCGACGCCGGGTCGTTGCAGGAAGGTCTCGAACAGCGCCCATTCCCGTCCGGTCAGTTCGACGGAGCGCCCGCCGCGCTTCACGGTTTTCGCGGCAAGATCGACGCGCAGGTCGCCGATCTCGATGAGAGGATTGGGATTGCCGCTGTAGCGCCGCGCGACGGCGTTCAAACGCGACGACAGCTCCGAAAGATCGAAGGGCTTGATCATGTAGTCGTCGGCGCCGGCGTCGAGTCCTTCGATGCGGTCGGAAATCTGGTCCAGCGCCGTCAGGATGATGACCGGCGTCACACTTCCTGCGGCACGCAGTTTTCGCAGGAAGCCGACACCCAGCCCGTCGGGAAGCATCAGATCCAGCAGGATGAGGTCGTAGGCCGCGCTGTCGAGATGCTCACGCGCGGCGTCGAGCCGGATCACCCAATCGACGGAATGGCTGGCGGCGATGTGATCGCGAACGGCCTTGCCGAGGATCGCATCGTCTTCAACGAGCAAGACTCTCATCTTGGGATCGGTTCCCCTTTCTGCTGTTTTTCTACGGTTTGAACCTGTCGGTTTGCTGAAGGGGTATCAGCCGCTGCTTCAGCCATTCGTCAGCATAACCTGCCATAGTTGTGGCTATATCGCGTTGATCGGGAACAATCAGATGATGAAGCAGATGGCGGCGGCAATCCTCGTTCTGACGTTGGCCGGGTTAGGAACCGCAAGGGCGGACGACGATTGCCACGTTCCGATGGAGAGGTGGCAGCCGCGCGAGGCCGTGCAGACGATGGCGGCTGGGCGGGGCTGGACCGTCACCCGGATCAAAATCGACGACGGCTGCTACGAAATCCGCGGAACCGATGAAGGAGGTCGCCCCTTCAAAGCCAAGATCGACCCTGCGACGCTCGAAATCGTCAAGCTGCGCTACAAGGATCGGGATGACGACCATCACGGAGCAAAGCGCCAACGGACGCAGGGCATCGGGCCGGAAACCGCCGGCGAAGCGTCTGCGGACGGCCTGCTCGGGACGAATACGCGGCCAAAGGCTGTCGTGAAATAAGACGCCGCACTTTCGCTCCGGCGCATCTCAAGGAGACCTCAATATGCCCGACAAGTCGCATCGCTATTCGGCGAGCATGATCGTCATCCACTGGCTAACCGCCCTTCTGGTGCTCGGCGCCTGGTTCACGGCCGAGGGCGGTCGCAAGATCGCCGAGAACCCGCCCCTGCTGCATTTTTCGCTCGGGCTAGCGGTACTCGCCCTGATGCTGCCTCGGCTGGTCCTGCGGGTGGCCGGCCGCACGCCCGAAGCCGATGCGCAAGGTTGGCTCGCGGCTGCCGCGAAGGCCGGGCACGCGGTGCTCTACCTGTTCCTGATCGCGCTGCCGATCACTGGCTGGTACGCCGCTTCACGCATGGGTGTCCCAGTATCGTTCTTCGGCTTGCAGCTTCCTGCGCTCACCGCGCCCGTTCAGGGGCGACCCGGCCTGATCGCCGAATTGCATGAGAATGCCGGAACCATCATCCTCATCCTCGCCGGACTGCACGCCCTGATGGCCATCTGGCACCAGTTCGTCCTGCGTGACGGCACGCTGCGGCGCATGTCCCTGCGTTGAGTGTTTCCGATTGAAGCCCGCAATAAATAAGCCCCCAGGGTCCCCGCCGCCATTGCCTATGGTCGTCGGGGATCTTGCCAAGCGTCTTGGCGCTCGAGAAGAGTTTGCGGGCGAAACGGTTCGGCTGACGCAAACGGGCTCGATGCGGTCCGGAGCCCATCAGGCATTCCGGTCGTTCTCCGCCAGGCAAACAATCCGGCTAAGCCAATGCGAATTCCGCTGGCAAGCCAGGACCGGCCCCTTTGGCTTGATCAGGATTACGGACGCTTTCTCGGATGGAACTCCGACACTTGATGTAACGGCGCTCGGCCTTATTCCGCTTGCCTACGGCCAGACCAATGCCAGCGCAACCAAGGGCGAGATTATGCGCTACCTGGCGGAATTGGCATGGGCGCCTGACGCTATTCTTCACAACCATACGCTCGACTGGGATGTCATCGATGATCGCAGGCTTGCGGTGCGCTACAGCGAAGGCGCCATTCAGGCGGCAGTTGATTTGTTATTCGACGATCAGCGCCGGATCGGTGCCATCTTTGCACCCGACCGGCCCCGATACGAAGACAGTCGATTTGTCGAACGGCCATGGCATGGGCGCTTTTTCGACTATCGACAGCACGAAGGCCGATGGCTTCCTTTCCAGGCGGAGGTTGCCTGGATCATCGACAACCGCGAAGTCGTCGTCTGGCGAGGCAAGCTTACCGGATGGCAAGTTGGATGATGGTGCGCCGCGGCGTCACATTCAGGTTTTGCGTCCGCGACAAACATCAAGCACGGCGTTCACCAGGAACACGACTGCTGACCTGATCTCCGGCCCGCGGTTTTTGTTCTTTCTACGACGTCTGGTATTTCATCGCTTCCTGACGAAACACTGAAGCAAAAATATTTTTGCTGTCAGGTGATGCTCAGGTGGCCTTGCCAGAGTGGGGCGTCGGATCTCGAACCAATTGGTTATCCGCGATCCGCTTCTCTGGAAAAGGCAGATCGGCATGAAATCCATTTTCGCGGCACTGGCGCTGACGACGGCGCTGACCCTTCCTGGCCTCGCGATGGCCCGTCCCATCACGGTGACGACCACATTGAACCAGTATAGCGGCGACGGGGCCTATCTCGCCTTCTATGTCACCGATCTACAGGGGAAGTACGCAGGCACGGTCTGGGTCGCCGGGGGCAAGTCGAAATATTACGAGCACCTGTCAGGCTGGTTTCGTGCTACGGGCGGCAATCCCTCTGGGATTGATGGCATCACCGGCGCCAGCGTTGGTGCTGGGCGCACGCTGGAAATTTCGCTCGACCTGGCCGATGCGCTATTCGACGCGGGCTATACGCTGCATGTCGATGCCGCCGTGGAAGACATGCGCGACAGCCCGAACGACGTAGCGATTCCGCTGACGAGTGACGGCGCAGGGACGCCCGCGCGTGGCCGGCTCTATGTCGCCTCGCTCGCCTATTCCCGCTAGGCGGTGAACGGTATGTCTCGTCTCATTCACCGCTGGCCGGGGCTCATCGCCGGGCTTCTGCTTCTGGTGCTCAGCCTTAGCGGCGCGGCTCTCTCGATTTTCCCGGCCGTCGAGCGCCTGTCTTCGCCGCAGGCCACGGCGGCGGTGTCCGTCGCCGATGTGGCGGGGCGCATCCAGGCCGCCCATCCCGAACTGGAACAGATACGGCGAGCGCCGTCGGGCCGGATCACTGCCTATTGGTTCGAGAACGGCGCCGCACAGGCGGCGGTGATCGATCCGGCGACGGGACGAAGCATCGTATCTGCCGATCCGAATCCGGTCGAACGCTGGCTGACGAACCTGCATCGGTCGCTGTTTCTCGGAGATGGCGGCCGCATAGTGATAGCCGCAGGCGCGGCCGCAATGATGGTGCTGGCGATTTCCGGAGTGGTGCTTGTCGCGCGCCGGGCCGGAGGCTGGCAGCTTTGGTTCTCGCCGATGCGCGGCCCGCTTTCAGGAAGGCTGCATGTCGAGATCGCACGGCTGGCGGTCTCTGGATTGTTGCTGTCCTCAGCCACGGCCCTGTGGATGACGGCCTCGACCTTCGATCTTTTGCCGGATGAAGCTGCATCCCCGATTGCACAGACGGATGCGAGCGGTCGAACGGGCATGGCTGTCGCAGACATGGCCGCCCTTCGGGCCATACCCGTCGCCGAACTGCGCAGCTTGTCGTTTCCCACGCCAGATGATGCGAGCGATGTCTTCACGCTGAAAACCGATCAAGGAAGCGGCTACATCGATCAGGGCGACGGCAAGCTCCTGGCCTGGACCGATCTTACCGGATGGCAGCGAGTCTCAGAAACGATCTACATGCTGCACACCGGGCAAGGAGCGGCCACATTGGGGCTGGTTCTCGGACTAATGGCGCTCGGCGTTCCGGTCATGGCTGCGACGGGCTTCGTCCTGTGGCTTACCGGGTGGCGCGGGCGACCTCGCATTCGCGGCAATGTTCCTGCCAGCCGTGCCGAGACGATCCTGCTGGTCGGCAGCGAGAGCGGCACCACTTGGGGATTTGCGGCAACGCTTCATGCGGTGCTCTCCAAGGCAGGCCAGACTGTCCACGCTGCCCCGATGTCCGCCTTCGATCCCGCGCGCTACGGGCGGGCCAGGCGTATCCTTATCCTTGCTGCCACCTATGGCGATGGCGATGCCCCTGCCTCCGCTAAAGGGTTCCTCGAACGCATGAACGCTCTTGCCGCCGCTCCGGCGATCCCCATGGCTGTGCTTGGCTTCGGCGACCGCAGCTTTCCCGGCTATTGCGCCTATGCGCGAGCCGTTACCGAAACCGCGGAGCGTAAAGGCTGGGAGACGCTCATTCCCTTCGACACGGTGGACCGGCAGTCACCACAGGATTTCGCCCGTTGGGGCCGCTCATTGGGCGCGGCGACAGGTCTCGACCTCGATCTCGTCCATCATCCGGTACAACCCGCCTCTATCGATCTGACGCTCGTCTCGCGCCGCGACTATGGCGCCGAGGTGCAGGCTCCCACGGTCATCCTGCGATTTGCCTTGCCACAGACTGCGCTCTGGCAGCGGCTTGTCGGCCGCGCGCCCGGCAATTTTGTCGCCGGCGATCTGCTGGGCATCCTGCCCGAAGGTTCAGCCGTTCCCAGGTTCTATTCGCTGGCTTCGGGCCGCCGCGACGGCTTTGTCGAGATCGTCGTGAAGAAGCATCCGGCCGGCTTGTGCTCGGGCCAACTCTTCGAACTGACGCCCGGCGATCGGATCAGGGGCTTCGTTCGGCGCAATCCCGGCTTCCATGCCGGAACCACGCGCAGGCCGCTGATCCTGATCGGAGCCGGAACGGGGATCGGTCCTCTTGCGGGGTTCGTGCGTGCCAATGCGCGATGCCGGCCGATCCATCTGTTTTTCGGCATGCGCCACCCAGACAGCGATTTTCTCTATCGCGAGGATTTTGCGAACTGGCAGGCGAAAGGACGCCTCCGGCGGATCGTGCTGGCCTGTTCGCGCGGGCGAAACCCTCGTTACGTTCAGGATGGTCTGCGTCATGAGGCGACGGAGATCGTGTGTCTCGTGCGCGAAGGCGCTCGGATCATGGTCTGCGGCGGCCGGGATATGGCGGCCGGTGTTTCCACCGCGCTCGGCGACATTCTTGCCCCGATGGGGCTGACGCCGAGCTTGCTGAAGGCGCAGGGACGCTATGTTGAAGACATCTACTAAACAGAACCGGCTCTCAATGAACGGACCGACGATGGGCACACGCTGGTCGGCGTCGTTCTATGCGCCGGATGGCCTTGACTCGGAAGCGGTCCGGCAGGCGCTGCAAGCCGCCGTGAATGAAGTCGACACGCAAATGTCGACCTGGAATCCGAACAGCGATCTCATGCGCTTGAATGCTGGCCGTGCCGGTACGTGGGTAAGCATTCCGCCCTGCCTGGTGGAGGTGCTGGGACTCGCCTTCGATATCGGCCGCGCCTCGGGCGGAGCGTTCGATGTCGGCGTCGGTGCGGCCGTACGTGCGTGGGGGTTCGGTCCGGAAGCGGTCGACGAAGCCCGGATTCGAAAGGCGCTCGAAAAGCCGCATTCGCCCGCGCATGAGATCGTGGACCTGGATGTCGATGGCGGAAGGGTGCGAAGATTGGCGCCTGTGGACCTCGACCTCAATGGCATCGCCAAGGGTTACGGCGTGGACCGGCTGGCCGCAGTGCTGCACGGCTTCGGCATCGCTTCAGGTCTGGTCGGAATCGATGGCGAGATGCGCGCGTTCGGCCTGCATCCCGCCGGCGAGCCGTGGGTGATCGCCGTCGAGGCGCCCGATCCCGACCGCCGCGCTCCACATTCGATCCTTGCCTTGCAGGACGCAGCAGTCGCAACCTCCGGCGACTACCGGCATTGGCTCATGGCCGGCGGTCGACGGTTGTCGCATACGATGAACCCGCGCCGCGGGGCGCCCCTGCCTGAACCGCCGGCTTCCGTCACCGTCATTACGCGAACCTGCGCAGAAGCCGATGCTTGGGCTACGGCTCTGATGGTCCTCGGCCCGAAAGCCGGAACGCAGCTTGCCGAGCGCGGGCGCCTGAATGCGCTATTTTTATTGCGTGGTGCCGAAAGCACGCTTCAGTCCAAAACGGTTGGATCGATATTCGATCCTTCCCATGATCATGGTGACGTTCATTAGTTATCTGTGGTTCGGGGACATCTTTTGAAACGCGGACAGGAATCATCAACTACAGAAAGTCGGCCTGGTCGCAATATTGGCTCGACCATTGTGGATGCGCCTTTGATCGAGCGCCCCGTACGCTGGCCGGCGAAAGGACTTCCATTCGATATGCGACCGCTGCGCTATGTGCTGGCGGCGTCCGAGCAGACGAGTTTTTCGGCCGCTGCCGACGCTCTCGGCATGAAGGTTTCGAGCGTCAGCCGACGAGTTCGCAATTTCGAGGACGCGATTGGTATCTCTTTGTTCGAGCGCACCCCATCCGGTGTACGCCTAACCGATGGCGGGAGGCGATTTCTCGACGATATCGTCCCCGTTCTCCAGATGGCCGAAGCCATCCTCCAGCGAGCGGGAGCGGCCGGCCGGGTCGAGGAAGGCACCGTTAGGGTCGGCATCATCACGACGCTGGCAGGCGGCTTCCTGCGCGAACTGATCTCTTCCTATCGGCAATGCTATCCGGGTGTGGCGCTCGTTATTCTGGATGGCGGCCGGCGGGACCATCTACGTGCGATCCGCTCGCGCCAGCTCGATGTCGCCTTCTTCACCGGCAACGCGCCGCTGGCAGGCTGTGAGGTCGAGGAATTTTGGCATGAGCGAGTTCATGTGGCGATTGCCGTCCGGCATCCCCTCGCTGCGAGCAATTCGCTCGACTGGCCGCAGCTCCGAGAGGAACATTTCATCGTCTCGGCTTTGGAACCGGGACCGGAAGTGCATGACTATATCGTGCGTCGGGTTGCCGACTACAGCAGCTATCCAGATGTGACCTATCATCATGTCACCGAGGAGACCCTGATGCACATGGTCGCCATCGGCGAGGGCATCACATTGGTTTCGGAGGGTTGGACCAGCATGGTTTATCCCGATCTGGTCCTTTGTCCGCTCACGGCCCGCGAAGACATCGTGCCGTTCAGCGCGGTATGGTCGCCAGCGAGCGACAATCCGGCGCTGCGCCGCTTCCTGAGCTTCGCGCGAGAACTGGCCGCGCGCCGCCGTGCCCGCCGCAATCAATGATCGGTCGAGGCTGCATTCGACTTGTCGATGCGGGCGGATTCGGCCTTGCCGGCGCGCTTGGCCTTGCGGCTGCGCCAGCCGCGGTCGGATCGCAGGAAGGCTTCCAGCATGTGCGGGATCAGCGTGGTGGAATCGACCTCACCATATTGGCGGCCGTATTCGGCTGCATAGAGGTCGAGTTCTTCCTTCAGAGGTTCCGGCATCGGGACGGTCATTCGGATGATACCGAGCTTGGGCAGCGGGCCGAGTTTGAGATTGGCCATCAGTGCGCTCCATAGGGTTCTAAGACCAGATCGCGCGCTACGATGACCCTGACGGGAAATCCGGGACGGATCGTCAGGGTCGGCGCGACCTGAAGCTGCCGCTGGACGATCTGCTGGCCGGCCTGGTTCACCGTGTCCTGCGCCCCGTCGCGGATGGCGCGCACAAGGCGGTCCTCATCGCTCGTGGCCAGCTCCGCGCCGACGGCAAGAAGCGTCGAGAGGCCCGCCGCCTTCATCAGATCCCACCAGTGGTAATCCACTCCATCTTCCAGGCCCGCATAGCCCGACGCATCAGCGCCGCGCTGGCGCTCCAGCACGATGGACCGGCCGTTGGGCAGGATGAGACGATTCCACACCAAGAGGACGCGGCGCTGGCCGAACGTCACGCCGGAATCGTATTCGCCGATGAGGCGACTTCCCTGCGGGATGAGCAGGAGCGCGCCGGTCGGGCTGTCATAGACGTTCTGCGTCACCTGGGCTGTGATCTGTCCCGGCAGATACGAACGGATGCCGGTTATCAGCGCGGCAGGGATCACCGCGCCGGCCTGAAGGATGTAAGGCGAGGCAGGCGCCATGACGCGATCCGCCGCAACGGTGCGCCGATCCACCTCGGCATTGAGGAAGGCAAGGTGCCTGTCCTGCGTTCCGGCGCCCGTCAGGCCGGACATGCCCGGAACTGCCGGGATCGAGGGCGAACCAGAGTTCTGGCCGGCCCTGACCTGGAAGAAGATTTCGCTGGTGCGGGCCGCTTCCAGCTCGGCGAGGCGGCGCTGCTCCTCGGGATCGGCCGCGGGAACCGGCATCGGGGTCGCGGTAATGGGCTGACCTTCCTCGCGGGCGCGCAGCACCGGCCCGCCGAGATCGCCGGGCAGCGGCGGGCCGAGGACCGGCACGTCGCCATAATTGCCGGGCAGACCCTGTAAGCCGTCGGCGGTCTGGCGGCGGTCGGTGGAGATCAGTTCTTCGGGCTGGACGCTGCGATCGACGCCCTGAAGCGCATAGATCAGCGCGCTGCCGATACCGATGCCGGCCACCATGCCCGCGCCCATCAAGACCTTGCGCGAGATGCGCGTCACGCGCGGCGCTTCGGCGCGCAAGCGCATGGAGCCCGCCTTGTCGTCAGCCGCTCCGGCCAGTTCCATCTCGTCCTCCTTCCGGCCTTCGGACTCGCTCATGACGGCGCTCCTCCCGTTGCCGTGGTTTGTCCGCTGGTCGCGGCGGCGGTCTGGCCGGGCTGAACGCGGACGATCCTGACCGTCTGTTGCCGGTTGCCGGAGCCCAGCCGCAGCTCGGCCGCGCCGAAGAGGCGATCGACGATGAGCACGTTCTGATAGATGCGGCTATTGACGATCTCGGGTTCGCCGCCCGAGCCGATGACGAACAGAGGCGGCATTTCGCCCTGGACGATGCCGCGCGGGAACACGACGTAGACACGCCGCCCATCGTCGAACACCGTGGTCGGGCGCCAGGGGGGATTGTCGCCGGTAAGACCGTAGCGGTAGTTGCGCGCGGCCTCGAGCGGGATGATAGGAGCGGCGGGCGCGGTGACGCGCTGGCTTGCAGGCGGCGCGGGATAAGCCCAGGCGATCGCCGGCATCCACGTTTCTTCGCTCGCGCGCAGTTCCACGAGGTAGGTGCGGCGATCCGTGGTGATGACCAGATTGGTGGAGATGCCGGCGCGGGTGGGCTTGACAAGCACATGGACGCGGCGCGTCGTGCCGGAGCCGCTTTCGGTGTCGCCGATGATCCAGCGGGCTGTATCTCCCGCCGCGATCGGACCGGCGCCGGTCAGGCTCTCGCCGGGTTCGAGTGCGATGGTCGTGATCTGACCCACGGCGGCATAGACTTGAAACAGCGCGCCTTCCGACCAGGGATAGATCTGGATGGCGTTATAGTAGCCTTCGCGGCGGGGCTCGACGCGCGCTGCCGCATTGGCGTTGCCGACGCGGGCCTCCGGTGTGCCGGCTGCCGCGCCGCCGCGCGCGACGGTCCAACCGGGTGGCGTATGCAGCGGCCGCGGCGCGGCATCGGTCACGGCCGTCCTGACGACCGGAAGCGCGGGCACGTCGGAATCGTAGCTGAACTGCGGAGGCCGGTTGGTAGCGCAGCCGGCGAGCACGGTGGAGGCCAGCAAAGCCGGCAATACGAGTTTGCGGAAAGGCGGATGTGCGGCTTTGACAGGATTGCGGATCATTGACTCAACTCCCGCGACCACGAGATCGCGTTGACAAAAATTCCAAGGGGATTGGCGCGCAGGCGCTCGGCCGTGCGCGGTTGCTGAAGGACGATGGTGAGGATCGCGGTCCAGCGTTCGGTGCGGGAGAGCTGGCCGTTCTCGTAGTGCTGTTCCGTCCAGGCGACCCGGAAGGAATCGGGAGACGCCCGTATCACGCTGGAGACCTCGACTGAGACCTGCTGGCGGCCGACGCGCGTGAAGGGGTCGTTCGACCGTGCAAACTCGTTGAGCGCGACCGCGCCCCTGTCGGTGGTGAAGTCGTAGGCGCGAAGCCATGCCTGGCGCAGAACGATGGGATCGGAAGGCAGACCGCGCACCTGTTCGATGAACCGGGCGAGGTGCCAAGCGATCTGCGGGTCTGTCGGCCGATAGTCGGCCATGGCCGACTCGACGGTGCGCGCGTCGCCGTGGCGGTCGATCTCGACCACCCAGGGAACGACGGTTCCGCGAGCGGATTGCCAGACCAGCGCCGAGGCGAAGCCGGCTGAAAGGATCAGGCAGCCGAAGGCCATGTAGCGCCAGGAGCGGGCCTGGACGCGGGCCGAGCCGATGCGCTCGTCCCATACCTGGGCGGCCTTTTGGTAGGGTGTGACGGGTTCCGGTGTCTTGCCGTAGTGGGTCGTCGGACGTTTGAAGATATTCATGAGGGGTTGCTTTCGGAGAGGCTGATGGATGCGCCGCCGCCATGGCTGTCACCCGAGCGGACTGCATGGGCGGCGGCCCTGGCGCCGTGACTCAGAGCTTGGCCGTGCATGCGCTGCGCCCAGGCCGGCGGGCCGTCGGTGGAAGCAGAGCTTGCCGGCGTGGGCGTGGCGCCGCCGCCGATCGTTCCCATGGTGGAGGTGCCGCCGGTCGTCTCGAAGCCGCCCTTGATGCCTTCGGCATGGCTGGATTTGAGGCTGTCGGCGGCGCGGGACACGGCGCGTTTCAGAGGGGAGACGGCGGCAGCTCCACCGGCGCGGGCGACGCCGCCAAGACCAGCCGCGACGCCCGAGGCGCCGCTTTCGCCCATGGAGGCGAGCGTATAGGCTGAGGAGGCGGCGCCGGCGGCCGATGCGCCGCCGCGCGTGAGCGCAGCCCCACCGGAGAGTGCGGCGCCGCCACCTCGCGCGGCGAGCATGGTCGCGCCGCCCGCCGCTATCGCAGCACCGCCGACGGCAAGGCCGGTGCCGATGGCAGCGCCGGCGCTGAGCTGCGGGCCGCCGGAGACAAGGCCGGTGGCGATGCCAGGCCCGAAGATGCCGAGGCCGAGAAGGGAAAGCGCGGCAAGCACGATGGCCATCGCATCGTCGATCGTCGGGGTCGCTCCGCCGAAGCCTGCGGTGAACTGGCCGAACAGGGTCGAGCCGATGCCGATGATGACCGCCAGGACCAGCACCTTGATGCCGGACGAGATCACATTGCCCAGCACGCGCTCAGCCATGAACGCCGACTTGCCCCAGAGCCCGAATGGGATCAGCACGAACCCCGCAAGCGTGGTCAGCTTGAATTCAATCAAAGTGACAAACAGCTGGATCGCCAGAATGAAGAAGGCGAGGATCACAAGCGCCCAGGCGAAGAACAGGCAGAGGATTTGCACGAGGTTCTCGAAGACCGCGATCCAGCCCATCAGGTCCGAGATGGATTCGAGCAGCGGCCGGCCGGCATCGAGGCCGGTCTGGGCGACGCGGCCGGGACGCAACAGATCGGCGGTGGAGAATCCGGTGCCCGACGCCAAGAGGCCGAGGCCGGCGAAACTGTCGAAAATGATCTTCGCCAGGTTGTTCCAATTGGAAATCAGATAGGCAAACGCCCCGACGAAGATGGTCTTCTTGACCAGGCGCGCGATGATGTCGTCATCCGCGCCCCACGCCCAGAACAGCGCGGCCAGCGTGACGTCGATCACGATCAGGGTGGAGGCCAGGAAGGTGACTTCGCCGCCGAGCAGGCCGAAGCCGGAGTCGATATAGCTGGTGAATATGCCGAGGAAGCTATCAATAACGCCTGTGCCGCCCATGGTTCACCGCCCTTCGCGGGCTGCGTGCGACTCCGGCGCTGGCGAACGGCCAAGGAATCGATCGCGCGTTTCGGACCACACGCGCAGGCAGTCGGCATCATTGGCAGCGGCTTCGCCCAGCTCCTGGCAACGGCGTTGTTCAAGGCGAAGCGGGTCGGTCGACGGCTGAAGCGTCGGAGTGGAAGGCGCTGGCTCGACGTCTTCCTCGCGGGTCATTTCGATGATCGCCGCCGTGATGGCCACGGCGACGAATATAACGGCCGCAAGCCGGGCCAGCATCTTGCCATCCATGACGTCCCCCTTTTCCGGCCCGTCAGCGATTGAACATCTGCGCATTGCCGGGCTGGTAGCCCGAACCCGGCGCGAGGAACCTTTGGCGCTGGATGCGGCCCTGTTCGGCCGCCGTGACGCGCTCGGCTTGCGATAGGGCATCCGCCCTTCCGTTGGCCGAGATCACGGCAATGAGGTCGGAGAGCTGCTGGCTTTGCAGTGCGAGAAGCTGGTTGCCGGCCTGGGTTGCCTGAAGGGCGCCGCTCGCGCCCTGGCTCTGGCCGACCAGCTCCGACATCTGGGAGCGGTTGGAGTCGATATTGCCGACCACGCCGGCCTGCACGCGCATCGCGTCCTGCAAGCCGCCGACCGTGTTTTCCCACCGACCGCGGGCATCGGCGATCAACTGATTGTCGGTCGCCGTGAGGGAGAGCTTGCCGTAGTCCTGCTGGAACATGCGGTCGATCGACTGCACGTCGAAGGCCATGTTCTGCGCCTGGGAGAGAAGCTGCTGCGTGCGCTGGACGTTCTGCTGAAGTGTCTGAAGCGCGTTGAAGGGCAGGCTCGCCAGGTTTTTCGCCTGATTGATGAGCATCTGCGCTTCGTTCTGGAGCGATGTGATCTGATGGTTGATCTGCTCCAGCGTGCGCGCGGCGGTCAGCAAGTTCTCCGCGTGGTTGGTCGGGTCGTAGACGATCCGGCCGAAGCCGAACAAGGCATGGGCCGGAGTTGTGAAGACCGGCGAAAGCGCCAGCGGCGCGGCAAGCGTCAGCGCGAGCAGCGAAGCGCCGGCGAGACGGGGAAAGCGATGTCGGGTCATGGCATGATCTCCTCTGGGTCGAGTTCAAGGGCATCGGTGAGGTCGAGCGCCGCCGCGAGCGCCGCGTCGGGCGCGAGGGGCTCCGCAGCGGCGGCGATATTGGTGAGGTTGGGAATGAGATCGGCCGCCCATTCGACGCCGCGCGCCGTGAGCCATGCGGCGAGGAAACCGTCGCGGCCATGCTCGGCGAGGATGTCGGCGATCAATGCCTGGTCGGACTTGGAGGATGCCGCGCAGAGCGCCAGGCCGACTTCGGAAAGGCCCAGCTCGAACAGCCGGTTTCCCCGCCGGCTCTGGCAGTAGTAGTCCCGCTTCGGGATGGCGCGGGCGAGGATCTCGATCTGCCGGTCGTTGAGGCCGAAGCGCCGGTAGATCGCGGTGATCTGCGGCTCGACGGCGCGGTCGTTGGGCAGGAGCAGTCGGGTCGGGCAGCTTTCGATGATCGCCGGCGCGATCGTGCTCTTTTCGAGCTGGGCCAGCGACTGCGTGGCGAAGACGACGGATGCGTTCTTCTTCCTGAGCGTGACCAGCCATTCGGCGAGTTGCTTGGAAAAAGCCGGATCGCCGAGCGCCAGCCAGCCCTCGTCGATGACGATCATCGTCGGGCGACCATCGAGGCGGTCGGCGATCCGGTGGAAAAGATAGGCGAGGACCGCGGGCGCGGCCCCGGTGTCGAGTAGCCCTTCCGTCTCGAAGGCCACGACTGAAGCGTTGCCGAGGTTTTCTGCCTCCGCGTCGAGCAGCCGGCCATAGGGACCGCCGACGCAATAGGGCTGGATGGCGAGCTTGAGGTCGTTGGACTGGAGTAGCACCGACAGGCCGGTGATGGTGCGCTCCTCGATCGGGGCCGAGGCGAGCGAGGACAGCGCGGTCCAGATATGTTCCTTGGCTTCAGGGGTGATCGTGACGCCTTCGCGCTGGAGGATCGCCACGATCCAGTCCGCCGCCCAGGCGCGGTCCTGCGTCTGCTCGATGCGGGCGAGCGGCTGGAGGGAGACCGAGCCGTCGGCGCTCTCGGTCAGTCGGCCGCCGAGGTCGTGCCAATCGCCACCCATGGCCAAGGCGGCGGCCCTGATGGAGCCCCCGAAATCGAAGGCGAAGATTTGCGATCCCGCGTAGCGGCGGAATTGCAAGGCCATGAGCGCCAGCAGCACGCTCTTGCCGGCGCCGGTCGGGCCGACCATGAGCGTGTGGCCAACATCGCCGACATGAAGTGAGAGCCGGAAAGGGGTCGATCCTTCGGTCCTGCCATAGAGCAGCGGGGGTGCGCCAAAGTGATCGTCCCTTTCCGGCCCCGCCCACACGGCGGACGAAGGGACCGTGTGGGCAAGGTTGAGCGTCGAGATCGGAGGCTGACGCACATTGGCGTAGGCATGGCCCGGCAGCGAGCCGAGCCAGGCGTCGACGGCATTGACCGTCTCGACCATGACGCTGAAATCGCGGGACTGGACGACCTTCTCGACTAGCCGCAGCTTTTCGTCGGCGCGGCGGGCGTCCTCGTCCCAGACCGTGACGGTTGCGGTGACATAGGCGATGCCGGCAATGTCCGCGCCGAGTTCCTGAAGCGCGAGATCCGCATCGGCGGCCTTGTTGGCCGCGTCGGTGTCGACGAGCGCCGATTGCTCGTTGGTCATCACCTCTTTCAGAATGGCGGCGATGCTCTTGCGCTTCGCGAACCACTGGCGGCGGATTTTCGTGAGCAGCCTGGTCGCGTCCGTCTTGTCCATCAGGATCGCGCGGGTGGACCAGCGATAGGGGAAAGCCAGCCGGTTGAGATCGTCGAGCAGGCCGGGCGTGGTGACGCTCGGGAACCCGGTGATGGTGAGGACGCGCAGATGCGCGGAGCCAAGGCGCGGTTCGAGCCCGCCGGTGAGCGCCTCATCGGCGAGCAGCGCGTCGAGATAGATCGGCGTCTCCGGCACGCGGACGCGATGCCGTTTGGTCGAGACGGTCGAATGGAGATAGGTCAGCGTTTCGCCGTCGGTGAGCCAGCGGCACTCGGGCATGAAGCCGTCCAAGAGGGCCAGCACGCGGTCGGTGCGGTCCACAAAGCCGCGCACCAGCTCCCAGGGATTGACGCCAGAGGTCTCGCGGCCCTCGTAGAGCCAGCTTTCAGCGCGGGCCGCGTCCTCGGCCGGCGGCAGCCAGAGGAAGGTCAGGTAGTAGTCCGAGACGAAATGACTGCCTGCTTCCTCGAAATCGGCCTTGCGCTCAGCGTCGACCAGAGCGGACGCCGGATCGGGAAAGACGTCGTTCGGATAGGTCGCCGCTTCCTTGCGCTGTGCCTCCACGAAAATGCACCAGCCGGAGCCGAGGCGTCGGAAAGCGTTGTTCAGCCGGTTGGCGACGCCGACCAGCTCGGCGGCGACGGCGGAGTCGAGGTCCGGACCGCGGAATCTGGCGGTTCGCTGGAAGCTGCCATCCTTGTTCAGCACCACGCCTTCGCCGACCAGCGCCACCCAGGGCAGGAAGTCGGCGAGGCGCGTGGCGGTGCGGCGATATTCGGCGAGGTTCATCATTGCGGCCGCCTCACACCGATAGATGGCCGGGGACGCGCAGATGCCGGCGCACGACCTCCGCGAAGAGGGGATCGCGCTTCGCTGCCCAGACGGCTGCGAGATGACCGACGGCCCAGATCAGGATGCCGGCGAGCCAGAGCTGGAGGCCGAGACCGATGGCCCCGGCCAATGTCCCGTTGAGGATTGCCACCGAACGCGGCGCACCGCCGAGCAGGATGGGTTCGCTCAGGGCGCGATGAACCGGGACAGTGAATCCCGGCACCGCGTCAAGCTGTTCGAGGGCGGCGGCCATCAGATCACGACCCCGCCGCCAAAGCTGAAGAAACTCAAAAAGAAGGAGCTGGCGGCGAACGCGATCGAGATCCCGAAAACAATCTGGATCAACTTGCGGAAACCGCCGCCGGTGTCACCGAAAGCCAGCGTCAGCCCGGTGACGATGATGATGATGACGGCGACGATCTTGGCCACCGGGCCTTCGACGGATTCGAGGATTTTCTGCAAAGGTGCTTCCCAAGGCATGGAGGAGCCTGAGGCGAGAGCCGGCGAAGTCAGAAGCGCTGCCCAGGTGAAGGCGGTGGCGGTTGCGATAGAACGGCGGAAGCGGAAGGCGCGACGGATCATGCGGTGTCTCCTGAGTGGTTTGTCGGGATGAGGTCTGGAAAAGCGGGCGAGAGCTGGTAGTCGCCGTCCGGGCCGAGGCCCTCGACGCGGGTCAGCTCGGAGAGGCGTCGGGCGATGCCTCGGCCGGAGAGGACGGCAACGAGGTCGATCGTCTCGGCGATCATCGCGCGAGGAACGGTGACGACGGCTTCCTGAATGAGCTGTTCGAGGCGGCGTAGCGCACCGATGC
This sequence comes from Hyphomicrobiales bacterium, assembly GCA_930633525.1. Classification (NCBI taxonomy): domain Bacteria; kingdom Pseudomonadati; phylum Pseudomonadota; class Alphaproteobacteria; order Hyphomicrobiales; species Hyphomicrobiales bacterium. Next base: position 596,094 of record CAKNFP010000001.1, read on the forward strand.
CGGAGCCGGCATGAATCGTGCCGATGCCGCCGGGATGGCCCGTCCCCCAGGCTTTGAGGAGGTCGAGTGCCTCGGCGCCGCGGACCTCGCCGATGGGGATGCGGTCGGGGCGCAGACGCAGCGAGGACCGGACCAGATCGGAGAGTGTCGCCACCCCGTCCTTAGTGCGCAGGGCAACGAGATTCGGCGCTGCACATTGAAGTTCGCGTGTGTCTTCGATGATGACGACACGATCCTGCGTCTTGGCGACCTCGGACAAGAGCGCATTGGTCAAGGTGGTTTTGCCCGTCGAGGTGCCGCCCGCCACCAAAATGTTGGCGCGCGCAGCGACGGCGTGGCGCAGAGCCGCGGCCTGCGCGTCAGACATGATCCCGGAGGCGGCGTAATCGTCGAGCGTGAAAATCGCGACCGCCGGCTTGCGGATGGCGAAGGTCGGCGCGGCTACGACGGGTGGAAGCAGGCCCTCGAAGCGTTCGCCGGTTTCGGGCAGTTCGGCCGAGACGCGCGGAGAGCGGGCATGTACCTCGGCGCCGACGTGATGGGCGACCAGCCGGACGATACGCTCGCCGTCTTCCGGGGTCAGCTGCTCGCCGGTGTCGGACAGGCCCTCGGAGAGACGGTCGGCCCAGATGCGCCCATCTGGGTTCAGCATTACCTCGACGATGGACTTGTCGAGCAGGAGGTTCGAGATGGCAGGCCCGAGCGCCGTTCGGAGCATCCGCGCGCCGCGCTCGTAGGTTGCCTGTTTCCGGTTGTGGCCTGCCATCTCGTCCCCTTTCCGGGGATGAGGCGAAGGCGGTCCCCGGATGGGGATGACTAAAAGGACGGCAAAACGGGCTGATTCAACAAGTTTCGGTCGTAGTAGTAGCGCAGCGAAGTAATACAGGAGAACGGCGGATTCGCCCGGCGGTTAAGACGCTGGATCGGGCCAGTATCGGCGAATCAGTCATCGGTGCTCTCCTTGCCTGGAGCGATGTCGTCGGGGATCTCGCTCAGGAAGCTGCTGCCCTGCTGGAGCCGTATGGCGAGCGTCTGAACAAAGACCTCGAACCGCTCCCTGCCCTTAACCTGGGCGGTCGCGTGAGCCTCGGAGGGCAGCGGCGGGGTAATGGTCAGCCAGTGGCGGATGAACAGCGCCAGCGTGTCGGCCGTCAGCCGCACGTCGCGTTCCAGCCGCGCCGTCTGGCGGGACAGGCGATCGAGCCGGCGCGTGAAGGCGGCTTCGCGCGTGTCCAGGGCGTCGGGAGACAGGAACGAGGCGATGGCCGCTTCGGCGACCGCCGAGCGCGACAGCTTGCGGCGGTCGGCGAGGTCGTTGAGCCGGGCGAGCAGTTCGGCGGGAAGAGTCAGGCATAGGCGTTCGCGCAAGGTCGTTCCTCACATATCAATGGTGTCGTTCGGGTCCATGGAGACTTGCCGGGCGAGGCCGCGCATCTGGCGGCGCATGGCTTGACGCTGCCGGGCGATGTCTTCCTGATCGTCGCCGAGTAGGTGCCTAAACTCGTTCTCGGGCTCCGGCTCCTTCTTCTCGTGGACGATCTCCACATGGTCCGGCAGCTCCGGTTCCCGGCGCAAGCTCGAATTGGCCTTGTCCTCGTCCTGGTCGGTCGGCTCGGTAGCCGCGACCAGCGCCGCATCGGGTTTCAGAGGCTTGAGCGCCGACCAGCCATCCGGTCGCGCGCTGACGGCGATCTTTGCCGGATCGGGTGGCGGCAGGATGCGTTCCATGAGGCGGGGGTCGGTATAATAGCGCGCCTTCTTCGCGCGGATCGGCGGCGTTCCCGCCACCATGACGATCTCGTCGTCAGGCGGGAGCTGCATAATCTCTCCGGGAGTCAGGAGCTGGCGGGCGGTTTCGGAGCGTGACACCATGATGTGGCCGAGCCACGGCGCCAGGCGGCTGCCGGCAAAGTTCTGCATCGCCTTCATTTCGGTCGCCGTACCGAGGGCATCGGATACACGCTTGGCGGTCCTCTCGTCATTGGTGGCGAAGCTCACCCTGACATGGCAATTGTCGAGGATCGCATTATTCGCCCCGTACGCTTTCTCGATCTGATTCAAGCTCTGTGCAATGAGGAAGCTCTTGATCCCGTAGCCGGCGAGGAAGGCCAGTGAAGATTCGAAAAAGTCCAATCTGCCCAAGGCTGGAAATTCGTCGAGCAGCATCAGGACGCGGTGCCGCCGGTCCTTGGTATGGAGGTCTTCCGTCAATCGCCGCCCGATCTGATTCAGCACGAGACGAATGAGCGGCTTGGTGCGCGAAATGTCCGAGGGCGGAACGACTAGAAACAGCGTCGAGGGCTTCGGGTCGACGATCAAATCGGCGATGCGCCAGTCGCAGCGCGAGGTCACGGCCGCGACCACCGGGTCGCGGTAGAGACCCAGGAAGCTCATGGCGGTAGACAGCACGCCGGAGCGTTCGTTGTCCGACTTGTTGAGCAGTTCCCGCGCTGTCGACGCGACTACCGGATGCGGCCCCGCCTCGCCGAGATGGCGGGTGGCCATCATGGCATCCAGCGTCGCTTCGATCGTGCGGCGCGGATCGGAAAGGAAAGCAGCGACGCCGGCGAGCGTCTTGTCCAGCTCCGCATAGAGGACGTGTAGGATCGCGCCGACCAAGAGCGAATGGGACGTCTTCTCCCAATGATTCCGCTTCTCAAGGCTTCCTTCGGGATCGACCAGCACGTCGGCGACGTTCTGGACGTCGCGCACCTCCCATTCGCCGCGCCGCACCTCGAGCAAGGGATTGTAGGCAGCGGAAGAGGCATTGGTCGGATCGAACAGTAGGACACGGCCATGCTTCGCCCGGAAGCCGGCGGTGAGCTGCCAGTTCTCGCCCTTGATGTCGTGAACGATGCAGCTCCCCGGCCACGTCAGCAATGATGGCACGACCAACCCGACCCCTTTGCCGGATCGTGTCGGCGCAAAGCACAAGATGTGCTCGGGACCGTCATGCCGCAAATAGTCCCGCTCGTAGCGGCCAAGGACCACGCCGTCCGGCCCGAGCAGGCCGGTACGCTCGATCTCCGTGCGGTCGGCCCATCGCGCCGAGCCGTAGGTGTCGATGTCGTTGGCCTCGCGGGCACGCATCACCGACATGGTGATGGCGACGGCGATGGCGATGAAGCCGCCCGACGCCGCGATGATGCCGCCCTCGGCGAAGATGCGCGGGGCGTAGGCATCATAGAAATACCACCACCAGAACAGCGACGGCGGATAATAGACTGGCCAGCCCGCGATCTCGAACCAGGCGGGGCCGAGCTGCGGCTGGAAGCCGAGCCGGAAGGCGACCCATTGCGTGCCGCCCCAGATCGAGGCGAGCACGATCAGGAAGACGATGCTGATCTGGCCCCAGAGGATTTTCGTGCCGGTCATGGGAGACTCCTTTCGTCAGAGTCCGAGGTTGCGCTTGCGACCGAGCGACCAGTCGATTCCCCCGCCGCCGCGTGTCACGCCGGAGATGTGCTGGCCGAGCTTGTGTTCGATCTCGCGGGACCAGGGGACGAGCTGGAAGCCGTGCCCGCCGTCGGGGCCGATCCCCTGGATCACCGCGAAGCGGCCGGAGGAGAGGGAGAGCTGGCGGCTATAGGTGCCGGAGACATATTCTCCGGCCTGCGCCTTCACATGCTGCAAGCCGGTCTCGGCCGAGAGCTGCTCGCCCACGGTATCGAGTTCGCGCCGGCGCAGCGTTGCCAGCAGGTTGCGCTGGAGAATGATCCGCTGGCCCTCCCGGCGAGCGAAACCTTCGTCGGCAAGATGTTCGGCGCGCGCGTCCATCGCTTCGCACACCTCGCGGCCGAAGCCGCCTGCGCCGAGCGGCATGGCCTCCTTCTCGACCAGCCGGTGATCGAGCCAGGTCGCGCCGGATGCCGTGATCTGGGTCTGAAGGTCGAGATCGGAGCGGTTGGCGAGGACGATGGTAGGCCGGGGATCGTCCGGGCCCCCGAAGCGGCGCACCTCGACGATGCCGCCGACCGGCGGCGTGCGCTCGAACGCCTCAATGCCGCGCAACCGGACATGGTGAGCGCGGCCATCCGTGCCGTCAATCACGGCATATGCTTCGCCGGTCAGTTCGTCATGAAGGCCCTTGTCGACCAGCCGGCCGATGATCGGCGGGCCATCCTTGCCGGGGTCGATCGTGAAGTCTGCTACGCCGCGTTCCTCGCCGAGCCCGGCGAAGGCTTGGTGCATGGTCTTGATGATGTCGCCGCGATGGCCAAGCTCGCGGAGCGCCCGTTCCGCGCCTGGCTCGACGAACCATTCGTTGACACCGGCATCGGCGGCGAGCGCCATCTTTTCGAGATGGCGGAGCCGCGCGACCAGCAGGCGGCGGATTTCGGGATCGTCCGGTCCCTTCGCTTCGGGCCGCAGGTCGATATAGCCAAGTTCGTTGGACTCGCGTGCGATCTCCCGATCGAGCCGCGTCCAGCGTTCCGCATCGATTTCGCGAGCGAGGCTGGAGCGGATCTCGTGTTCGGGCTTGGGACCGAGTTCGGCGTTGACAAGCTCCTCGGCGCGTCCGCGCAGGCCGTGGCTGATATAGTCGCGAGAGATGACAAGATCGGCCCCGGTCTCGTCGACGCCGCGCACCAGCAGATGCACATGCGGATTGTCGGTGTTCCAATGTTCGACGGCGACCCAATCGAGCCGCGTGCCAAGGTCGGTCTCCATCTGCCTCACGAGATCGCGGGTGAAGTCACGCAGGTCGCCCATCTGGCCAGCGTCCTCGGGGGAGATGATGAAGCGAAAGTGATGCCGGTCGTCCTGGCATCGGTCTGCGAAGGCGAGATCGTCGGCGCGGTCGGTCTCGGCGGCGAACATGACACCCTTCTCGCCGTCGCGGCTGACGCCTTCGCGCTTGAGATAGGAGAGGTGCGCCGAAATCGGCGCGGAGCGGAAGGTGCGGCCGCGGTGCCGGGCGATGCGCGCCTTGGCGACGACGCGGCGATGCGAGCCGAGCAGCTGGCTTCGGGAGATGACATTGCGGCCCCGTCCGAAGGTTGAGCGGCCGGCGCTTCCGCCGCCGCGCCGCGACGACGAGCCTGATCCGCGGGCCGGCGCATTGCTCGCCTGCTTAGCGGCGCGCAGCACCTGGTTGATGAAAGTCTTGGTGCGCGGCGCACGGATCGAGCGCGGCTTGCCGGGGCGAATGCGGAAATCGCTGTCGTCATCGCTCATGTGCGCCTCCCCGGAAGCGCGGCGAGGCGGCCCATACAAATCGTCTTTGATTTTGCTGGCAAAATCGCCCATGCGTATGCACGACCGACCGCCATATGCGCAAAACACCAAGCCATTCCAATGGCTTGACGGTGGTTTGCGCTGGCGCTTTTACCTTGCCGTCTTCCAGTCGCCGTGCCTCTCCCGGCGCGCGACCTGTCCCTCCCTTTCCGGCAGTTTGCTACAACCCGAAGGGACGCGATTCCGCTCATGGCGCACCTCCCGAGACCGGGCGAGCGACGAATAGCGCCCCGGACGACGATGGCGCGAGCGGATTGAGAGGCGGCGAAGGCGCATCCAACGCTGCGCCCACGCTGCGTTCGCCGTGCAGGCCGGATGCAGATGCCGCGCCGCCCCGAGCCGTGACGAAGAGAGGTGCATCGCGCCAATCGTTGACGCACGGCGGGCCGGCGGAAACGCCCGCCGCAAGCGGCTCGCCACCGAGAAGGGGAACGAGCGCGGCGATGTAGTCGCGCGTCTCGGCGGGCAGACCGCGTTCGCCAGCGAGGTATTCGTCATACCGGCCGGGGCCGAAATTGTAGGCCGCAAGCATGCCGGTGACGGTGCGGTAGCGGTCCCACATGGCGCGCAGATAGGCCGTGCCTGCGAAGATGTTGTCGCGGGGCTGGAACGGATCGCTGCCGAGCCGGTGAAGCGCGCGCTGTTCATCCCAGGTCGCGGGCATGAGCTGCATCAACCCCATCGCTCCAGCCTGCGACACGGCAGCCGGATCGCCGTCGCTCTCCGCGCCGAGGACGGCGACGATCCAGACGACCGGGATACCGAAGCGGTGAGCGGCTTCGGCGATATCGGCGGCGTAGGGATGGGCAGCGGTCGGGCGCTCGACCGGCGCGGATTGCGCGACCGCAACGCCCGTTCCGGCGAAGCCCGCGAGCGCGGCGACCAGCAGCAGAACGGCGCAATGCGATACCATCCTGTCTCCGCAACGACGCCAGCCTGCCAGCGTGCTCGCTTCGGTCAAGGGCAAGGCGCAAGCGCCGGCCGGTGGCCGCCCTTGACCTGCTCTGCGCGCGCCGGCCGTCCGGTCGACGAGCGGGACGAAAGGGTGAGACGGCTTGCCCGCGAACAAAGGGGTGACCTGGAAAGGCATCGGTCAGTCCCGGTCTTCACGCGGCCGCAGCCGCTTCCAGACCAGCCGGAAGGTGCGCCCCTCGTCGTCGGCCTGGAACAGCGCGGGACGGAACAGCTCAGGGAAAAGCGGGCTATCGATCTCCAGAGCGATGTAGTTTCCGGCGCGTTCGCCGACACGTTTCCACGCTCCGCCGACGTCGGGGCCGTTCTCGTCGTCCAGGTGGATGCGATAGTTCGGGGCGTTCTCGGCGTCGCCCGGCTCGGCATCGACGAGCACGATTTCCTCGTCGATGCCGAAGTGCCGGGCGCGGCCGGCATAACCGTTTGCGGTGGGTTCAAAGATATTGGCGGGCATCATCAATCTCCTTCTGGTTGGGGGGAAATCAGTGCGCCGGCGCGCCATGCGAAGCGGCCGGCGCCGTCCTCGTCTGTCCAAAGCGGAATTGCCCGGCCGACGACGGTTATGAGGGGAAGCGACCCGAAATAGCGGCTGTCGAAGCTGTCGGGACTGTCCCAGTTCATGAAGAAGGCTTCGCCGTCGCCGAGCCGCCGGCAGCCCCGCCAGACAGGCAGCGGGCGGCCGCGCGTGTCCTCAGCGCGGGCTTCTCCGTAGGTCATGCCGTAGGCGACGATGGCGCTGCCGGAGCGGCAGACGATGGTTCCGCCGAGCGCCAGCACGCGCTTGATGAGCGGCACGCCGCGCGGCAGATAGCCGCGTTCGTCGAGGAAGCCGGCCAGCTCGTCGGGCGGCATGACGACGGCGAGGTCCGGCACCTCGATCCGGTCAGCGGGGACGATGCGGTAGAGGCCAATCGGCACGCTGGCCGAGGCGTTCCAGATGAAATGGATGTCGGGCCGGCACCATGCCGGAGCGACGATCAGCGCCGTTCCCGCGAGCATGGACAGGATCGTCAGGCGACGCGCGGTCATGGCGTTTCCTCGTCGTTGGATTCGCCGAACCTGTGCGCGCCGAGCACCATGTCGAGTGCGGCTTCGGTGCGCAGGATGGCGCGGCCGATGCGCTCGATCCGCTCGACCATCTTGCAGAGGACCGCTTGGCTGTCCTTGCCACCCGAGATGCTGCCGAAGTGCCGGATGGCGGTTGCCCTGGCTGGCCGGCCCGTCGCAGTGCTGGAAAGGTCTAGCGCGCGCATCATGATGCGATCCCCCGGCGCATGAGCCAGGCGCGATGCTGGTCGAGAGCGTAGGGGCGCGGGTCCTGGCCGACGGTCAGCCGGTTGTGGACGTGGCGCCAGTGCTCGGGAGCGGCCTCGGAGGGATCGAGACCAAGAGCGGCAACGGCATCTATGGCGTGAAGAACCTTCTCGACCCTGGGCCAGCCGTTGATCGAGAGCAACAATTCTCCGCCGCGCCGAACGAAGGGCAGCGTCTGGTACGCCTCGCCGGGGCCAACGGTTCGCGCGATGTCCATACGCGAGACCACGGTGCCATAGTCGTTGGAGGCCCAGCGCACGAAAGCGAAGACGCTATCCGGCGCAAAGCTGACGATACGGCGGAAACGGTCGATCCGCTGTTCGGCGACGGGCTGGCCGAAACGCAGCCAATGCTCGATATGACCCTCGCGCCACGTCAGCTCGACATGGGTGAGATGTGGCGCTGCCTTATAGGCGGCTCGCACGTCGGCGGGCGGGATCATCGTTTCCCTCCCGGCATTCCGCCGAGCGGTTGCCCGGATGGTTCGGGGCTATCCAGCTCGGCCGTGCCGACATTGCCGTTCGTAGCCTCGGCGGATGGGTTTTCCCCATCTCCCCGGCCCAGAAGAAAGTTAGATGTATTGTTAGACTCTAAGTTAAGGTCGGGAATCGTCGTTTCAGGCCAAAGTGTTAGCTGGTGCCTTTGCGTGTGATCTCCCGAAGGCGTTGCGTTCGATCTCCCGAAGGGGCGTGCGTTTGATCTCCCGATTGCGTCCACAGCACTATCCACAGGCCCCGCCGATAAAGGTGCGGGCAAGATGCGCAGCATCTCGCGCCGGCCGTCGCGCTCGATGCCGAGGCGATAGCCAGGCAGCGTCTGGCGCGCGGCGATGCGGCGGATGTGGAGCGCGAAGTCGGAGACGCGCGCCAGGCTGCCAGACTTTTCATGAAGGTGCTGAAGGTCGAAGGTCCACCCTTGAGGCTGGCGACCGGCGTGCTTGCGGGCGACGCGGTAGAGCCAGCGTTCGATGCCGCCCTTGAGGCGGAAATAGGCCGGGTCGATTGCGAGAACGAGCGAGCGATCGACGACGCCCCGATAGAACCAATCGGGAATGACCAGCTCCATACCCTCGACCCGGCCGTCATGGCGGGTGAGTTCCTCCCATTCATTGACCCACGAAAACTGGTGGCGGCGCCAGTGCTCGCCGTTGCGGATGGTGGTGCGGATCGAGGTCGATTGCAGCCGGGTCAGCGCCGCCTTCAGGAGCTTGTAGTCGCTGGCTCCGGTTTCGCGGCCGACGGCCGTGAGGAGGTGGTAGGGCGTAAAGCGCAGGAAACGGGAGGTCGAGAGGCCGAGGTTTTCAGCCTCGACGATCTGCCCCGCGGCCCAGATCAGGATGTCCGCATCCCAGATTGTGGCCATGCCGTGCTCGGCCACCGCGAAGACCTCGACGCGCACTGCACCGGCTTCGTAGAGGATCGGCGCGGTGCGCCTGGATTTCGCCAGCGAGAAGAACGGGCGTTCCATGAGGTCGCGTTGGTCGCGCGGGCTGGCGCCGCCGGTTGCGATGACGAAGGGATCGAGCCGTGTGCGCTCAGAGATGGGGAAGCGTTGGGACATCCGGGACGTCCCTCAGCGCACGGCGCGGCTCGGCGCCGGGTAGTGCTGCCTGTTGCTCGGCAGCGCGGGCAGGACGCTGCCGCGCGGATCGGAGGTCGAGGCGACAGTGCCGCGCTCGGCCCAGGCTTCGAGTTCGTCAATCGCGTAGACGACGCGACCGCCGAGCTTGCGGAACAATGGCCCTGTGCCATAGGTCCGGTGCTTTTCCAGGGTGCGAGGCGACAGGCCGAGAAACGCAGCGGCTTCCCTCGTGCGCAGGAAGCGCGGCGGCAGGAGAGCGGTATTGGGGTGCATGGATGCCTCCGTGGCTCTGTGGGATGCCGCTCGGGACAAGCGGCGGACAGGGGCCACGGTGGCGAAGCAAAGGCGCGCGGAGAGTGGGGAATTTCAGGGGGTATCGAATAACCCCACCCCGACCGGGAAGGGATCAGGGACGGCGGCGGAAGCGCAGGAGCTTGAGGTATCCGCCTGCGATCATGACCGCTCCGTCACGGAGCAGATCGCGCACGGTGTCGCGGAAGGGGGAGCCTTGCCATTGGTCGTCGGCGATGCGGTCAACGCCGAATAGGATCTGCGCGATCTCGCGCTGGCTTGCGTGATGTTGGCGGGCGTCGACGGCACGCAGCATCGCCTTGAGCCGTCTTCGTTGTTGGGCGGTCATGCGTTGATCGGGCGGAACCTTGTATCCCGCCAAGTATCGCATCAGACGATCCAGTGAGGCGAGGCGATCGAGTCCGTCGGCGTCGAGATAGACGGTGACGGCGAGAGGATCGTCCGGCTGGATCGAGGGATCGGCGACCAGATGCAGGCCGGGACCGATATCGCGTAGTAGGATATGGAGTTCATCGGGCGTCGCCTTCACCTTGCCGGCGAGGAAGGTCCGCAGCTTGGCGTTTCCTTCCCGCGCCGGGCCGGGAGCGCCCGCCAGGCGCAGGACGGCGGTGTCGGCGGTTTCGCTCCAGAATACCGGCTGGTCATGGGCTGAGAGGCGTGGCCGGGCAGCGAAATCGTAACCCCCAGCGGCGCTCCATCGGCTCGGGAAGCGGTTTTTCGAGATGTCCCGCGCTGCGCTGCGCGCCGTAGTCGCGCTGATAGTCACCGTTGCGGCGCAGGCACTCCCAGGCGAGTTGGTCGACGCCTGCGTCGTCCATGAACCCATAGGCGGACTCGGCCCGCCAGCGCGACGTGTCGGGTCTCATGATATTCCTCCCCGGACTACAAAAACGCACGTCAAACGGGAGGATGATCCGCCGCGGGCGCCTGCCGAGGAAGTGCCTCGCGCCGCAAAGCGCCTTTCCTTACCGGCAATGCGATGGGGTGCGACGGATCAGTTCGGGCGGCCGAGACGCAGAGGCTTGTAGCCGTGTGCGCTCATCCAGCGGGCTCGGGCTAGATGGGTGTCGTGGACCCTGCGGGCGCGTTCCGGCTCGGTGCTCGGGTCTATGCCGAACAGGACTTCTACGGCTTCCTGCCAGTCGGCGCCATCCGCTTCGGCATCGAGAAGACGACAGTAGAGCTTGACGTGGGTGCGGTCGTAGTCAGTGAGAAGATCGCCGCCCGGCGCTTCATCACGAAAGGATAGCGTCGCCATTGCGCCCTTCCCCCGGTTGCGACGTTCTTTTTGTTGGCGCGCACGATATCGCAAAGATGTGATTGGTAAACGAAGATTCACCATAGAGGACACGCCTGCGGCACCGTGTCCGCTTGGTGGCCATGGCATCAGCGGCGCGCTGCTTCCCGAACATCGAGCATGACTCCGATATGCCGGTCGGAATGAATGAAGACGATGCCTTCCGCTTCCAGAGCCCTGCGAACCCTATCGACGGTGCTCTCGTAGACGCGCTCGCCATTGACCGACTCCATGCGCTTCAACGCAGTCAGCGAAACGGCGGCTCTGTCTGCGAGCATCTCCTGCGTCCAACCAAGCAATGCGCGCGCGGCCCGAGTCTGGTGGGCGGTGATCATACGAGATCACCTCCCACCGGCACTTAGCCTCGCGCCAGAACTACGGCTATTATAGACGTAGTTTACAGGATAATCGAGCTATAATCGCCCAGCAGGGCAACTAGAGCGACCTGAGCCACACGAAGTGATTCGGCAAGCCGATCTTGGTCCGGTGAGCGACGGCCATGTTTTCGGGAATGGCCGTCCCGCCGATCCGCAGCCGCGGATCGGCGAAAATTTTGAAACGCGCCTCCCTCAATATAGAGGAAGGCGCGAGGCTGTGGGGGTGCAACCTTCATGGCTGCCCGAGCGGGCGCCATGGTTCTTTCGTTCCCGCGCGGCGATAATACAGGCGGCGGCAACGGAAGGTGTTCCAAGTCGCAATCAGGGGCTCGAAACCGTGCCACCAATTTGCGTCAATATCGCCGCAACGGCCCTCGAACACCACATTTTCCTTTGCGTCGCAAAGCCAGAACTCCATCGGCAGGGCGTCGGCCTGTTCCGGCGTGCCGCGGGCAGGAACGCCGTCGTCGTCCTCTCCCATGCCAAGGCAATTTCCCCAATAGTCGGCGGTTACGATCCAGCGCATTGCAAAATCCTCTCTCGGTTCGCGGGGGAGTTGGGGGCGGCTCACGCCGCCGCCCTCCCGCTCTGCCGCATCCATGCAAGCCGCTTGCTGGCCGTCTCGTGGTGTCGGCTGTCCAGTTCAACGCCGATCCAGTCGCGGCCAAGCTGCTGCGCCGCCGCCAGTGTCGAGCCGCTGCCGCTGAACGGGTCCAGCACCAGGTCGCCGGGCTTCGTGAAAGCCTCGATCAATGGCGCAAGGGCTTCAACGGGCTTCTGCGTCGGATGCAGCTTGTTGCCCGCATAGGGGAAGTCAATCACGTCGGGGATGGGGTTTTCGGGCAGGGAAACATTGCCCTTCGCCAGCAAGTAAGCTTGTTCGTGCTGATAGCGCAGGAACTTCGCCGATGACGCATAACGCTTGCGGAACACGATATGCCCGACAACGCGGAAGCCTGCCGCCTTCCATGCGTCCATGAACAAATCGACCTTGTTCCAGCCGTAGAACGAAACGGCGAAACCTCCGTCCTTCAAAACGCGGTGCATCTGGTTGAAAGCCGGCTTGAGCCAACGGGCGTTATCGTCGTTCGCCACCGTCCTGCCGCCACGGTCGCGATAGTTCACCAGATAGGGCGGATCGGTCAGAATGAAGTCCACCGATCCCCTGTCAAAAGAGCGCATCGCCTGGATGCAATCGGCATTAAAAATCACGTTGCGGGGGGTGGTGGCGTTTGCGGTCATGTCTTTCTTCCTTCGGGTTTTGGGGTTCAGAGAAGCGAAGCGCCGCTCCTGAACCCTTGCCCGTCGGCGAGACCGGGGAAGCAAGGTGCAAGGAAAGTCTTTGGCACCGTGGAATAAATGGAGGGGACCCGCTTGCGGGGAGCGGGCCGTTTATGCCGCGAAAGGCCGGAGAGTTTTCTTGTTCCGCGCGAGGGCAGCGCCCTGAGCCTTTCTTTCGTTCAGGCGCTGAAAGACTTTGTCATCGCATGGTGAGAAGGAATCGAATCCCAGGGGCCTTGCGGGACATGCTGTGCAGAAACTCATCCTGATGTTGCTGGTTCTACCCGCAAGCGGCGACGTAGCGCGCCTCAATTCAGCTTGGTTCGATCAATGTCCTCGGTCTGACGGAGTGAGGGCCTCCGAGAGCACTTTTCGGAACCCCCTTACATCATCAAGCCAAGCGCCGCTCCGCCCACGGCTGCCAGCAATACCACAACCCATGGCGGAGCTTTCCAGGCCATCAGCGCCACGAAGCAAATCAGGGCCAGTGCGAAGTCTGGCATGCCGCCGATCGCGCTGGTGAAGACAGGCGAATACAACGCCGCGCCGAGGATGCCGACGACCGCGGCATTGGCGCCTTGCAGGGCCGACTGCGCCCATATCGTGCGGCGCAACCGATCCCAGAAGGGCAGCGTTCCGATCAGGATGAGGAAGCCTGGAAGGAAGAGTGCGACAAGAGCGATCGCCGCACCGGCCACGCCATTCGGCGCCGGTCCCATGATCGCCCCGAGCCAGGCAGCGAAAGTGAAGAGGGGTCCCGGCACCGCCTGCGCGGCGCCGTAGCCCGCGAGGAAGGCGTCGTCGGACACCCATCCCGGCGTGACGGTTTCGGCCCGCAACAGCGGCAGCACCACATGGCCGCCGCCGAAGACCAGCGAGCCGGCGCGATAGAAGCTGTCGGCCAGCGCCCAGCCTTGCGCCTGCCCGGCCAGGAACGGCAAGCCAATCAGTAAGGCGGCGAACAGCACAAAGGCAGTCAGTCCGGCTTTGCGCGAAACCGGCACCGGCAGATGCTTGCCGATCGTGACCTGTCCCTTGCCGAGGGCCAGCCCGGCGATTGCGCCGAGAAGAATTGCGGCCATCATTCCGATCGCGCCCGGCGCCCAGGCGAGCAGGAGAACAGCCGCGACTGCGATCGTGGCACGCTCCCTATCGGGGCAGAGATTCTTTGCCATCCCCCACACGGCCTGGGCGACGATAGCGACGGCAACGATCTTGAGACCATGCAGGACGCCAAGCGCCAGCGGGCTTTCGAGCCGCGTTGCCGTCATAGCGAGCGCGAGAAGGATGAGAGCCGATGGCAAGGTGAAGGCGAGGAAAGCTGCAAAGGCGCCGCCCCAACCCGCCCGCGTCAAGCCAAGTGCAAAGCCAACCTGGCTGGAGGCGGGACCCGGCAGGAACTGGCATAGTGCCACCAGATCGGCATAGGCGCTCTCGCTCAGCCAATTTCGCCGTGTAACCAGTTCGTCGCGAAAATAGCCCAGATGCGCGATCGGGCCGCCGAAAGAGGTGAACCCCAGCTTCAGGAAGACGCGGAATACTTCGGAGACGCTCGCCTGTGATTGCTGGGGGCCGTGATCCATTCAGGAAGCCTCATTGGTCGATCCGCCAAAGAGCTTGTCGATCTCGGCCATGGGCTTGAACAGCCGACGCGGCTGGTCTGGCAGCCGATGAAACTCATGCCGCTCATAGAATGAGACGGCCGCGTCGTCCTTGGCGTCCACGATGACCGCGAGGCTCGCGGTCTCGCTTCGCAGGCACCGGCGAAGGGCATCCAGAAGCAGAAGCGTTCCGAACGCCTTGCCGCGCTGGTGCGTATCGACGGCGAGCCTGCCGAGCAGCGTCGCCGGCAGGACAGGATAGCGCGGGAGCTTCCTGGTCAATGCGGACGGAAGCTCCGCTGCCTGGATCGAGGCGTTCGAGAGCGTGTAGAAGCCAAGGATCAGGGGCGAGGGAGGCTCCAGCAGAACGTAGGGAGCAGCGACGCGACGCCGGGCATCCTGTCCCGCCTGCGATTGAAGATAGCGATCCAGAGCTTCGACACCGCAGGAAAACCGGGAGCGGTCGTGGCGTGCGGAATCGAGAAGCTCTATGAGCGGCTTTCCGGCCATGCCCATGGCTATCCTTCGCCCATCAACGCCTTATAGGCCGCCACGCTTTCCTTCATCCTGCGGCCCGGCTCGCGCGGGTTGAGCAGCGCGTCGACGAACGCCTGGCTGTCCTTGACGCTGAGGCGGACCACCTCATGCTCGGCGATGGTTCGCTTGGCGGCATCCTGCACGCTCGCCAGCACGAAATCCGTGATGCTGCGTCCTTCGAGCGCCGCGGCGTGCTCGATGAGCGCCTTCTGTTCAGTCGTCACGCGCGCTTCGAGCCGTTCGGCTCGACGGCGGGCGGTCGGACGATCTTCCTGTTTCTGAGCCTGGGTCATCATCGCCTCCAAATCCTGCCGGGAATGTACGGCCAAATGCCGGCTATTTCAATGCTTGGCTCAGCGATCTTTGACCGGCCAGTGCGAAAGGAGGGCCTGTCTCGCGCCACCTTCGACCGGCGCCGCCCTGTTGGCATCGCCCCGCCTGTCAGATCAGCCCTCGCACATTGGATTGATGATCTCAACGCCGGGGAAGCCCTTCGCATTGTCCGTGACGACGATGCAACCATTGGCTTCGGCCACGGCGGCGATGATCCTGGCGAGCGCGCTTCTCGGCTGACCGCTGGCCTTCGCGTCGGCCATCATGCGCGCCCAGATCAGGGAGGCGGCTGCGTCGAAGGGGAGGACCCGGCCTGCGAACAGAGCCTGCGGACCCTCGGGACCGCCGAACCAATCTTCCAGATCGTTGCGGCGCTTGCCCGCCGGCGTTTCGAGGATGCCGCGCCGGATTTCCGCGACGGTCAGCGAAGCGATGTAGAGGTCGTCATCGTCCTGCTCCGCCAGCCACGCGAGGAGGGATTGCGAGGGCGACGACCCGGTGACGTTGCCGATGATGCTGGTGTCGAGCAGGTATCGCATCAGACGTCGGTATCCCGCCCTGCCTCATGGGCGCGTGAGAGATCGAGGCCGGCGCCGACCAGCGGCGACCGGCGCAGCGCGGCGAGGATGCCGCCCCTCGTCGAGCCGTCGCCGGCCATGCTCTTGCTGACGGCGGAGCGCAGTCGCGCGGCGTCGGGCGTATCCTCGGTGAGACGCTTGGCGAGCGACCGGATAAGCTCGCGGTCGGGCTCTCGGCAGATCACCTCGAAGCGGACAAGGCCCTTCTCGGTGAGGCGCGTGCGATAGTTCTGAATTGCGCGGCGCTGCGAACTTCCCAAGGTTGATCTCCGGAAAGATTTCCGGTAATATAACCAGAGAAATCGAAGCGCGCAAGGTCGGGCTCCCGCGCGAAAGCGGCGGAAGGCAAGGAGTTGAATCGGTGGTCGATTGGGAAATGAGAACGGGGCAGCAGGGTCGCGGTGAGTCGCCGATAGTGCGCTGCGGTACGCTGGAACTTGCTTCCTCGTGCTTCCCCCCTGCTTCCCCGCTTTGCGAAGAAGGGCCGGGGAAGCAACAAGCGCCCCGTAAGGCGCTTGTTAAGTGCTTGCAATCATTATTGAATTCTGGAGCGGGCGAAGGGATTCGAACCCTCGACCCCAACCTTGGCAACAATAGGTTCGTTCCAATCCCGGAATATTCGCGAATGAGCCATACTATCCCAATCCTTTGTGTAGAAGGGGTTTTGACATTTCCTGGATTTTCGAGGGATTGACATTTTTCCTTGCAGTTTGCTCCTTACTGGTTCCGCCGTGGTTCCGAAGCTCATTGGAGCCATACGGCAACGGAGTTCGCGGAACCAATGCCGAAGATCACCAAACGCATAGTTGATGCCCTTCAGCCATCATCCGATGGCGAGGTTTTTCTCTGGGATTCGGAGCTAAAGGGGTTCGGCGTCCGGATGATGCCCTCCGGAGTGGCTAGCTACATCTTGAAGTACCGAAACCGGGAAGGGCGGCAGCGGAAGCTGGCCATCGGGCGAGTGGGTACGCTAACGACGGAGGAGGCACGGAACGCTACTAGGCTGCGAATTGCGGAAGTCACGCAGGGCGCCGATCCGTCTGCTGAGCGCCAGAAAGTTCGGAAAGCAATTACCGTGGCGGAGCTATGTGACCTCTATCTCGCGGAGGCCGAGGGTAGGGTGAAGGCATCAACGCTGGCGATGGACAAGAGCCGGATCGAGCGGCACGTGAAACCGCTGATTGGTCGCCACACTGTTCTTAGTCTCACTCCCGAAGATGTGGCGAAGCTTCAAGCCGATATCATCGCTGGCAAAACATCGGCCGAGCGCAGTGGTCGCGGCGGCGTCACGACCGGGGGCAAGGGCGTCGCCTCGCGCACAGTGGGCATGTTGGGCACCATCTTGGAGTATGCCCGGAAGCGGAAGATCGTGAAGGAGAATGCCGCGCGCGGAATCGAGCGCCCACCTGAGGGCAAGCAACGCAGGTTTCTTAGCGCCATGGAGATGAAACGCCTCGGGACCGCCATGCGTGAAGCCGAGGAGGAAGGCGAGGGGACTACCGCCATCGCCGCCGTGAAATTCTTGCTATTGAGTGGCTGCCGCCGCATGGAAGCGCTCGCCTTGCCGATGGCGTGGGCCGATAGGTCGGCGAGCTGCGTCCGGTTCCAGGATACGAAGAGCGGGGCACAAATCCGGCCTATCGGCGCTGCCGCCTTCGACGCTCTCGACGAGACACCGCACCGCAATGGCTGGGCATTCCCAGCCGCACGCGGCAAAGGGCACTTTGTGGGACTGCCGAAGGTGCTTGATCGTCTGTGTAGTCGGGCGAAGCTGGAAGGCGTCACCGTTCACGTGCTGCGGCACAGTTTCGCCGCGACCGCGGCCGAGATGGGCTTTTCAGAGTTGACCATAGCTGGCTTGCTTGGTCACACGGTTCCCGGTGTCACCGCCCGTTATGCTCACGTGCCCGATAGTGCCCTTGTGGTTGCCGCCGATCGGGTTTCAGCCAAGATCGCCTCAGCTCTGGCCAGGCAGCCCGATAAGGGCGTTAGCGGTGATTTCGGCAAAACCTGAAATCAGCGCGTCCTTCTATCGTTTTCGCGGGGAACAAGGGGAGCGCGGGGAACAAGTCGCATGAGGTTGTTCAATTTCAGTGACTTAGAGCCTTTCGGCGTCCGTTCCCCCAAGCCGTTGCATCGTGGGGAACATGGGGAACAAAAGCGATTGCCCGATGCGGGCTTGATGCGTCTCTAGAGACATCCATATGAAGCGTAGGCTACGCGACAGGAGGCGACACCTGTGCCACTCGAAACGACCCCCTCACGACAAGCCAAATGGAAGGCGTCTCTGGAGACGCAGGGCGTTCGGCAAATCAATATCCTTGCACCCGAGGCAGTGCACGGCATGCTTAAGGAGATCGCCCGCCGAACACGTGCCGGGGAGCCTATGGAAGGGGTGCTTCGCACGCTGGTGAGGCCGAGAGAGCGCAACACGGCCGAGAAGCAGGCCGACGTGCGGCGGATGCTGATGGACAATCCCGATTTGTCAGATCGGGAGATCGCTCGACGAGTGCATGTCTCGCCTCAGACGGTGAATAACTGGCGGAAAAAGCTTGACCGCTAGCGGATCCAGTCGCCGGTGTTAAACGTGTTTCCACGATGGCATGTTTTTCCAGTTTGCAGGGAAACCCATCGCGGCTTCATCGGCGAGCGGGCATGAATCCATCAGCTGAACGACCTGTTGACGCCAATGATTCCCAGGCGCGACTATGCCCATCAGATATCCGAGTGCCGCCAAGGTATTATAGATGCGTCCCGGAGAGGCTAGATTCATCGCAAGTTTCAAACTTGCCGGTGAGTTTGGCACCACCATTTTGACGGTCACCTGTTTATTCCAAAGACGACCGTGATGGGCGCAGATATTTCGGATATAGGCCAGGTGATGGGCAAGAGAAACAAGTATCTTTTCATCGATCCCATAGGTCTTGGCAATTTCCTGACGATCCGAGCGATGCTTCAGGTTGCCAAGCCACATTGAAAGTTGTCCAAGAGAGATGATTTCCGCAGTCATCCAGATTGGCGGATGTTCGGGATCGTCATATTTATTCTTATAGTGGAGGATGAAAGTGTCTTTCGATTTGTTTACCTCCGCTATAAGGGTGGTGAATGATTGAGCGTAGCGGTCGGGCCTCTGATATAGAGTTGGCTCAAGGTAGCCGTGGGGCCCATATTTCATTGCTAGGTGGTGCGCCCAGCATCCGCGCAAGGAAACTTCGACGCGCTCCACGGCATCCATGATGAGAAGTCGAAGTCGGCGGTCGAAAACATACAGCGCCAGAACATCGTCAAAGCATGTGCCTGCCTTGAATTTGTGCTCGTCATCCGCCTGAGCAACCTCTTCAAATGGCAGCCAATAGGCCCGAAGCCGGTAATAGCTAATGTTGCAAAGGTAGTGAGCGGCAAGCGCGTGATCGGGCACCGTCATGCCGCGCCCTTCTATGCGCGCTATTTGATCAGCGATGGAAAGTGACGGCTTTGTGAACTTCATACCGTCTCATAGACGGATTCTCGCCCGCCAAAAAGAAAAACCCGCCGGGGTGCGCAGTTCGAAGCCGAAGCTCCGTCCGAGGCGTGGCGGGTGTTGTTACAGAGAGATATGACCCATCTCGACCGGGAAGGCAATAACGGGAGCGCTTTAAAAGCCGCTCTAAATGCTCCATCCGAATGCAACCCATTGATATGGGCTGGGAAATTTTTTTGGGGCTATCGCTCCTCGTCCAGCCTCCCACCCGGCCCGCGTCGGCACTTTAGGATTCTGCTGAGCCTTCTGTCATTCTAACGAGGAACATAGGGAACGCGGGGAACGGCCATCATCAACCCGTGTCATTTCAGAGGCTTAGCACCAATCGCCGCCTGTTCCCCAAGTCCGACCCCGTTGGGGAATATGGGGGAACAGCCACGCCCATTAGGCCGACCGGGTGGCACCTCTAGAGTTTCATGCCATCGAAGAGTGCAGACAGGTCTTCATGCTCGCTAAGGCCGTGCTCAGTCCCCCCTCGAGATTTATAGTCGCGATCGATTTCCTCTATGCCGTCGCGCAGGAAGGTCATAGCTCTGGTGCAGAGGGAGAGGAATTCGTCGCCGGGCATCGCGTCGATTAGGCCTCCCTTGACAGAAACTTTCGCACTACGAACGGGGCGGCTTGTGTCATTCCACGTATCAACTTCCCACTCGGTGAAATATTCGACCTGAATATCACCCTGGTGAGTAGCAATGTTGCGCGCATTCCCAAAAAAGGCGTCGGCATCGGCTTGCTTTGCCTGAAGCCAAGCGTCGATTGCCGCACGCAAATGTTGGTCATTCGTGTTCTTAGTTCTCTTCGTAAGTTCCTCACGAAGAGCATAGTAGGCATTGAGCATCCCCACGGCATGATACCAGAGGCCGCCGGGATGCTGAACGTGGTCGCGTGCCTGTGTAGCCATGCCAACGGCATAGACCACTTTCGAGTGGAGAACTTCAAGTCTACGGACTGGCATCTATTTCCCTTTTTCGAAGCCGGACGCCCGGCCCACCACCGTTCTCCGCAATGAACTCGACGCCGGCCACTTCGAGGGCGCGCTGTATCGCGCCGAGGGTTGAAGCCTTCGGATCGGCGGCCCCTCGCTCGATGTTATTGAGGGCCGTGGTCGAGATGCCGGCAGCATTGGCGAGGCTGGCCTGAGTTAGGCCGAGCATGGCACGAGCGCCGCGAATTTGTTGTGGCGAGATCATGATCATTCATAACGTCCTCTTGATTTTTTCTCAAGCCTGCTTGACGCGGTCTACAGTTAACGTTAATCCAAGTCCACTTGAGATTTTATCAAGCGGGCTATATCCAATGCCAAACAACACCTTTTCGGTAGCCACTCGAGGCTTGCCTCAAGACCCTCTCACCCCTCTGGGCCGTCGATCCTGTGAGATCGACATGGCCGCGTTACGGAAGCTGGACATGAAGGAGCTGTACGACTTCCGCGATGCAATGAAAGTCCTCGGCAACGTGATCGCCGGCATTGGCTGTCAGCCGCGTTTCGCCAGCGAGAGCCATCGCCTTCGCCACAACGCCGCTGGTGAATTGCTGGAGGATCTGAACGAGCTCGTCGCCGGATACGAACAGGCGGCGGTGAACGTCGCCGAGGCAGCCATTCCGAGCGCTGCGGAGGATTCGCGCTGGCGCCACTGGATTATGTCGGGCTTTGCTGCTGACATGGCCGAGCTCTGATCTCTTGCGCGGCAATGCTAAGCGTTTCCTCGCCGCCAATTTGGCGACACGAAGTAAGTAAGTGTTTCGCGGCAGATCTGCCCCACAAGAACACTTCGCGATCAAGTCGTTGATTTTGAACGGCTGAATTTTCATCTGATAAGATCGCGAGGGGCTGGGCGCTTCTAGTTTGGCGCATCCGTAGGTTGAACAGCCAAAGCCATCGCAGGAAAATTCCCGAAGAAGTGGGCGTCTGCAAATTGTCGCTTGCCCACTAGGTGCGTTCTGAGTATGTTCTAGTTGTCAGGCGCATACTCAGGATCAATCCCATGAGCATTTTCAATGCGGAATTCGTCACCGGCCAAGTGCTGGTCGCTGCCGACGTGACGAACTCCGCGCTTCAAACCTGGATCAGGAGAAATCTCCTGGTCGGCCATAAGAACCACGAGATCGATATGCCTGGTTCGCCGGGTATCAAGCGGAAGTTCTCCTTTTTCAATGTGATGGAGATCGCCATCGCAAAAGCTCTGGTGGATCTCGGCGTGGAACTGGCCGATGCCTTCAAAGCTGCGGCTCTCTTTGCGCATACGGGCGATGACGATCGACTTCCTTCACTTCCCTTCCGAGGTGTTGGTTTCACCTTGCTTTGCGTCTCAGGGCCACATTCTCACGCGGTTCAGTGGAAGCCTGACGTCGATACCGTTGCTGATGTCCGCGTGATGCTCCGCCAGCCAAAGGGTTGGACCACGCTGGAAGTGATGCCGGTCTTCGATCGGGTCACCGTCACTCTGGGCTATCACCCTTCGGCCGTTGTCGATGAAGCGTATGGGGAGGACTAATCCGATGGACGCGCTTTCTGAACTCGCTCCACGCTATCGCAAACAGCGCTTCAATCCGCCCGAGGCTGCAGAATATCTGCTTGAGGTGCACGGCGTGTCGGTCGCCCATGCGACTTTGAACAAGCTGCGCTCTGTCGGCGGCGGCCCGCAGTTTCAGAAGTTCGGGCGGGCGGTGCTGTACCAGCGCGACGCGCTCGATACTTGGGCGATCGAACGGCTGGGCAATCCGCTTTGCAACACGGCGGGGTGATCGCGAAAAATCGACATCGCCCCGCGCGATTAACGCCGGGCCGAGATAAGGAACGATGCAGGTGATCGATTTCGCTCGCATTAATTCGGCAGCCATCGCCGCTTTGCCCTCGATACTCGTTCGTTGGCTGCCTGACGGCCACCGTGAAGGCCATGAGTGGGTTGCTCGAAATCCGTGCCGCGCCGATCGCCGCCCGGGATCTTTCAGGGTGAACATGAACACGGGCAAATGGGCTGATTTCGCCACGGGCGACGCAGGGGGTGATCCAATCAGCCTTGCCGCTTACCTCGCCGGAACCGGACAAGCCGAAGCTGCCCGCGCCCTCGCCGACATGCTGGGGGTGAAATGATGCACGGCAACTCGATGTTCGCTCCGCTATCCCTCGAAGAGATACGCTTCCCTGATCGCAGGATAGCCCAGCCCCGCGAAAAGTTGCCAATCGTTCCTGTGCCCGCTGACGCGCCGCTGCTGGAAACGTACCGGCATCCTAAGCACGGGGCTCCTTCCAAGGTATGGCGATACGCGGACGCACTCGATCAACTCATGTTCGCGGTGGCGCGCTTTGACTTCCTTGATGGGGACGGCAAGCCGGCGAAGGAAATCCTTCCGTTGACGTTCTGCGATATCGGAAGAGGGCGCCGCGCGTGGCGCGCCAAAGGCATCACCGGCCCGCGCCCGCTATATCGCCTGCCAGATATCACTGCGCGCGCCGAGGCCGTGCTGATCGTCGCCGAGGGCGAGAAGTCGGCGGACGCCGCAGCGATCCTCTTTCCCGACATGGTGGCGACCACGCCGCCGCACGGCGCGAAGTCGCCCCACAAAGCGGACTGGGCACCGGTCGCCGGACGCACTGTGATCATCGCGACCGACAACGACGAAGCGGGCCAGCAATTCGGTGACAAGGTGAGCGAACTGGCACGAGCGGCCGGGGCCAAGGCTATCCTACATCTTCCGCCCGATCGGCTTGGCCAGTGGGTGTGGAAGGACGGCGAGAGGCGTGATCGCGAGGGTGACCTTCCGAAGGGCTGGGATATCGCCGATGCTCTCGACGAGGGGTGGACGGTCGAAGCGGTGGCGGCGATGATGGCGGATCCGGCATTTCTGTCGCCCTATAGCGATGCCGAAGAACGCGAGGCGCTTCGCCGTGTCGAGGCTGGAGAGCCGGAAGAGGCTACGCGTTGGCCTTTCCGTGTGACACAGACTGGCGTTGAGAAGCGGATAGAGCGCGCGGACAGGGAAACCGGAATCATCACCATTGAATGGCGTTGGTTCTGTTCGCCTCTTCAGATCGCCGCTGAGACGCGTAGTTCCGAAGGCGAGGAATGGGGCCGTCTGCTCAAGATCACCGACCGCGACGCTCGTGCGAAGGAATGGGCTATGCCCATGTCCATGCTCGCTGGAGATGGCACCGCCTATCGTGAGAGGCTTTTGTCCCTTGGGCTGATCATGGCGCCGGGCAAGTTCGCGCGCGATGCCCTGCACGAATACATCTCGACGGCGCGGCCGGGCATCAAAGCGCGCTGTGTTGCGCGTGTCGGATGGCACTCCCGCACCTTCACCTTCAGCAACCAGACGGTGGAGCCGAGCAATGGCTGATCGCATCATTTTGCAAACAAACGGCGCCGTCGATCACGCCTTGCGCGAGGCCGGCAGCCTGGAGGGCTGGCAGGAACATATTGGCCGCTATGCCGTAGGCAATTCTCGTCTTGTGCTCTCGCTCTCGATGGCCTTCGCGGCGCCGCTGCTCTATCCGACCGGAGCCGAAAGCGGGGGCTTCCATCTCCGAGGGGCCTCTTCAACGGGCAAGAGCACCGCGCTCGTGGTTGCTGGATCGGCGTGGGGCGGCGGTGGCATCCGGGGCTATGTTCGCACCTGGCGCGCCACGTCAAACGGCCTCGAAGGCGTGGCTGCGATGCATTGTGACTGTCTTCTCTGTCTCGACGAAATGGGTCAGGTGGACGGTCGCGACGCCGGGCAAATTGCCTACATGCTGGCGAATGGTGTGGGTAAGGCCCGTGCTACTCGCACCGGAGAAGCGAGGCCACCGGCAGAGTGGCGTTTGCTCTTTCTGTCGAGCGGCGAGTTGAGCTTGGCTGACAAGATCGCCGAAGACGGACGAGGCCGAAAGGTGGCTGCCGGACAACAGGTGAGGATCGTTGACATTCCCGCCGACGCCGGAGCGGGACTTGGCCTCTTCGAGAATCTGCACGGCTTCCCCTCGGCCGATGCTTTCGCTCGACACTTGAAGATGGCGGCCGGTGAGCACTACGGCCATCCGAGCCGGGCCTTTCTTCGGACGCTGGTTGATAACTTCGACGCCATCGCGCCGGTCGTCAAAGGCTATGTGGAGGAATTCCTCGCCGAAAATTGCCCGAACGATGCCGATGGGCAGGTGAGCCGTGTCGCAGCGCGGTTCGCTCTTGTCGCGGCGGCGGGTGAAATGGCAACGACAGCCGGCGTGGTGCCATGGGATCCAGGTGAAGCGACGGGTGCGGCAGCCCGTTGTTTCCAAGATTGGCTTTCCGCTCGTGGGGGCATTGAGCCGGCCGAGGAAAACGAGGGCATCGCCACCGTGCGCCGCTTCATCGAATTGCACGGCACGTCCCGCTTCGAGGCGATCGGTGATCTGGCTCCGAAGGACAGTATGGGCTTCCCGGTTGATCAGCGTGTTCTCAATCGTGTCGGGTTTCGCCGACGTGCGGAAATTGGTGGCATTGAGTATCTGGTACTGCCGGAGGCATGGCGCACCGAGGTATGTGTGGGGCTCGATCCGGCGTCCGTAGCGAAGATGCTCGCCCGTCGCGGCTATCTCATGACGGGGGGAGACGGAAAGCCTCAGGTGAAGACGCGGCTGCCGAACTTCCAGAACGCAGTGCGCTGCTACGTGATCAAGCCGGGCATCCTCGGTGAGGCTGAGCATACCTTGGGCGCAGAGGTTTTTGCCTGATGCCGGATCTCAGTCGCTTCGCGGTCTTTGCCGGCAAGGGGCGGCCTGTTCCCCTTGTTCCCCAAGCCCCAACAACACGGGGAACAGGCGGGGAGCTGGAAAAAGACAAATATAATCAATCGCTTAATGTCTATGTTCCCCTTGTTCCCCACGTTCCCCCAAAAAACGATAGTGGCTGGAACGAAGACGAGTGGCTTGCCGCGTTCGACGAGCGTGCCGCGATCCTCGAATACGATGGTGGCTGGTCGAGAGCCGAGGCTGAGCGGCTGGCGCGGGAAGAGATAGATCTTCGGCGTGCGGCTCAAAGCGGCAATCCCAGAAATGGCGGGTATGACATCCTCGGAATTCCCGAGGACGTGATCAGTCGAGCGAGTTAAGAAGTGATAATTACTGAATTTTCAAGAAGTTGCGTGAGAACATAAGTTCTATTTCCTTGCCGATTTTACTTTGAGAGTGCTGAATTCTTCCCGATCTTGCGCGGGATAAGTGCGCAAGGTTTCAATGATCAATCGACTTAAAAACATCATCGGCTTCGAAAAGAAGTCCACTCTGGCGAACTCCTCGCCAGAGCTTTTGGCGTTATTCGGTGCTGGTCCGACCGCTTCCGGCACGGTGGTCACTCCTGAAACGGCCATGCGCTGCACGACGGTCTTCGCCAGCGTGAAGGTCATCGCCGAAAGCGTCGCGCAACTCCCTCTCCACCTGTATCGCCGCACTGACGACGGTGGGAAGGAACGCGCCGGCGACCATCCGCTCGCTGAGCTGCTGCACGATCAGGCCAACGAATGGACCTCGGCTTTCGAGTTCCGGCTGTTCATGCAGACGGCGCTTTGTCTTCACGGCAACGCCTTCGCCTTCATCAACCGCGCTGACGGCAAGATCTTCGAGCTCATCCCGATCCCGAGCCCGGCTATTGAGGTGCAGGTCGATCGTGTCACGATGGAACCGAGCTATAAGGTCACCGAAGGCGATGGATCTCAGCGCATCTATCCGCGCACGGACATCTTCCACCTGAAGACGCTCGGCACGTCACCGCATGTTGGCCTATCGCCCATCTCGCAGATGAAAGAGGCCATTGGCCTTGCTATCGCGATGGAAGAGCACGGCGCCAGGCTTTTCGGCAACGGCGCCAGACCGAGCGGTGTCTTTAAGTACCATAAGATGCTCACCGGGCAGCAAGTCCAGCAACTCCGCGAAAGAATGGCCGGTCATACGGGCGGCGGCAGTGGTCAAACGCTCGTGCTCGAAGATGGAATGGACTTCAAGGCGCTTCAATTCACAAGCGTCGATCTCCAGTTCATGGAATTGCGGCGCCAGCAAATCGCGGAGATCGCGCGCGGCTTCCGTATCCCGCTCCATCTCCTTCAGGAACTGGAACGCACGACCCATGCCAATGCTGAGAGCATGGGGCAGCAGTTTTTGAGCCTCACACTCCTGCCGTGGTTGAAGATGTGGGAGGGCGCAATCCGGCGCGCGCTGCTCTCTCCGGAAGAGCGGCGCGGCTACCAGGCTGAATTTCTTACCGACGACTTGGCCCGTGCTGATTTGGCCGCCCGGTTTGATGCTTACGCGAAGGCCGTCACCAACGGTCTGCTTTGCCCGAATGAGGTTCGCGCTGCCGAGAACCGCGCGCCCTATCCGGGCGGTGACCAATTCCGGCTGCCCATGAACACCGAAGACGCCAGCAAGACGAGCGCCGCGTGATGGAACACCTCACACTTGAAGTGAAATTTGCGGCGGGCGAAGCAGGGCTGGTATCAGGCTATGCATCACTTTTCGGCCGTCCGGCTGACTACGTGAATGATGTGATCGAGGCTGGGGCGTTCCGAGCGACGATCTCCGCGCATGACGGCGCTGGCACGATGCCCGCCATGTTGCGTGAGCACAAGGGCGATCCTGTCGGGCTTTGGCTGGAGATCGAGGAAGACGAGCTGGGACTTCGTGTGAAAGGCCAGATCGATCTCGACACCCAGGAAGGACGGGAAGCTTATGAGGCGGTGCGCACCGGCAAGATTGACGGCTTGAGCATCGGCTATCGAGCCCAGAAGGCTGAGCGTGACCCAAGTGGCGCTCGCACCCTCCAAGAAATCGAGTTGCACGAGATCAGCCTGGTCCGCCGTCCAGCGGCGAGCCGGGCGCGCGTGCTCTCCGTTAAGTCGGCTCCGGCCGGCGCCACAGCCGCGAAGGGCGCGGCAATCCTCAAGAGGAAGACTATGGAACAGAAAGCAACCGCGCCCGGCGGCGATCCGGGCAATGGAGAAACGGCGACCGCTGAGGATCGCGTCGGTGGCCTTGAAAGCAAGGTTACCGATATCGACACTCGGCTTTCAGCTGTTGAAGAAAAGGTTGGCGCGGTGAAGTCTGTCGCTGATCGGATCGAGGCGAAGCTGAGCCGGCCCGGCGCCACCATCGAGAAGAAAGCTGAGCCCGAGAAGATCGAGACGAAAGCTTTCGGCAGCTTCCTTCGTCAGGGCCGCGAAGCCCTCGGCGTCGATGAGGTGAAGGCGCTACGTGTCGCTGACGACACGGCCGGCGGCTATCTCGCCCCTGCCGAGTTCGTCGCACAGGTGATCAAGGGCATCGTCGAGTTCTCGCCCGTGCGCCAAGCGGCCAAGGTCGGATCGACTTCGTCCGGTTCCGTCATCCTGCCGAAGCGCACGGGACGCCCAACCGCCCATTGGGTCGGTGAGACTGAGGATCGGACGGAAACCGGCTCGACCTACGGGCAAGTTGAAATCCCGGTCCATGAAACCGCCTGCTACGTGGATGTTTCCCAGCGCCTTCTCGAAGATGCTGCGGTGAATGTCGAAGCTGAGGTGTCGGCGGATCTCGCGGAAGAGTTCGGCCGCATCGAGGGTGTTGCCTTCGTTAACGGCGATGGCGTGAAGAAGCCCCTTGGCTTCATGAACGATGCCGGTGTGGGGGTCGGCCTCAACGGTCATGCGACGGCTCTCGGCGCCGATGCCTTGATCGGCCTCATGTACTCGCTGCCGGCCTTCTACCGCAATCGTGGCTCGTGGATGATGAACGGCACCACACTCGCCACCGTGCGGAAGCTGAAGGACGGCCAGGGCAACTACCTCTGGCAGCCGAGCTACCAGGCGGGCCAGCCCGAGACGCTGCTTGGGCGCCCTGTCGTTGAGGCAGTGGACATGCCCGATGTTGCGTCCGGCACCTTCCCGATTGCCTTCGGTGACTTCGCCACTGCCTACCGCATCTACGACCGGGTTTCCCTGTCGGTGCTGCGCGATCCCTACACCGTCGCGACGAAGGGTCTTGTTCGGTTCCACGCCCGGCGTCGTGTTGGTGGCGGCGTCGTTCTCGGGGAAGCGCTGACGAAGCTGAAGATGGCCACGAGCTGAGGACACTGACATGCGTGATCTCATCCACAATATCGCTGCCCTGCCGGCCATTGCGCCGGCCGTGCAGTCCGCTGCCGTAGATGGTGCGGCGATGGATCTGAAGGGCTTCAACCGTGTCGCCTTCGTCATCAATACCGGTGCTATCGCCGGGTCCGGTGACTTCGGCGTCAAGGTTCAGGAATCCGACGATGGATCGGCGTTCACCGATGCGGCGGCATCTGCCGTGCTCGGCGCCGTGCCGGCTACCCTTGCTGCGACGACTGCCTACAAGCTCGGCTATGTCGGCTTCAAGCAATATGCTCGCCTGTCGCTGACGAAGGCAGGTGGAACGTCGATTGCCCTGAGTGCTCTCGCCATTCTCGGCGATCCAGCTTCGGCTCCTGTGACCTGATGCCATGGTCGCCCCCGAAGCACTGCCCGCGCGGGCATCCTGCCTTCACCGGCAGCCGGTGCCCGCACTGTGCAGCTGACTTCAAGGCAAGGGCTGATCTCAGACGTGGTTCGGCGCACGAGCGTGGTTACGACGTGCGATGGCGCCGAGCCCGGACACACTTCCTCGCCCATCATCCGTTGTGCGTCGTGTGTGAGAGCGAAGGCGTGATCGCCCCGGCGACGGTGGTTGATCATCGCGTCCCGCATCGCGGCGATCAGGCCCTGTTCTGGGATGTCACGAACTGGCAGCCGCTGTGCAAGGCGCACCACGACCGGAAGACGGCGACCGAGGACGGCGGTTTCGGCCGAGGCCGGGGGGAGGGTCGAAATTCTGGCGACGTGGGGCGGGGACCGTTTGGGGGGTCTCGCGCGCAATCTCGGTGAAAATGGGAGTTTTCTGGAATGAAGGGTCGCAAGCCGAAGCTGGCGGTTATCGACGGTGGGTTTGCGCCCGGCCGCTGCCCGCCCGCGCCGGTCTGGTTGACCGTGCAGGCAAAGGCCGAATGGAAACGCGCGGCGCCGCAGCTCCACGGTCGCAAATTATTGTCAGCCGACACTTTGGCGACGCTCGAAAGCTACTGCGTCGCGGTCGGTATTGTTCGCGAATGCGAAGAAATCATGGGCCGTGACGGTCGCATGATCGATGGTGAGGACGGCCCGAAGCCACATCCCGCCTTCAAGATGCAATCCGCAGCTATGCGTGAGGCTCGCCTTCTGGCCGCCGAGCTGGGGCTGACGCCGCACCGACGCGGCGTGAAGGGTAAGGACGAAGGAAACAAGAACGATGGCTGGGACGCCGATCTTCTCGCCTGATCCGGCGCTGTATAAAGATCCGACAGGACGCGCCGACAGGATTTGCCGCTTCGTGCGGCGGCTACGTCTATGGGAAGGCGACTTTGCCGGTCACCCTTTCCACCTTCATGGCTTTCAGGAAGCCATTGTCCGCCGCATCTATGGGCCGAGCACCGACGACGGTGCGCGCCTGGTGCGCATGGCCTGCATCTGGATTCCACGCGGCAACGCGAAGACGACGCTCGCCGCCGCGCTCGGGCTGGCGCACTTCCTCGGGCCGGAAGCGGAGGCAGGTGGACAGGTGGTCATGGCCGCAGCCGATCGAGAGAATGCCGGCATCGCCTTCAACTCGGCGCATCAGTTCGTCTTGCAGGATGACACGCTCGCCGGCCGCGTCCGTGCTGTCGAGAGCCGGAAGTCACTGGGGCATCCGAAGACGAAAAGCACGCTGAAAGCCATTTCCTCTGAAGCCTATTCGAAGCACGGCCTCAACGTGTCGTTCTTTCTCGCCGACGAAATCCACGCTTGGCCGACCGGCGAAGGACGAAAGCTCTTCAAGACCGTCACCGATTCGATGGTGAAGCGCTCGCACCCGCTCACCGTGATCATCTCGACGGCCGGCGACGGCCAGGGCGGGCTTGCATGGGACTTGTGGCAGTATTCGCACAAGGTGGCCTTGGGTGAGATCGAAGACCCGACCTTCGCGCCGATCATCTTCGCCGCGCCGCCCGAAGCCGACTGGCGGGACGAAACAGCCTGGCACATGGCGAACCCCGCTATCGCTGCCGGCTTCTGCTCGCTCGAGGAGCTGCGGATCAAGGCGCGCCGGATCGAGCACTTCCCGGCCGAGATCGCCGACTTCCGTCGCTTCCATCTCGACCAATGGCAGGAAGGCGCGGCGCAACCGTGGCTCGTGCTTGAAGTTTATGACGCGGCCGAGACCATGACGCCTCTCGCCGACCTTGAAGGCCGGTCGTGTTGGGTTGGTGTGGACTTATCAAGCGTCGAAGACCTCACCGCGGTTGTCGCTATCTTCCCCGTTGAGGGCGAGGGGGAGGGGCGGCGCTATGACGTGCTGCCCATGTTCTTCCTGCCTGAGGCCGGTCTGACGAAGAAAGCTGAGAACGATCGCGCCGACTATCTGCGCTGGAAACAGGCCGGTTTTCTCACTGTCACGGAAGGCAACGTCGTCGATCATGCTGCGATCGTCGAGCATATTGTTGCGCTGGGCGAGCGGTACGGTGTCCAGGAGATTGCGATCGACCGTTGGAACTCGACGGCGGTGAATACGGCTCTCCAGGACGAAGGTTTCACCATCAACCAATTCGGTCAGGGTTTCGCCTCGATGGCGGCGCCCGTGAAAGAGCTGAAGCGCGCGATCCTGTCGGGACACTTCCGTCATGGCGGCAATCCGCTCTTGCGCATGTGCTTCGGCAACGTCGTCGCCGAGAAGGACGCGGCCGAGAACGAGAAATTCACAAAGGAAAAGGCGCGGGGCCGGATTGATGGCGCAGTGGCGGCGGCGATGGCGGTTGGCCGCATCTTGGCCAACGAAAGCGGCCCTTCGCCCTACGAGACGCTACGGCCTGAGGGCTTCCTATTCATTTGATGGAGCGAGAGAGATGAATGACATTACAATCCTGGGCTTGAACCGGGTGACCAATCCCAAGGCCAACAGAGGCGGCAGCACTGTTCTCGCGTTCTTCGATTGCCGGACGAATGGTTTCTTGCTCCAGGGATGCGCGTTTGTCCGCACACCGCGTCACGGCCTCACGGTATGGCCACCAAAGGTCGATGGGCCGGAGAGCACGCGACGGAGCATCACCTTCACGGACGAGCGATTGCGACAGGAGTTGGTGCGATCGGCGCAAGCCGCGTATCGCGTCCTCGGGGGGACTGACGGCGAGTGGATGCCACACGATCCAGCAACCAGAGAGCGCCGCGCCGTGAACTATGCCGCTGCCGCGATGCGCATCAGCAACCGTGAGCAGGAAATGAGCCGCGACGGTTCTGGAGATGATGAAGGCGTTCAGCGCTTTTTGGGTGTCACGGTCACTTAAGGGTGGTGACAACGCATTGAAACACGCGACTTCAAATAATACGCAGATTGCGGTTATATCAACATTTGTTGGCGCCAATCTCAGGGAGGGTGAGATGAGCATATTCAAGGTGATGGTAGAGGTTGATGGTCGCAATATTCAATGCACTGTAAAAGAAGGCGTTCTTGCGACAATTGAAACCGGAACACATGATAACAAAGTAAGAACACCCGAGTGCCGTATAGCTCTTATAGTTGGACGGGGTGACGAGGAACCTACAGCTTGGGTGCAGATCTCGAAGTACACGGCAACAAATTCACTCGAAGTACACGCGGAGGGATGGATAGCGGCAGGCGGCCCGGGGCTTAGCACCCTTTCGTCTGGCGCTGTCCTCGTTGGCGCGCTTACAGAGGCCGAGGGAGTTGAGCTTCAATCGGTCGCGGAAGGAAAGTTTGGCACTCTCGCCTGCTGCACTGCCTACGGTAACGGTTGTTATGTGCGATGCTGTGGAGGCTGCTGCTCCGATTCGACGCGTTGTCCTAACGCTAGCTGCTGTCCTTAGACAGTATGCGTCACGGAACCAGCGCCGTCTGGTTCCGTGATGGTTCCGTCGAACTACGACGAGAAATACCCGCCGAAGCGGGATCACTCTAAGTATTTGACTTCTATGAGAAAATTGGAGCGGGCGAAGGGATTCGAACCCTCGACCCCAACCTTGGCAAGGTTGTGCTCTACCCCTGAGCTACACCCGCATCCACCCGGCGGCCACTGCTGCGGCGCCGATGGCTGCTTCATGCCGCAAAGCCGGATGGAATGCAAGAGGCTATCGCAGAGATTTCTGAAGATGGTGATTTGTCCCCAGGGAAGCCTTGCGACGAGACCCGCGGGGCTGGAAACTCACCGGCTGGCATCGAAAAGCGCGTCCCTTATGGCGTGCCAGCTTGCCGCGTCGGGCGCGCAGATCAGTCCGCCGCCGTGGAGTGTCGGGCGATAAGCCGAGCCGTCGAATCGCGCGGAATATCCGCCTGCCTCGCGATGCAGCAGCCAGCCGGGTGCATGATCCCAGGGCATAAGCTTCGCATAGACCGCGAAATCGCAATGGCCGGCGGCGAGGAGACGATATTCGTGCGCCGCGCAACGGTAGCTGCTCGTCACGGCGAAGCGCGGCAGATTGGCTGTGGCCCGCGAACGTTCCGGCTCGGGCAGATAGGCCCAGGAGACGAGCCCGTTCATATCGCCGATCGGCACGGGCGCGGCGACACGCAGATCGACGCGGCGACCGTCACGATGTTCAACCCAGGCGCCCTCGCCACGCAGGGCGCAGGCAAAATCATTCATCACGGGATCGTGGATGATGGCGCCGACGACTTCGCCCCGTTCGATCGCCGCGACCATGACGCCGAAGAGCGGAAGGCCCGAGGCGAAATTCTTGGTGCCGTCGATGGGATCGAGCACGAAGGCGAGTTCCGCGCCGCCGATGCGATCGAGCAGGCTCGGATCCGCTGCCGTGCTCTCCTCGCCGATGATGACCGCCTCAGGAAAAAGCTTGTTGAGCGCCGGTGTGATGGCGCGTTCCGCGGCTTCGTCGACATCCGTCACCAGGTCGTGGATCGAGGATTTCGCGCGGATGGCGCCCTCGTCGAGATTCTGGAAGCGCGGCAGGATGAGCGACTGCGAAACATCCCGCATAACCTCGGCGACCGAGAGCAGGTTCTGGAGTGAAAACATGGGGTAAACCTCGGTCGCGTGGTTGTCGGAGGCACTGCGGCTGGCGTGCATGCTCAGGCAAAGGCAGGTTCAGGGCTGCAGGCGGGGCTGCTTCGGCAGCAGCCCGCGCCCCTGCGCAAGATTTCTCGCGAGACTTTGCCAAGAGGCCTCTTGCGCCTCCCCATGGCGCCTGTCAACGCACCTTCCCTGGCCGCGCTTTCCTCGGGTTGCATAGAAAATATTTCAAGTTTAAATTATCAAGTCGGGCGTAGGCAGGCTTTGGACCTGCGGACGTGAACATGTCGGCGATCATCGCGGCCGGCAGGGGCATAGAGGGAGCGGCAAGATAGCTATGGCGGACAAGATCGACGGACATTCCGACGTGGTTGCGACGGCTCCTGTCGCGAACGGCCCGGTGCACACCGTTCTTCAGCCCGCGGGCTGGCCGCGCCCGAAGGGCTATGCCAACGGCATGATGGCCGAAGGGCGCGTCGTGGTGACGGGCGGCATCGTCGGGTGGGACGCTGAAGGGCGCTTTCCGGAAGGTTTTGTTGCGCAGGCCCGGCAGACCTTCGCCAATATCGCCGCGATCCTCGCGGAGGCGGGGGCGGGCCCCGAGCATCTGGTGCGTCTCACGTGGTACGTGACCGACATCGATGCGTATCTCGCCGACGGCCGGGCCCTTGGGGCGGCTTATCGCGAGTTCTTCGGCCGCAATTTCCCGGCCATGGCGACCGTGCAGGTGGTTCGGCTGGTGGAGCCCGAAGCGCTGGTCGAGATCGAGGCGACGGCCGTCCTTCCCTGATTGCTCTCAGGGCATTCTCGTCCTTCGGCCCAATCGCGCGTTTTGCCGCTTACGGTCGTGCCCGCGCGATGCTTGGAATCTCGCCCAAGTCGTGGCGTCGTCGTTATTCCGAGCTCAGGCCTGCGACCTGCCCCGGAATGACGACGGAGATTCCGATGGCTTCACTTCGGTCACAATCCAACAACCTGAAGCGCTTTCCGATCGGCTGGGAATAGCTCGATCCGCTGGCGCATCCCAACTCTACACGTGCGCCGAGATCCCGATTGAAGGGCCTGGGCTTCACCGATCGGGATGGCAGGGCCTGTCCCGATTTGCTTGTGAGGTGAGACGTCTGCGGCGAGCTGGCGCACGCAGGTGGCCTCATGATTCGTTATGCACGCGCGCCTCCTCAAATCTGGCCGTGCGATCGGTTGCATGAAGGACCGGGACGGCGCGCAAAGCTGGCGTGTTTCCATGAAACGCAGCCCGAACGTGAATGGCAGAGTCGTTCACGGAAGTCACTTTAATTGCTTGAGAAAATGCACTGGTGTCCTGGAGCTTCCGCGCTGTCGCACTTTATGCAATCGGTTTCATTGACCTTTGCCGCGGAATAGAGCGAAATAGCATGGCCAACCCGAATGTGCAGGGCTCGTCGAAGAGCGGCCGCGGGTGCGGCGTTCGAGGGGCGCACAGGTGGAGGTCAGGGACAATGGCAGAGGTATTGAAGGCCGGCGTGGCACAACCGGAACTTGCGCGTCTGATACCTCCATGGCCGCCTAAGCCGTCGGCAGAGGTCGAGAGCCGGATGCTCGAAGTGGTCCGCTCTGGCCTCTGGGGAAGCACGCAGGGACATGTCGTGGAAGCGCTTGGCAGACGCCTCGCAGCCTTGCACGGCGTGCGCGCGGCCACCTGCTGCACCAACGGCACCATTGCCATCGCGCTTGCGCTGAAGGCCGCGAATGTGCGAGCGGGCGACGAGGTCATCGTTCCCGCCTATACCTTCCTTGCAACGGCGAGCGCGCCTTTGCTTCTCGGCGCCATCCCTGTCTTTGCCGAGATCGACCCCGCCACGCTGATGATCGATCCGGACGATGTGCAGCGGAAGGTCAGCGCCAAGACCCGGGCCGTCATTCCCGTGCATCTCGCAGGCGCGGTCGCGGAGGCGCATGCCATCAGGCAACAGCTTGCTGGATCGCGCATCGTCGTCATCGAGGACGCCGCCCAGGCGATCGACGCCACGCATGTTGACGGCCGTGTCGGCACGCTCGGCGACATGGCGACGCTGAGCTTCCAGACCAGCAAGAATGTCGCGGCGGGCGAGGGCGGGGCCGTTCTCACGGACGATGCCGAGCTCGGCGATATCATCTGGTCGCTGCACAATGCCGGCCGCAGCCGTGGCGGCGGCTGGTATCAGCACGACCGCGTCGGCTGGAACTTGCGCATGACTGAGATGCAGGGCGTATTGGCCGATGCGATGCTCGACACCCTGGCCGATATGGACGCGGCGCGTGCCGCGGGCTGGAAGAGCCTTGCAGGTTTGGCCGAAGCCGAGGGCCTGCCGGTCCAGGTCGTGGATCCTGCGCGCACCATCCGGCACGCGCGACATCTGATGCCCTGGCAGCTCGCGACAGCCCGCCGCGACAAGGCGTTGCGCGATGCCGTCGTGGCCGCGCTGCAGGAGGCAGGCATTCCGGCAAGCGCCGGCTACCCGCCGATCAATCGCATGCCGGCCATCCGTGCCGAGGTCGCCGCGCTCGGCGGCCGGCCGGTGGACGATCTGCCCGTGACAGAAGAAACCGCCGCGCAAAGCTGGTGGCTCCCGCAGAACGTCCTGCTCGCCGATGAAGAGGTGCATGCGGCGGTCATCGCCGCCATGGCCAAGGCACTGGGTTGAACGGAAAGGCGAAGGGGATGCCGGATCTCAAGGTTGGATTGATCGGCCCGGGTGCAATTGGCCAGACACATGCGCGCGCCATCGCCGAGATCGAGAGCCTGCGGCTTGCGGCTGTGGCGGGTGGCGCGGCCGAGGACCTGGCCGCGCTTGCCGGCGGCGAGGCGGCGCAATGGTTCGCGACTGCGGAGGCGATGATCGATGGCGCCGATCTCGATATCGTCGTCATCGCGACACCGAGCGGCGCGCATTACGCGCCGGCGGCCCAGGCTATCGCGACCGGGCGGCATGTGCTCGTCGAGAAGCCGTTGTGCGTGGACTGGGAGGAAGCGGCCCGCCTCGTCGTGCAGGGCGAACAGGCCGGGCTCACCTGTGGCGTCGTCTCGCAGCGGCGGTTGGAGCCACAGCATGTCTATATCCATGATGCCCTGCGCGCGGGGCGGCTGGGCGCGCCCCGGCTGATCGAGGCGGATGTGCATTGGTGGCGCTCGCCGGAGTACTATCGCGAGAAGCCGTGGCGCGCCGAGATCAGTCATGGTGGCGGCTCGCTGTTCAACCAGGGCGTTCACAGCCTCGACCTGATGCTCTGGCTGTTCGGCCCGGTGGTGCGGGTGCAAGGGCTCGCGACGACACTGGGCCATGACCTGCCCATCGAGGACACGACGGCGGCGATCCTGACCTTCGCCAGCGGCGCCATCGGCACGCTCGTCACCACGACGGCGACGCCGCCGGGCCACCCCGCCGGTCTGCGCATGTTCACGGATCGTGGCGCCTTCACGGTGGAGCACGCAACGGTCGTGCGCTGGGATTTCACCGATGTGCCGGCGCCGGGCGCAAGCTCGGGCATCGCCAGCGGCGCGGCCAATCCGGGCGACATCGGCATCGCCGGCCATGTGCAGCAATGGCAGGATTTCATCGCCGCCATCCACGAGCGGCGCGCGCCGGCCGTGAGTTTCCGCGACGGTTTCGAGGCTGTGCGGGTGGCTAGCGCCATCTACCGTTCGTCCGAAGAAGGACGCGCGGTGTCGATCGCTGAATTTCCCGTCGGCGGGGAGGGGTAAACCATGGCAGGGCGTATTGAAATCGCGGTCATCGGCGCGGCGCACCAGCATGTGGACTATGTGCTCGATGAGGTCGCCCGCCGCGAAGACGTCGGCATCGCTGCCGTCGTCGAACATGATCCGGCGCGCCGTGCAACCCTTGAGCAGCGCACCGGGGCGCCCGGCTACGCCGATGTGGAGACGATGCTCGAGCGGCACCGCATCGATGCGGCTTCCGTGGTGACGGAATTCGGCGCGCGCGCCGGCATCGTCGCGACACTCGCCCAACGCGGGATCTTCGCCATCGTCGACAAGCCGCTTGCGGTCACGCGGGCCGGGCTTGATGCGCTGGAGGCAGCTCTTGCCGGGCGGCCGCTTGTCGCGTTGATGCTGGAGAAGCGCTTCTATCCGGTCACGCTGGCGCTGCGCGGCCTCATCGCCGATGGCGTTATCGGCGAACTCGTCACGATCCATGCCACCGGCCCGCACAAGTTCTACGCCGCGCGTCGGCCGGGCTGGATGTTTGATGCAGGCCAATACGGCGGCATCCTTGCCGACCTGACCGTGCACGATATCGATCTCGCCTTGTGGCTCGTCGGTGGCACGCGGGGCAAGGTCTCGGGCTGGGTGTCGGCCATCGACGCGCCGGGTGTCGACGCCTTGCCGGGCACCCGGCACTTTGCCGGCGCCGGCCGCGCGGTCCTGACCGTCGAGGGAGGGCCTCAGGTCGCTATCGAGGTCGACTGGTTGCAGCCCGAAGCTTCGCCCCGCCATGGCGATTACGCCATGCGCATCACCGGCACCCGTGGCCGGGCGGATGTGCTCTTCGCCGAGGACAAGCTCCTCGTCGAAACCCATGATACGCCCCTGCGCGAGTGGCCGTTGCCACCCGGTGAACCGCCCGCGCGTTTCGCGCTCGACCATCTGACGAAGGGCGAGCCGCTTGCCGTGCCCACGCTGGACGCCCTGCGCGCCACCCGTATCGCCATCCTCGCGCAGGAGAGCGCGGCCAACGGGGGCAAGGCGTTGGAGTGGGCGTGAATGCGGCTGTCAGCGCGGTTTCACTGCGTGATCCGTGAGGCCTCGGCCTTGATCGGACGCAGTTAGGCCGGCGATGTTCATGGATCCCCTTCCCGGCGGCGCGTAGCGCCGGGAAGGGGATCCAGAGCGACCGTCACGTTGACGCGCATCCGTCAGACCAGCGCCAGCGCGGCCTCGGCCAGGGCTTCCGCCGTGCCGGGCGAGAAGGGGCCGGGCGTGCCGTAGGGCCGCCACGCGATATCGACCTCATAGCCGCCATCGGGGATAGCAGTGAGGGGAGGGATATAGCCCGGATTAGTATAGGCATAACCAACGACCAACGCGCCCGGGACTGCGGCCTGCAAGGCAAGCGCCTGATCGACGAAGACCTCGCCGGGCAGGAAAAAGGCTGTGAAATCACCAAGCCGGAGCGCGCCCACAGTCAGGGTGGTGCCGGCGTGTTCGTGTGTCAGCCAATCGCGGTCGATCTGCGCCATGGCTTTCTCGCCAAAGCTCGCGGCGGGGTTCGCCAGGACCTGGGACGCATCATGGGCGATCCGGACACGCATGGAGGTCTCGATCGCGGTGAAAGCGGCGGTCTGTGACGTCTCGCCATAGGCGAGTGTCGCTGCGGGTTGGCCCTTCAACCCGCGCAAACTGGGCGCGACCGTATCCGCCAGCAGGGTCCCGATCCGCTCAGCTTCTTCGGGCGTACGTTTGGACATCCCGCTCTGGCGGATCGAATCCATCGTCTTGTGGCCGGTATTGATCTGGCCGCAGCAGCCGGTCGTGTACAGGACCGGCACGGACAGGAGATCTTCCAGCCTCGAGCGTGTGGCGCCGGGAAAATCAGCGCTGTAGCGAAGATTGTCAGGCCCGAGCACGACGGGATGGCAGGCGAAGTTCACCCAGAGCGCGCCGAGCGCGCCATCCTCCGCGCAGAAGGCTACCGCATCGACGTTGTGATCGACGGGGCCATCGTCGAGGCGGCGGTTATGGGCAATGCCGGGCACCGGCACCTTGATTGCGCCGATGCGGCCGGGCTGCAGCGCGGCGCTGGCCTCTCGCAGGAGGTCCACGGTCGTCTCGACAAGCCGGTCCGCATAGGCCGGATCGGCGTGACCGAGCATCGAGCGGGCGAGCACAGGCGGGCCGGCGTGGGTGTGGGTCGCGCAAGGCACGAGATCGATACCGGCGGGGAGGTGCGGCGCGACCCGGGCCCGAAAATCCTCCGGCACGCCGATGAGGTCAAAGGCGAGGATGGCGACGCGCCTCCCGGCCACTTCCACAAGAAGGAGCCGGGCCGTCAGCGGATCGAGCGTGCCGGTGGCGAGCCCCGCGCGGCTTGCGAACCCCGAGAGTTCGGTGGGCGTCGCGGGCGTAATCTCTCGCCTGACAAAGGCAAAGCGCATGGCAACCCTCCGCTATTCCTTCAGCCCGCTCGATGCGACGCCCTGCACGAAATTCCGGCGCATGAAGGCGAAGAAGAGAATGCTGGGCAAGAGAGCCAGCGCCGCCGCGGCGCTGAGACGGCCGAGATCGACCGTGAAGCCGGTCTGGAACAGCGCCAGCCCGACCTCCAGCGTGTAGCTTTCCTTGGTGGCGGTGATGATCATCGGCCAGGTGAACGCCGTCCAGGACTGGAAGAAGGCGAGCACGGCGAGCGTCCCCAGCGGGCCGCGCATGAGCGGCACGACGATCCTCAGGAAAATCCAGCCCTCGCTGGCGCCGTCGATGCGGGCTGCTTCGATCAGCTCGTCAGGAATTGACGCGATGACATATTGGCGAATGAGGAAGATGCCGAAGCTCATCACGAGATAACCGATGAGCAACCCCCATAGCGAGTTCAGCAGCCCGAGCTGCTGCACCCCGAGATAGAGCGGGATCATATAGACCTCGAACGGGATGATTGCCGTCGCGAGGATCATCCCGAAGATGATATGAACGCCGGGAAACCGGAATTTGCCGAGCACATAGCCCGATACAGCCGAGGTCGTGACGATCGCAACGGTCGACAGGACCGCGAAGAGGAAGGTGTTGCCGATCCAGCGTAGAAGGGGCGTCTCGGCAAGAACTGAAGTGATGTTCTCCAGGGTCGCGTCACGCGGAATGACGGTCGGCGGCCACTGCAGCAGTTCCTGTGGCGACTTGAAGGCGTTCGACACCAGGAACAGCAGTGGCAGCAGCATCAAAATGCAGAAAATGATCAGGATGACGTCGATCACGCCATTCAGGATGCGCTCGCCCGTGGTTACGGCTGGGCCGGCTTCGGTGGCGGGGAAGGACCTGTCGCTCATGCCCGGCCCTTTTCGCGGAAGACTCTGAACTGGATGGCGGTGAGGGCGAGCACGATGGCGAGCAGGATGACCGCCTCGGCGGCGGCATAGCCGACGCGATAGTTGCGGAAGCTGTTCTCCAGCATGTCCAGCACCAGCACGCGGACCAGCCGGCCCGGCGCGCCCTGCGAATCCGAGGCCAGCACGAAAACCTGCGCGTAGATGTTGAAGGCCGCGATCAGCGTGATCACTGACACATAGAGAAGAACCGGCTTGAGCTGCGGAATGGAGATGTGCCGGAAGCACTGCAACGCCGAGGCGCCGTCGAGCCGCGCCGCCTCGTAGAGCGATTGGGGAATATTCTTGAAGCCGACGAGGAAGATCAGGACGGCATAGCCCAGCGCCTGCCATGAACACAGGATGATGACGCAGATGATGGCAAGCACGGGATCGAACAGCCACGCCTGCGGGGGCAGCCCGAAAAACCCGAGGAGGGCGTTGAGCGGGCCGAGACGCGCGTCGAATATCCATTTCCAAGCCATGGCTGCGGGCACGAGCGAGACGACGTGCGGAATGAAGATCGACGTCTCATAGAAGCCCGCGAAACGCGACCGCGTGCGATGGTGGATGAGCGCGGCAAGGACAAGGCCGAGCGGCACCGTGATGGCCAACACGCCGAAGGCGATGATCGTTGTGTTGCGCAACGCCTCGAGAAAGAGGGAGTCGGTGAAGAGTTCCCGGAAGTTGTCCAGCCCGATAAAGGGCTTGCGGCGTGAGATCAGGTTCCACTGGAACAGGCTGAGACGCAACGTCTCGATAATGGGGATGAAGCGGACGAGCGTATAGATGATGAGCGCGGGCAGCAGCGCCAGGATGGCGAATGTAAAGCCCTTGCGATGCCAGGTACCAGCCAGTTCCCGCACGCTTTCTTCTCCGCATTCGGGACCAAGAAAAATTCGCCGGTGTGTTTTGGGGAGGAGAAACACACCGGCGACGCGCTGAAGGTACGTACTACACCATGCCGAACTATGGCGTGGCGAGCAGGCCTTCGCGCTTCAGGATGTTGTCGACCTCTGCCGCCGCGTCCTTGAGGAACGCGTCGATGGCCGCGTCGTCCTGGAGTTTCGGGTTGGTGTAGCCGTCGACAAGGCGCGCCGCGACGCGGGTCAGGATCTCGCTGGTCGGCGCGATGGCGGGCAGGGAGAAGAACTTGTAGTCACTGGGAAAATTGACGAAGGCGCCGAAGGCGGGCGTCTTTGCAATGATGGCGGAATAATCAACATCCTTCCGGTTCGGCAGCCAGCCGATGTTGTCGAGGAGCCACTGCAGGTTTTCGGGCTCGTTCGCCTGGAGGATGTACTCCCACGCGAGGTCGGCCTTCTTGCCGGGCTTCGTCGGCACATAGAGATTGACCGGGATGACGATGGAGCCGCGCGGCAGCGGCGCGGTGGCATATTTCAGATTGGGCGACTTCTTGGCGATGTCGCCGATCACCCAGGATTCGCGGATAAACATGGCGGTTTGCCCAAGCTCGAAAGCCTCCGCGTCCGCCTTCATTTCCGGCGAAACGGTCTTCAGGATCTGAACATTCTCGACATATTGCTTGAAGGCCTTGCGCCCGGCCTCGTTGGCGAAGGCGGCCTTCCATTTGCCGTTCTTCTCCTCAAGCAGGTTGCCGCCGAACTGGAACAGGTTGATCCAGAACTTCTCGGCCACGCCCTGGCCGCCGCCTGACAGTCGCAGGCTCCAGCCGCTGACCGTTGGCTTGCCCTGCGCGTCGCGCTGCGTCAGCTTTTCGGCGTAAGGGGTGTAGTCCTCCATGGTCTTCGGCGCGCCGGACAGGCCGGCCTTCGCGAACATGTCGGTGTTGTAGTAGAGCGCGGTCTGTCCACGAAACAGCGGCACGCCGTAGATCTTGTCCTCGAAGGTGACGCTGTCCTGGAAGAACTTGTCGAAATGCTTGCCGTCCTTAACGAACTTCACGACATTGTCCGGCGCCGCGGGAACAAGGCCGCCTTCCAGATAGCGGGTCGCCTCGACCTCCATCTCGATGACATCGGCGGCCGCCCCTGAGGGAAGCGCAAGTGCATTGCGCTTTTCGTGCTCGCGCAGGGCAATCAGTTCGACGCTGACTTCCAGATCCGGGTATTTCTTCTTCAACTGCTCGCCGACGCGCTTGTAGAAGGGCTCCATCTCGGGCCAGCCGCCCCAGATCGTGAGCTTCTCCGCCTGAGCGGGCAGCATGGACGCGAAGAACGCCGCCGCGGTGATGGCGAGGATAGGCCGCTTCCGTGCGGGCTTCCTGATGGTCGACTGTACGAAACTCATGATCGGATCCCCTCTGACGCTGGCGCTCTGGATCGCCTCTCCTGAAAAAGTGTCGTGCAACCGGTTGCGTGTCAAGCGGCGTTCGCTCATGGCAGGCCGTGAGGGCCGATCAGGAGCCGATAACCGGCCCTGTCGTTCCCCGCACGACGAGATGGGACTCGAGCACATAGCGAACATCGCGCATGGCCTTGACCTTCAACAGATCTATGAGCAGGTCCGCGGCGACCTGGCCTGCCTCCTTGCAACGCGCCGAGACGGTCGTGAGTGGGGGATAGGTGGTCGCGCCAAGCACGTCGTCGCAGCCGACGACGCTGAACTGGCCGGGCACGTCGATCCCTCTCTCTGCCAGACCCGCGAGAAGGCCCTGAGCAACAAGATCGTCAAAGGCAAGCGCGGCGGTGGCCTTCGAGGCGAGGATCTGTCCCGTTGCCGCGTAGCCGGTTTCATAGGTCGGAGGGCGGGCCGGGACAGCGATGATTTCGACACCGCGCTTTGCCGCCTCCCGGCGCAACGCGAGACGGCGCTGCTGATTGGACCACGACGCTGATGGCCCGCTGACATAGACGATGCGGCGATGGCCATGGTCGATGAGATGCGCGAGTGCGGCCGTGATGCCGGTGGCGCTGTCGATGAGTACCCTTGGGATGCCGGCGACATCACGATTGACGAGCACGATCGGCCGACGCGCGGCGTAGAGACGGATACGCTCTTCATCGAGACGCGAGGACACGAGAATCATGCCCTCGACCTGGCTGGTGAAGCGGCCGACGAGGACATCCTCGCGCGCCGCCAGTTCGTCGGAATTGCCGAGGAAAACACAAAAGCCGGCTTCGTCGGCACGCAATTGCGCGGCCCGAATCAGCGGGGGGAAGAAAGGATTGGCAACATCGGGCACGATCAGCGCGAGATTGCCGTGCCGGCCCGTGCTCAACGCGCGCGCAACCTGATTCGGAACGTAGCCAACGTCCCGGGCAATGGTCTTGACGCGCTGCACTGTGGCTTCGCTCAACATTTCCGGCCGGGTGAAGGCGCGTGAAACGGTGGCGCGCGAGACGCCCGCCAAGGCCGCCACCTGATCGATGGTGGGTACGCGCCGCCGGGATGTTTCGTCGTCCATCAAGCCTTTTCCCGCACGCGATCGTTCTCGAAATATCTGGTCACGCACGCAGACTAGCGGAAAACCGCCGCGCTGACGAACGCGGGATAGGTGGTGAGAGGTCAATTTCGGTGGCTTGACATGCAATCGGTTGCATAGGAGTTTCATAAGCTGGCGGCGTATGCGCAACCTCCTGGGGAGGCGCGAACCCGCATGCCGTCTCCCAGGGTGGCGGCGGGTGAATGATGAGGTCGAGAGGGAAGGCCTGATGGAATCAGTTGCAGGACAGCAAGCTGTGCGACCGGTCGTTCTGTCCTTTGACACGCGGTTGGAGATGGGACGCGCCGCCGCGGCTGACGCTGCCAACGAGCTCCGGGCGCGATTGGCAAGCCAGGCGGGCGTACGCATGATCTTCGCCGCCGCCGTCAGCCAGAGCGACATGCTGCAGGCGCTGATCGCCGAGCCGGGGATCGACTGGGGACGGGTCACCGCTTTCCACATGGACGAATATCTCGACCTGCCCGCCGATGCGCCGCAGCGCTTCGGGAATTGGCTGCGTCGCGCGATTTTCGACCAATTGCCTTTCGCCGCCGTCCATCTGATCGATCCCGGCTCGGATGCCGAGGCGGCGGTCGCGGCCTATGCGGCTAGCCTCGCGGAGGCGCCAATCGACATTGTCTGCCTCGGCATAGGCGTCAACGGGCATCTTGCCTTCAATGACCCGCCGGTCGCTGATTTCGCTGACTCCCTGTCGGTGAAGATCGTCACGCTCGATGATGTGTGCCGCCAGCAGCAGGTCGATGATGGA
The DNA here is from genome assembly GCA_930633525.1 of Hyphomicrobiales bacterium. Classification (NCBI taxonomy): domain Bacteria; kingdom Pseudomonadati; phylum Pseudomonadota; class Alphaproteobacteria; order Hyphomicrobiales; species Hyphomicrobiales bacterium. The sequence goes on from CAKNFP010000001.1 coordinate 640,302, forward strand.
GCCTTCGCCACGATCGCGGACGTGCCGCGGCGCGCGGTCACCCTCACGATACCGCGCCTTCTCGATGCCGACCGTCTGTTTTGCGTCGTGCCCGGGGCGGCAAAACGCGAAGCCGTCGAACGGGCTCTGGAGGGGCCATTGGCGACTGAGTGTCCGGCGAGCGTATTGCGGCTACATCCCGCATGTCGCCTTTATCTCGACGCGGAATCGGATCCGCGTCGTTAGGACTTATCGCGATTCAGCACTGTCATGGCCGGGGCTTGTCCCGGCCGTTCCGAGGATTGTTCTTGGGCCTGTCGGCTCAGGCCTGTGCGCCGCCGGCGGGCAGAACAACCACCTTCGTGCCCACGGGTACGCGCTGATAGAGATCGATCGCATCCTGGTTGATCATGCGGATGCAGCCGGACGACACGTTCTTGCCAATCGTCGAAGGCTCCAGGGTGCCATGGATGCGAAAGAGGGTGTCCTTGTTGCCCTGCCACAGATACATGGCGCGGGCACCCAGCGGATTGCGCGGCCCACCGGCGACACCAAGACCGCTCTGCAGCTGGCTCGCGACTTTCTTGATTTCGGGCTGGCGCTGGATCATCTCCTTGGGCGGATACCAGTCCGGCCATTCCTGCTTGGAATTGATGGTTGCCGCGCCGGACCAGCCGAAACCCTCACGCCCGACGCCGACGCCGTAACGCATTGCCCGGCCGTTCTCCTGTACGAGATAGAGATAGCGCTGGCGGGGGTCGACCACGATCGTGCCTGGCTGCTCCGTCGTGGAATAGGCCACGGAGCGACGTAGATAAGCCGGGTTGATCTCGGACAGATTGACGGCCCGAATGGGGAAGCGCTCCCCATCGACGGGGCCGTAATAGGCGGCCACCTGCGCATCGGATGCCGGCAGATCCGCGGGAGGCGGGATCTCGCGATCAGCGATGCGTCGCCCGGCACCGGGGCCGGGACCTGCCTGTTCTGGATTCGGGCTTACGCAGCCGCTGAGGCCAAGGCCAGTGATGCCGGCTGCCAGACCGGAGAGGAAGCTGCGGCGTTTCAACTCGATCATGGACTTATCGCACTCCCAACGCACTGTTCGCAGTCTAGGTCTCGAAAAATTATATCAGTCGATGCACTTCAGTCATTTGAACGCAAGCCGAGTTCCAAAGAGCCGCGCTTCATATCGCAAGTCCGCCTGTCGCAAGTCCGCGCTTGAAGCGGGCGGGCCAAAATGACACGCAGGTTATAGTCTAGCTCAAACTTGTTGAGCCTGATACCGGCCTGCGCATGATCTGCGCCATCTGGCTTGAAGTAACGTTAGCGGGACAACGGAGTTTTAGCTGCATCTGCGTCAGATGGCGTTCGGCGTGGGATTCGCCGGCGCGTCAGCCGCCGGCAGAAGCAAGATATTGATTTTAAAAATATTTATTAGGTGCATCAGCTGGCGCCAAGTCCCGTTAAACGAGTAGAGACCGCCGGCTCCCTCCCATCACCCCTCGCCAATATTGCTGCTTGCTTCAACGCTTCGTGAAGAAGGTCATGAGCACTTTCTCCTTCTCGCCAAGCAGGCACAGAAAAGTATGCGTCTCGTCGGAGTGTTCGCGCTGGATGGCTGCTTGGCCGATAAGGATGGTGGCGACCTTGACGCCTCCGATCTCGGCATCGGCTTTCGCGATGGTGAGGCTGTCGAGGTCCAGCTTGACGTCCTTCAGGGGCGAGTTACCACTGGACTGCTTCAGCGTTTCGATGGAGGCCTTGCGGCATGCCGCCGCTTCCGCTGGCTCCTGAGCCATCGCGGGCAAGGGGTAGAAAGCCAGGCCAAGCGTTGAGCCGATCCCCAGGACCGCCGCCGAACTGATGGATCCGAAGAGTGCGGCCACAACCGGCATGCGCGATGAATTCTTCCACCTCAGGCTACGCGTTGCCCGGGGCGCGGAAGAAAACGGGCCGGGTGGCGAGGCTGTGGGAACGTCCATGAACTCTTTGGGCAGCATTGGGCTCCTCCGCATTGCACCGCAGAGCTTCAACGTTGCTGGAGATGAAAGGTTGCACCCGTGCTGTGCCGGCTGACAGCGGGCCGCCGTCAGATACGCCGTTCTCCGCGGGTGAAGACGGCTTCAAGCGACAGGGTGGAATCGCCAGGCGCCCAATGGAAGCGGATGAGGTCGGCCGTTGCGCCCACCCGGATGATGCCGCGGTTACCTGCGAAGCGGCCGGGATTGACCGTGGCGAGCCGCAAGGCGTCGGCGAGCGTGACGCCTCCCATGACAGTCGCCTGTGCGACGCAATCGGCCAGTGGGCGCACGGCTCCGGCGAGAAATGGCGTGCCTGCCACGCCAAGCCGACCGTCAGTCGTCAATTCGACACGGCCGCCGATCGGCTGATCGTAAAGGCCGGCCGGCAGACCACCGAGCGCGACCGCGTCCGAGACCAGCACCGCGCGCTCCAGGCCTTTGGCGCGCAGCATGACCCGGAACGCATCCGCGGGGAGATGATGGCCATCGGCGATAAAGGTCGCGGTGAGGCGATCCTCGGCAAGTTGCGTCCAGATGAAATTGGGGTGGCGGGGGAGGGTGGCGGCGGCGCCGTTGCCGAGATGGGTAGACAGGCTCGCTCCGGCATCGACGGCAGCCGTGATGTCGGTAGGGGAGGCGCTGGTATGGCCGATCGCGACATGCACCCCATGGCGTGTCAGCGCGCGGATATAGGCTGGCGCGCCCGGATAATGAGGAGAGAGCGTCACGAGCCCGACCAGACCGCCGCTCGCCGCCTGCCAGCGCCTGAATTCGTCGATATCCGGAGGGCGGACGTGAGCGCGCGGATGCGCCCCACGCGGGCCATCTTCCGGCGAGAGATGGGGCCCCTCGACATGGACGCAAGGGATCGCATGGGCGATGCGGGCGTCGCTGGCGCGCGCCGCCGCGATGACGCCGAGCGCCGCGACGATCGCCTCCTCGCTGGCCGTGATGATCGTTGGCAGAAACGTCGTGACACCCACCCGCAGCATCGCGTTGGTCAGCGCCTCCACCGTCGCGACGGTAAGGGTGCTGTCATTGATGTCATGGCCGTTGAAGCCGTTGACCTGCAGGTCGACGAGGCCGGGGGCGAGCCACGCACGCTCATCCTTCGGCCCCGCCGCGATCGACGCTATCAGCCCGTCTGCGACGTCAATGGCGAGCGAGCGGCCTGTCGCGGGATCTCTGCCCGTGATCGTCAAAGACTGGCTCATGGTTGCCTTATCCGCGCGATGCCGCGAAGGCGCCAATGATGCGCGCCCAGGAGCGGATGCCGTGATGGAAGCTGGCGAGATCGTATTTCTCGTTGGGCGAGTGGATGCGGTCGTCGCTCAGGCCGAAGCCGATCATCAATGAATCCATGGCGAGCATACGCTTGAAGTCGCCCGCGATCGGGATCGAGCCCCCGCAGCCAATCAGCGCGGCGTCGCGCCCGAATTCCTCGCCGAGTGCCTGACGGGCCAGGCCGAGCCATTCGCCATCCACAGGCAGGCTGATGGCGGGGCTACCGCCGTGCTCCTTGAAGGTGACGCTGCAGTCGGCGGGCACCTTGCTGCGGACATAGGCGCGGAAGGCCGCGCGGATCTTGTCCGGGTCCTGCTGGCCAACCAGGCGGAACGAGATCTTGGACGATGCCTTGGAGGCGATGACGGTCTTGAACCCTTCGCCGGTGTAGCCGCCCGTGATGCCATTCGCCTCGCAGGTCGGACGCGACCAGACCTGTTCGAGAACGCTGCGCCCGTGCTCGCCGGCCGGCTCGGCCAAGCCAATTTCGCCGAGGAATGCGCTTTCCTCGAAGGGCAGGTTGCGCCACTGCTCCTGAACCTCCGCCGGCAGTTCGGGCACGCCGTCGTAGAAGCCCGGCAGCGTCACGCGTCCATCCTGGTCATGCAGCCCGGCGACGATCGTGGACAGCACATGGATGGGATTGCGCGCCGCCCCGCCATAAAAGCCGGAATGGAGGTCTCGCGACGCGCAGGTGATCTCCACCTCCTCACCGACGAGGCCGCGCAACATCGTCGTGATCGCCGGTGTGTCGCGATCCCACATGCCCGTGTCGCAGATCATCGCGACGTCGGCTTTCAACTCATCGCGATTGGCATCGAGGAACGGTTTCAAACTCGGGCTTCCCGACTCCTCCTCGCCCTCGAGCAGGATGCTGATTTTGATGGGCAGCGTGCCGGCCACCGCCTTCCAGGCCCGGCAGGCCTCGATGAAGGTCATCAACTGCCCCTTGTCGTCAGATGAGCCACGCCCGGTGATGATCCTGGCGCCGTTCTCATCCTCACGCAGGGCCGGCTCGAACGGCGGCGCGGACCACAGCTCGAGGGGATCGACCGGCTGGACGTCGTAATGTCCATAGAAGAGAACATGCGGGCCGTCGCTGGCTTCCTTCTGATGGGCGACCACCATGGGATGCCCGGGGGTCGGACGGACCGTGGCATCGAAGCCGAGCGCCTCCAGATCCGCTTTCAGCCAGGCGGCAGCGCTGGCGCATTCGTCCTTGTAGGCCGGGTCTGTCGAAATGCTCGGAATGCGCAGAAGAGCGAACAGCCGTTCCAGGCTCTGGTCGAGATCGGCATCGATACGCGCGAGAACGGAAGAGGTCTGAGCATTCACGGGGGCTTTTCCTTCTGCAGTTCCACCCTGTGGGGCAGGTTTGCCCAGGATGTCATTTCAAAACAGGAATAGAGCATCGG